>NZ_JBFAIN010000004.1:0-419661 GCF_040654735.1 Saccharopolyspora sp. NPDC050642 | reverse complement strand
GCACTGTAAGGTGTGGAGTTGACTGGTGCTGATAGGCCGAGGACTTGCTCACGAAGATTGCTACGCACCCACTATACGGTTTCTGAGGCAGCAACTGGGCCACGGTTGTTGATAATTGAACATTGTGTCATTCGTGTTCTGATGACGAGTTTCCTGCCCTTTTGTGGGTGGGTTGAGGGTTGTCGGTGGCGATGGCGGGGAGGGTCCGCCCGGTCCCATTCCGAACCCGGTAGCTAAGCTCCCCAGCGCTGATGGTACTGCACTCGACAGGGTGTGGGAGAGTAAGACACCGCCGACACATTATTTGAGAAGGGTCCCTTCTTTCCTGGTTTTCCCGGGAGAGAAGGGACCCTTCTCTATTTGTCGTGAAGTGCGAACCGAGCCCGAAAGGCAGTAGGCGGCCGTGCTGTCGGCACGTACGCTCACGGGCATGGGTGGTGTGCGGATTCTCGTTGTCCAACCGTCGAAGTTGGATCCGCCGGGCGAGCTCGGTGAATGGCTGCTCGCCGCCGGCGCGGAACTCGACGTCGTGCTTCCGGCGGAGCAGGAACTCCCGGCCGGCTTCGACGACCATCAGGGCATGGTCGTGCTCGGCGGCGAGATGGGCGTGTACGACGACGCGGAACACCCTTGGCTGGCCGGGCTTCGCGCCCTGCTGAGCAAGGCCGTTGGTGAGCGGGTACCGGTGCTGGCGGTATGCCTCGGTGCTCAGCTGCTCGCCGTCGCCACCGGCGGTCAGGTGCGTCCAGCTCGCAAGGGGCCGGAGGCCGGGACCTTGCTGGTGGCGAAGCGGGATGCCGCGGCGGAGGATCTGCTGCTCGGCCCGGTTCCGTTGACCCCCGATGTGCTGCAGTTCCACACCGACGAGATCTCTTCCCTGCCGCCGTCGGCGCAACTGCTCGCTTCTTCCCCGAAGTGCGACAACCAAGCGTTCCGGGTCGGGGACTGCGCTTACGGGTTGCAGTTCCACATCGAGACGACCCCGGACGTGGTGTTGGAGTGGGCCAGGCTGTCGCCCGAGGTCGCGGAGACGGTGCGGCCGGGGCAGCTGGAGGTCGAGCATCTGCGGGACTTCCACGCCGACCTCGCCGAAACCTGGCAGCCGGTCGCCGAGCGCTTCGTCCGGCTGGTCGCCACACCGCCGGAGGAGCGGACCACCAGCAGGTTCCTGCCGTTGGCGTGATTGTCGTCAGGTGGGGTCTCCAACGGGATTCAATGCGGACTACGGTTCGAACATGGCGAACAGCAACTCGTCCCGATCGGGTTCGGTGCCGTCCACCGCGCGTTACGGATTCAGCGACGCGTCGCGTGCCGGGGACCAGTTGAGGCGAGTCGGCTGGTGGTCGGACACCGGCCCCGGGGAATCCGAGCCGATCGTCGCCGCGTTGTCCCGCACGCCGGACCCGGATCTCGCGCTGCTGTCGCTCGACCGGATTAGGGAAGCCGTCGGCTCGGGCTGGGCGGAGTTGTCGCGGTCGCTTGCGGACGACATCGGGCTGCGCGGGCGTTTGTTCGGTGTGCTCGGCGATTCCACGGCGTTCGCCGATCATCTCGTGGCGAATCCCAGTGACTGGCTCCGTTTGCGCTCCGACACCGTTCAGCCGAGCACCCTCCAGGAACGCACCGCGGTGCTGCTGGCGGCAGTGGCGGCGGACGGAGACGGGGCACCGGGAACAGAGGGCGGCCCGGTTGCGAAGTTGCACGGGCCGGAGGCGGTCAGTGCTTTGCGGAGTACCTATCGCGGCTTGCTGCTGGACGTCGCCGGCAATGACATGGCGAGTGTCGCGGAGCCTTCGCTGCCCACGATGCCGTACGAGAGCGTCGCGGCGAACCTCTCCGACGTCGCGGTGGCTGCGCTTCGCGCGGCCCTGTCGGTCGCCGTTGCCGAACTGCAGCGGTCCGGGGTGGATGAGGTGCCTCGGCTCGCGGTGATCGCGATGGGCAAGTGCGGTGGCCGGGAGCTGAACTACGTCAGCGACGTCGACGTCGTGTTCGTCGCCCACAGCGAATCGGAGATCCCGACGGCGACCCGGTTGGCCAGCCTCATGATGCGCGTGGCGGGCCCGGCCTTCTTCGAGGTCGATGCCGCGTTGCGGCCGGAGGGCAAGGCCGGCGCGCTGGTGCGGACGCTCGATGGACACCTCAGCTACTACCGCAGGTGGGCTCGTACCTGGGAGTTCCAGGCGTTGTTGAAGGCGCGGCCGGTGGCCGGCGACGAAGAACTCGGCGACCGCTACCTGGAGGCCGTGCAGCCGTTGGTGTGGACCGCCGCGGAGCGCGAGGGATTCGTCGTGGACGTGCGGTCCATGCGGCGACGGGTCGAGGAGCACGTCCCCTCGGAGTTGGTGGAGCGCGAGCTGAAGCTCGGCCGCGGCGGCCTGCGGGACGTGGAGTTCGCCGTGCAGCTGCTGCAGATGGTGCATGGCCGCAGCGACGGCTCGCTCCGCTCGAAATCCACATTGGACGCTTTGCTGGCGCTGGGCGACGGCGGCTACGTGGCCCGCGCGGACGCGGCCGACCTCGTGGACTCCTACCGGTTCTTGCGCACCGTGGAACACCGGTTGCAGCTGAGGCAATTGCGGCGCACCCACCTCTTCCCGCCGTTCGACGACGCCGATGCGCTGACGGTGCTGGCCCGCGCGGTCGGTTTGCGCTCCAGCGGCCGGAACACCGCGGCGCAGGCCTTGGTGGGCGAGTTCCGCCGGCACGGCAACAGGGTTCGCCGACTGCACGAGAAGCTCTTCTACCGCCCGCTGCTGGAGGCGGTCGCGAAGGTGCCCACCGCGGCGCTGCGGTTGACCACCTCGGCGGCCGTCGAGCGGCTGGCCGCACTCGGCTACACCTCGCCGGAAGGCGCGTTGCGGCACATCGGGGCGTTGACGTCCGGGATGTCGCGGCGGGCCAGCATCCAGGGCACCCTGCTGCCGATGCTGCTGGATCTGCTGGCGAACACGCCGGATCCCGACGGCGGCCTGCTGGCCTACCGCAAGGTTTCCGAGGCGCTCGCCGAAACCCCTTGGTACCTGCGGCTGCTGCGCGACGAGGGCGTGGTCGCCGAGCGATTGGCGCAGCTGCTGGGCACTTCGAAGCTGGTGCCGGAACTGCTGGTGCGAGCACCGGAGGTGCTGCGGCTGCTCTCGGACACTTCCGCTCTCGCCGAACGCGATCCGATGGAGGCAGCGGTTTCGCTGCGCAGCGCGGTGGCGCGGTACTCGGAGCCGCAGCGGGCGGTGTCCGCGGCTCGTTCGTTGCGGCGGCACGAGCTGCTGCGCATCGCGTGCGGCGACCTTCTCGGACTGATGGAACCGACCACGGTGTTCGGGGCCCTGTCGAACATCTGGGTCGCGGTGCTGGAATCCGCGTTGGATGTCGCCGTGCGGGACGTGGCCAGCCGGTCCGGTGGCGAGGTCCCGGCGCGGATCGCGGTCATCGGGATGGGGCGCCTGGGCGGCAACGAGCTGGGCTACGGCTCCGACGCCGACGTGATGTTCGTGTGCGAGCCGGTCGGCGAGGCCGATGAGCGCTCGGCCGTCCGGTTCGCCACTTCCGTCGTGGAGCAGGTCCGGCGGCTGCTCGGCGCGCCGAGCCAGGATCCGCCGCTGGAAGTCGACATCGACCTGCGGCCGGAGGGGCGGCAGGGGGCGTTGGTCCGGACCCTGGATTCCTACCTGACGTACTACCGGCGTTGGGGCGAGGCATGGGAGGCGCAGGCCCTGCTCCGAGCGCGCGCCGTCGCCGGCGATCGAGACCTGGGCGAGCGGTTCTGCCACGCGATCGACCCGATCCGGTATCCGGAGGGCGGCCTGGAGGAAGCCAAGGTCCGGGAGATCCGGCGCATCAAGGCGCGGGTGGATTCCGAGCGGCTGCCGCGAGGCGCCGACCCGGCCACGCACACCAAGCTCGGGCGCGGCGGCCTGGCCGACGTGGAGTGGACGCTGCAGCTGCTGCAGCTGCAGCACGCGCACGAGTTCCCCGCGCTGCGAACCACTTCGACCGTGAATGGGCTACGCGCCGCGGCGGCCGTCGGCGTCATGGAGACCGGGGATGCCGACGAGCTCATCGAGGCGTGGACGTTGGCGATGCGCGTGCGCAACGCGGTGATGCTGGTGCGCGGCAAGCCCGACGACCAGCTTCCCAAGCACACCTGGGAGCTGAGCGCGGTCGCCGCCGCGTTGGGCTATCCGGCCGGAGTGGACACCGGTGAGGTCGTCGACGACTACCTCCGGGTCACGCGGCATGCCCGCGCCGTCGTCGAACGCGTCTTTTACGGTTCCTGATCGCAACGCCTAGGGTGGCGAACATGACTGATCGGCTTCGCCAGGCGGAAGAGCACGACCACCAGCGGATCGTGGCGGCGATCGAGTCGTGGTGGACGGATTCCCGCAGCCCCGCCGCCGCTCGCGAATTGTCGCTGCTGGTGCCGCGATTGTTCCTGCAGCATTTCTCCGGCACCAGCTTCGTGGCCGAGCGGGCTGGCCGAATGACCGGTTTCCTGATCGGATTCCTGTCCGCCGACCGCGCCGAGGACGCCTACATCCACTTCGTCGGCGTCGATCCGGTGCTGCGCCGAAGCGGGCTCGCTCGCGCGCTATATGCCAAATTCTTCGATGCCGCTTCTCGTGCCGGGCGCCGCCGAGTCCACTGCATCACGTCCCCGGCCAACTCCGGGTCGATCGCGTTCCACCGGCGCATGGGATTCGAGCTCGTTCCCGGTGACACCGAGGCCGACGGGGTGCCCGTGCACCGCGATTACGACGGACGGGGGCACGACCGGGTTTGTTTCGTCCGGGACATTTCGGGGCTTTGACCGGCGATCGTGCAACGTGGACCATTCGGGCAGGCGCCCGGTGAAATTGTTCCACCGCGCGCAATTGCGGTAATCGAATAGGCCGGATGGTGCATCGCGGCTCCGGCGTCCCCATTGGACCATTTCTGGGAAACCCCGGTCGGCGGTCCCGAATTGCCGAATTCGCCAGTAGCCTCGGCGATCGAGTGCGGGCGTGTTTCGGGATGGGAGAGGTCGATGTCCGAGGACTTCGAGCTGCTCGTCGACCGGCAGGCGTTGTGCGGGACGAGCCCGCTGTGGATGCCGGCGCTCAATTGCGTGTATTGGGTGGACCTGATGCGCCGCGAATTGCACACCTATCACCGGGATTCCGGTGTCGACGAGGTGCGGGTGCTGCCGGGCGCGGTGACCGCGCTGGGCGCGACCCGGCACGGGCAGTTGATCGCCGCCGCGGGGAACGGTTTCGCGCGGGTGTACCTGGGCCGCGCCGCGCTGGAACCGGTCGTGCAGGTGCGCAACGGCGACAGGATGAGCGTCGGAGCGTGCGATCCGGCGGGGCGATTCGTGGCAGGCACGCTGACGCACGCCCGCGACGTCCGCGCGAGCGCGCTGTTCGTCCTCGACGGCGACCGCGCGCGGCTGCTGGTCGAGGGGGTGACCGGCGCCGGTGGGCTGGCCTGGAGCCCGGACGGCACGCGGATGTACGTGGTCGACACGCGCGCCATCTGGGTCTACGACTACGACGTGGAGCGGGCCCGGGCGCTGTCCGGCCGGCAATGGGTGGCGTGCGCGGAGTCGGAGGGCAGCCCGGAGGGTGTCGCGGTGGACGCCGAGGGCTGCGTGTGGGTCGCGATGCACTGGACCGGGCGGATCCACCGGTACGCCCCGAGCGGGGACCTCGAAACCGTGCTGTGGGCGCCGACCCGGCGGATCACCAGCCTGGCCTTCGGCGGGTCGCGGCTGGAGGAGATGTACGTGACGTCGGCGTGCTTCGGCTACGACGAGCCCGGGCTGCTCGCCGATCCCTGCGCCGGTGCGCTGCTGCGGTTCAAGCCCGGCACGGTCGGTGCCCCGTTGACGCCGTGGCAGGGCATCTGAGCAGCAATGCGAAAGCGGGGTGGGGACCGAAGTCCCCACCCCGCTTTCGCAACGCTCAGCCGATCACACGTCGAAGTACAGCGAGAACTCGTGCGGGTGCGGGCGGAGGCGGATCGGGTCGATCTCGTCCTCCCGCTTCAGGCTGATCCAGGTCTCGATCAGGTCGGGGGTGAACACGCCACCCTCGAGCAGGAAGTCGTGGTCGGCTTCCAGGTTGTCGATGACCTTCGACAGGCTGTCCGGCACGGTCGGCACGTTCTTGGCCTCTTCCGGCGGCAGCTCGTAGAGGTCCTTGTCGATCGGCTCGGCCGGCTCGATCTTGTTCTTGATGCCGTCCAGACCGGCCATCATCATCGCGGCGAACGCCAGGTACGGGTTGCCGGACGGGTCCGGGCAGCGGAACTCGACGCGCTTGGCCTTCGGGTTCGCACCGGTGATCGGGATCCGCATGCAGGCGGAGCGGTTGCGCTGCGAGTACACCAGGTTCACCGGGGCCTCGTAGCCCGGCACCAGGCGGTGGTAGGAGTTCACCGTCGGGTTGGTGAAGGCCAGCAGGCTCGGCGCGTGGTGCAGGATGCCGCCGATGTAGTGGCGCGCCATGTCCGACAGGCCGGCGTAACCGGACTCGTCGTAGAACAGCGGGCTGCCGTCCTTCCACAGCGACATGTGGCTGTGCATGCCGGAACCGTTGTCGCCGAACAGCGGCTTGGGCATGAACGTCACGGTCTTGCCGTGCTGCCAGGCGGTGTTCTTGATGACGTACTTGAACAGCTGCAAGTCGTCCGCCGCGTGCAGCAGCGTGTTGAACTTGTAGTTGATCTCGGCCTGGCCGCCGGTGCCGACCTCGTGGTGCGCCCGCTCGATGGTGAAGCCCGAGCCGATCAGCTGCTTGACCATCTGGTCGCGCAGGTCCGCGAAGTGGTCGTAGGGGGAGACCGGGAAGTAGCCGCCCTTCATCCGGGTCTTGTAGCCCCGGTTGCCGCCTTCCTCGTCGCGGCCGGTGTTCCACCAGCCCTCGACCGAGTCGACCTCGGCGAAGGTCTTGTTGGCGGCCTCGCCGAACTTGACCGAGTCGAAGATGTAGAACTCGGCCTCGGCGCCGAAGAACGCGGTGTCGGCGATGCCGGACTCGTTCAGGTACTGCTCAGCCTTGCGCGCGATGTTGCGCGGGTCGCGGCTGTAGGGCTCCAGCGTGAACGGGTCGTGCACGAAGAAGTTGAGGATCAGCGTCTTCTCGGCGCGGAACGGGTCGATGCGAGCGGTGTACGGGTCCGGCAGCAGCAGCATGTCGGACTCGTGGATCGACTGGAAGCCGCGCACCGACGAGCCGTCGAAGGCCAGCCCCTCGGTGAAAGCGTCCTGGTCGAACGCGGTCGCGGGCACCGTGAAGTGCTGCATCACGCCCGGCAGGTCGCAGAACCGGACATCGACGAACTTCACGTCCTCATCGGCGATGAAGCGCAGGACCTCGTCAGGATTCTTGAACAACCTCGGTGGCTCCTAACCGCACTCGTACAGCTCACCGACCGCCATGCCATGGGGTTCCGCCGCCGGCTCGTAGCCAACGTTATGTCAGGGGTGTTGCCCCGTCGTCACCCGAATGTTTCGCGGGCGTTAACTGCCGCCTGTTCGGGTGGTAGGGGTTGCGCGCAGTGGCCGAACGTGATGCTCCGACAGCGCCAGCGCGGGCGGCACGTACCCTGGGTGACGTGCGAAAAGTCGGATCGTGGCTGGACGGCCCGAAGAGCGCATTCAAACAGGCGCGCGAGCAGGCGAACGAGACCCGGCCCGAGTGGCGGGGCCAGCGGCTGGGGCTGCCCGAGAGCGGGCCCGGCGCGGCGGCGCCGGTGGGCCGGCGGATGGCGGCGTTCCTCATCGACATCGTGCTGGCCGCGCTGGTCGCCGCGTTGTTCACCGCGCCGGACTACCCGCAGAACTGGAGCCTGGTGGCCTGGGTGGTCATCACCGTGGTCCCGGTGACCTTCTTCGGGGCCACGCCGGGCATGGCGGCGATGCGGATCTGGGTCGCGCGGGCCGACGGCGCGGTCATGGTGGGGCCGTGGCGGGCCGCGGTGCGCTGCGTCCTGACGGCGCTGATCGTCCCGGCCGTCGTGTGGAACTTCGACGGCCGCTCCTGGCACGACCGGCTCACCGGCACCATCGTCCTCCGCCGCTGAAGGATCGCGACGCGAAGAAGCGGGCCCGGGTTCTTCGACCCGGGCCCGCTTCTTCGTCCTCGTTGCTTCTTACTTCGCGCGGCGAACGGCGCGCGACACGTTCCGCATCTTGGCGCCCTGCGGCATGGGGCCCTTGGGCAGCGAGTTGCCCCGGCTGGCGAGCGCCGCGAGCCGGTTCTCGATCGCGTCGATCTGGGCCGGGCCGATGTTGCGCGGCAGCTTCATGATCCGCTGCTGCAGCTTGCTCAGCGGCACCTGGTCCTTCTCGTGGCCGACGGTGATCTCGTAGATCGGGGTTTCGCCGACGAGCCGGGAGATCCGCTTCTTCTCCTGCGCCATCAGCGACTTGACCCGGTGCTGCGAGCCCTCGCCGACCAGCACGATCCCCGGGCGGCCGATGAGCCGGTGGACGGCGTCGAGCTGGGCGGTGCCCGACACGGCCTGGGTCAGCACCCAGCGGCCGCGCAGGTTGTCCAGGGCCCATCCGGCGGCGCCGGGCTGGCCGTCCGCCTTGCGGTAGACGGTCGACTGCACGCGCCGACCGAAGATGATCACCGCGGCCAGCAGCCCGAAGGCCAGGCCGACCGGGAGGAACACCCAGTGCAGGCTCCAGATCATGCCCAGCAGGAACACCACGGCGGTCACGCCGAGGAACGCCCCGAGCATCAGCGGGAGGAGGAGCTTGTCCTCCCGGCGTTGCATCTTGAACGCCTCGAAGATCTGCTTGATCCGGCCCCGTGTTGCCTGGCGCCTTGCTTTGGCCGCCGCTTTCTTGGCGGCCTTGTCCTGCTTGGCCATGGTTTTCAGGATACGGCCCGGTCCGCGCCGGGTGCAGGTGCGGTCCGAGATGCGTGACCGACCCGTGAACTCCGGCCCGAAAACACGGCCGGGTGAAGGCCGAAGGGCACCGCGGAGCGGCGTGGCCGCCCGGCGGTGCCCTTCACGCGGAAAGCGTCAGCGGTTGAGGAGGCTGGTGGCCTCCTGGGCCGCGGTGCCGGCCTTGGCCAGGTGGGACAGGTTCTCCGGCAGCGGCATGCCGCGGTGCACCGTGGCCTTGGCGAACAGGCGGCCGGCGCGGTAGCTGGACCGCACCAGCGGGCCCGCCATGACGCCGGGGAAGCCGATCTCCTCGGCGGCCTTGGTGTGCTCGACGAACTCCTCCGGCTTGACCCAGCGGTCCACCGGGTGGTGCCGCGGGCTGGGGCGCAGGTACTGGGTGATGGTGATGATGTCGCAACCCGCGTCGTGCAGGTCCTGCAGCGCCGGGCGCACCTCGTCGGGCGTCTCGCCCATGCCCAGGATCAGGTTCGACTTGGTCACCAGGCCGGCCTCGCGGGCCAGCGTGATCACCTTCAGCGACCGCTCGTAGCGGAATGCCGGGCGAAGCCGCCGGAAGACGCTCGGCACCGTCTCCAGGTTGTGCGCGAGCACCTCCGGCCGCGAGCCGAACACCTCGGCGAGCTGGTCCGGCTCGGCGTTGAAGTCCGGGATCAGCAGCTCGACGCCGGTGCCCGGGTTCATCGCATGGATCTGCCGGACCGTCTCGGCGTACAACCACGCGCCGCCGTCCGGCAGGTCGTCGCGGGCGACCCCGGTGACCGTCGAGTAGCGCAGCCCCATCGCCTGCACCGACTCGGCGACCCGGCGCGGCTCCTCGACGTCCAGCTCGGCCGGTTTCCCGGTGTCGATCAGGCAGAAGTCGCATCGGCGGGTGCACTGCTCTCCGCCGATGAGGAACGTCGCCTCCCGGTCCTCCCAACACTCGAAGATGTTGGGGCACCCCGCTTCCTCGCAGACGGTGTGCAGGCCCTCGCGGCGGACGAGGCCCTTCAGCTCTTGGTACTCGGGGCCCATCCGTGCGCGGGTCTTGATCCACGACGGCTTCTTCTCGATAGGCGTCTGGCTGTTGCGGGCTTCCAGCCGCAGCAGCTTCCGGCCCTCCGGCGCGACAGTCACGTCGACAGGCTACGCCCCTGACACAACCGGTTCGAGAAGGTGGGAGGGGTCACTACCAGGCGCTACGGGTTCGCGTGATCTCACGCGTCATACTGCACAGTCGTGTCGACAACCTCTTGGGCAGTTCGCCTCAGATGGGCGCCGTGGTCTCGCGTCGTGCGCCTGCACCTTGCCGGGGATCGCTGGCCGCGGCTGAGCGAAGGACCGATCTCGGTGGCGCTCCGGCTGGCCTGGCTCCTGCTGCTCGTGCCCGTGCTGCTGGGCTGCTGGCTGGAGCTGCTGCTCGTCCTGGTGCTGCTGCCGTTCGCGCTGATCGCGCGGGCCGCCGGGACGGGATGGCGGCTGGAGGTCAGCAGCCGGGGTTGCCGGGCGGGCGTGATCCGGGTGGGCAGCCTGGCCGCGGCTCGCCGGCTGCGCCGGGTTCTGCGCGAGCATCTGGGTACCCATCCGGGGCTGGACGACGCGCGTGCTCTGCTGGCCGCCGAGCAGGCCGAGCTCCAGCCGGCGGAGATCAGCGCGCGGCGGTGGCGGCTGGTTTCCCACCAGCTCAGCCCCTACGGGCGCCGGCGCTGGTTCCTGTGGCGCCGCAGGCTTTCGTTCGAGGACGCGATGGACAGCCTGCCCAGCGGTCTCGGCGACGACCCGATCTCGGCGATCATCGCCATCCCGTTCATGCTCTGGTTCGCGGTGCTGTTCACCGGCGCGACGCTGGAGCTGCTCGCGGAGATCGCGGTGCTGCCGGTGGTGTTCCTGCTCAAGCTCTGCCACGTGCTGCCGTGGCCGGTGGAGCTCGTGCGGCAGGGCTCCGCCGAGCCGCAGGCCCAGGTGCGAGGCATGATCGCGTCGGTGCGTGCCCGACGGGCGCTGACCGCCGGGCACGCGGTCCGGTTGCCGCTGCCCAGCCTGGTGCGGCAGGTGCCGCAGCCGGTCAGCTGAGCTCGTGGGCGGCGGGCCGGTGGTGCACGTACTCGATCACCGTGCCGTCCGGGTGGCGGACCGTGAAGCCCTCGCCGACCGGGGCGCGGAACCGCTGCTGGACGAATTCCAGCCCGTCTTCCCGGAACCGCTCCTCGTACGGGTCGATGTCGGGGACCAGCAGGGTGCCGACGGTCCGGCGGAAGGGGGCCAGCGACTCGTCGGTGCCCGCGATGATCAGGAAGCCGCCGACCGCGGTGAGCGCGAGGTCCTTCTCCGGGTACGGCATGACCATGTCGCGTTCGACGCCGAGCAGCCGCTCGTACCAGGCCGTGGTCGGTTCGAGCTGTTCCGCGGCGACGAACACCCGCACGAACGCCCGGGGCGCCGGCAGGTTCGAGGAGTCGGGGTCGCGGCGCCAAAGTTGTTGGGGCACGGGCTGTTCCTTTCGGTTCCGGATGGACGCGATCCAGCCTGTCCGGCTGCCGGGAACCCATCCAGGAGCCGGTTCATGCGGTGATCCCAGGTCATAGGCTGGCGACGTGAGCACCGCAGCGGACCCCCGGCGCCGGGAGCTCGGCGCGTTCCTGCGCGCGAGCCGGGAGCGGCTCGATCCGGCCGACTTCGGGCTCCCCGCGACCGGTCGGCGGCGGACGCCGGGGCTGCGTCGCGAGGAGGTCGCGGCGGCCTCCGGGGTCGGCCTGGCCTGGTACACGTGGCTGGAGCAGGGGAGGGTGCGGACTTCGCGCGAGGTGCTGCAGGCCCTCGCCGGCACCCTGCGGATGGGGCGCGACGAGCGGCGGCACCTGTTGGCGCTGGGCGGTTTCGTGTCCGACGAGGCCGACGATGAAGGGGCTGTCGAGCGGCTGCGGCCGATGCTGGACAGCTGGCCGCTGACGCCGGCGCTCGTGCTGAACCACCGGTTCGACGTCCTGGCGGGCAACGACGCGTACGCGGCGGTGTGGCCGGAACCGGAGTTGTCCGGCCGCCCGAACCTGCTGCTGGCCTTCGCCGGGAGCAAGCGGCTGCAGGACCTGCTGGTGCCGGAGGAGCGGTTCCTCTACGAGCTTTTCCTCCGGTTCAGGGCGCGCGCCGACCGGTTCCCGGGCGACGACGTCGTGGACCGGTTGCAGGAGCTGCGCCCGGACCTCGCGCACTGGTGGAGTTGCCGGGCGGTCCGCGAGTTCGGCGGCTGGCCGGTCACGGTGGCGGTCGACGGCCGCCGGCTGCGCTTCGAATGCTCGCTGCTGCAGCCGGACGGTTCCGCGCTGCTGCTGGTGCAGGCTCCGGCGGATGCGGAGACCCGCCAGTGGATGCAGCACCGCGCCTGATCGCTGGGGAGCCTGTTTCGGTGGCCGTGGAGGCTGTCCGGGAACGTGGCCTGCGCGCCGTTTTCGCGCGAAAACGATGCCTCGCACCCGGCTACCGCATCCTCGCAGCACTGCCTCGTGATCAGGCGGAGCGTTCGCCCCGGGCGGTCAGAAGCTGGGGATCAGCTTCCGGAGTCGGCCGCCGACGCATTGCGGGGACGGCTCCGGGGTGATGCGCACCAGCTGCAGGAACGCGCGGCCGACGCGGGCCACGTCATCGGCCGGTTCGGTGTGCTCGGCGAGCCCGGCGGCGATGGCGAGCAGCCGGTGCTCGCGGGACATGTCGCCGCGCAGCACCGGATCCGATTCGTGCCGGTCCAGGAGGTCGCGGAGCACCGGGTTGGCCTCCGCGGTGCGCCGCCACGCGGCGGTGACGGCCTGGACCCGGTCGGCGTGCGGGGCGTCATCGGTTTCGACGAGTGCGACGCCGATGCGGCCGGTCAGCTGCTGGGTCCACTTGTACTGCAGGGCGCGCAGCGCATCGGTGGCGTCGAGGAAGGGCGCGGGCACCTGGGTGAGGGCCTCGGACGGGTTTCGGCTCGCGTCGTCGAGCACCGTCTGGATCGCCTGTTGCCGCCGGCGGAAGTCGTTCCAACTCATCTTCGCTCTCCGGGATCGGGCCCGGGGTGATACCCCAGGTGTGCGGCATACCGAGAGTATGTTGGTGTACCGACGGTACCACGAGTCCGTACCGCCGGTATGTCATAGGGTTGTGAGCATGGCGACAGCTCGACCACGACGCGTGGAGTACTCGGAAAGCACCAGGCAGGCGCTGGTGGACTCCGCCGTCGAGCTGTTCACCGAGCACGGCTACGCGGGTACCTCGCTGGACGAGATCGCCAAACGAGCCCGGGTCACCAAGGGCGCGCTCTACCACCACTTCGGCGGGAAGCAGGCGCTGTTCGAGGCGGCCTTCGACGCGGTGGAGACGAGCGTGGTGGCCCGCCTCGCCGAGGTCATCTCCACCGGCAGCCCCTGGGAGGCCACCCGGTCCGGGCTGCGGGCCTTCCTGGAGGTCTGCCTGGAGCCGTCCTACCAGCGCATCGTCGTGCAGGACGGGCCCGCGGTGATGGGCTGGGAGCGGTGGCGGGCGGCGGAGGAGGCCTACACCTTCGGCGTCGTCCGGGGCGTCGTCGGGACGCTGGTCGAGTCGGGGGAGATCGCCCCGCTGCCGGTCGAGGCCCTGGCCCGCGTGGTGTTCGGCTCGCTGTCGGCGGGCGCCACCGCGATCGCCGGGTCGAAGTCGCCCAAGCAGGCCCGCGCCGACATCGGCGAGTGCATCGAGCGGGTCCTCGACGGGCTGCGGAACACGTGATCGGGCGGCGGTCGGCGCGGGCAGAACCCCGCTACTAGCCTCGGGGACCGTGAGCGAACACTTCAAGTTGCGGATCTTCACCGAGCCCCAGCAGGGCGCGACCTACGACGACTTGCTGCGCGTGGCCAAGCACGCGGAAGACACCGGCTACGACGCGTTCTTCCGCTCCGACCACTACCTGAAGATGGGGGCGGTGTCCGGCGAGCCCGGCCCGACCGACGCCTGGGTGACGCTGGCCGGGCTGGCCCGCGAGACCAGCCGGGTGCGGCTCGGCACGCTGATGACGGCCGGCACCTTCCGGCTGCCCGGGCCGTTGGCGATCTCGGTCGCGCAGGTCGACCAGATGTCCGGCGGGCGCATCGAGTTCGGCCTCGGCACCGGCTGGTACGAGGAGGAGCACACCGCCTACGGCATCCCGTTCCCGCCGCTGAAGGAGCGGTTCGACCGCTACGCCGAGCAGCTGGAGATCATCACCGGGCTGTGGGGCACCCCGGCTGGCGAGCACTTCAACTACGACGGCCGGTACTACCGGATCGAGGAGTCGCCGGGGCTGCCCAAGCCGGTGCAGCAGCCGCGGCCGCCGCTGCTGATCGGCGGGCAGGGCAAGAAGCGGACGCCGGAGCTGGCCGCCCGGTTCGCCGACGAGTTCAACCTGCCGTTCGTCGGCCTGGACGCGGCGGCGGAGCAGTTCGAGCGGGTGGCGGCGGCGTGCGCCGCGATCGGCAGGCCGCAGGAGGAGATCGTGCGGTCCGCGGCGCTGGTGCTGTGCGTCGGCAAGAACGACGCGGAGGTCTCGCGCCGGGCCGACGCCATCGGCCGGGAGGCCGAGGAGCTGCGCCTCAACGGCCTGGCCGGGACGCCCGACGAGGTCGTCGACAAGATCGGGGCCTGGCGGGAGCGCACCGGCATCACCCGCCTCTACCTCCAGGTCCTCGACCTCGCCGACCTGGACCACCTCGACGTGGTCGCCGCCGAGGTCGCCACCCGGCTCTGACCTCCGCAGCAGAGCGGGCGCTTCCGACCAGGCTCACCCCGACGGGTGGGTTCTTCCGCAATTTCAATGGAAATCGGACCTTCGATTTCCATTGAAATTGCGGACCCCCGATCGGATCGGGGCGAGGTGGATGGCGAGTTGTGGGTGCCTACGGCGGCGCGGCCGGGCGAAGGCACCCTTCGGGTCAGCGCGTTGCGAGTTGGCCCGCGATGTCGGAGGCCGCGGTGAGCAGGATCAGGGCCGGGATCGTCGCCTGGGCGCGCAGCCGGTAGGTGCCGCGTTTGTCCTGCTCCACCAGGCCGCACGCGGTCAGGCTCTTCAGGTGGTGGTAGAGCTGCCCGGTGGAGCCCAGGCCCGCCGCTTCCTGCAGGGCGGCGGCGGGCTGGGCGCCCTGCTGCGCCAGCAGGCGCACGATCGCGGCCCGGGCCGGGTGGCCGAGCGCGGCCAGCACGTCCGTGCGCGGGCCGTCGTCCATGCCGAGCACCCAGGCCGGGTCGACGTGGATGCGCCACTCCAGCTCGACCGGTTCGGCCAGGCTGCCCTGGTACTGCACGACGCCGCCGCTGGGCTCGACCTCGTCGGCCCGTCGCCTTCCTTCGAGGGCGGCGACGCGCTCTTCCAACGCGGCGATCCGCCGGTGCAAGTCCTCCGATGTCACCGGACGAGCTTGCCTCAGCCGGCCAGCGCCCGTGCAAGCCGGTCCCGCCACTCCGGCTGCTGCATCGCGAGCACCAACGGCAGGCCCGGATCGCCGGTGCCGACTTGTTCCAGCGCGATGTCGCCGTGCGCGAGCAGGGCGCCCCACGCGACCGTGCCGTCCTGGCGGCGCACCGACATCCCGCAGGTCAGGACCCCGGGCAGGCTGCCGCCCTTCATGCCGATCCCGAGCACGCCCGGCGGCAGGTGGCCGCTGAGCGGGCGTTCCAGGTGGGTGCGGGCGGCCTCGGCCGGGACGCCGCCGGTGGCGATGGCGCGGTGCAGCGAGGCCAGCTGAGCCGCAGTCGACGACATCGTCTTCGAGCCCCACCGGAGCTGCTGCTCGTACGGCGGCAGGCCGTCGCGCATCAGCCGGTCCAGCACCCGTTTGCGCAGGTCGGCGTCGTTGCTGTAGCGCTGCTCCAGGGCGTAGCCGAAGATTCGCCGGGCCGGGGTGGGCAGCTGCGCCGGTGGTGCGAACTCGGGCAGCAGGAACAGGTACTCCGCGCACATGGACCGGATGTCCGGCCGCGCCCAGCCGCCGGCCGCCGCGGCCTTGCGCAGCGCGGCGTCGCCGAGCCGGTTGCGCAGGAAGTCGGGGACCGCGCTGTCGCTGAACATGATCATGGCCGAGGCCATGTCGTCGAGCGTGACCCGGTGATCGGGGTCTGCCGCGTACAGGCCGGTCGGATCGGTGGGGATGCCGAGGTGCTTGAGCGTGGTCGCGTGCGCGTTGCCGTCGGTCGGCACGTAGAAGCGTTCCCAGTCGCCGAGGCGGACCTGTTCCTTCGGGTCCAGCCTGCCTTCGGCGACGGCGGCGGAGTAGGCCGCCAGGTGCACGACCTTGACGGCCGAGGCGAGCGGCTGCGCGGCGTCCGCGCGGTGCAGCAGCCGGTTGCCGCGCCCGTCGTCGACCACGAGGCCGAGCCCGTCGCGGTTCGCGCCGATCCAGGTCAGCCAGCCCTCGGGGGTCGCCAGGTCGGGCGGGGCGGCCGGTTGCGCGACGGCCGAGGGTGCGGCCAGCAGCAGTGGCACGGCGGCCCCGGTGGCGGCGAGCAGGCGGCGGCGGGACAGCGGCATGACATCCACTCCTCTAGTAGTCCGTAATTACGGAATACTAGAGGAGTGGATTTCGGTTCTTCGGTCGACCCCGATCAGCGCAGGCTCGGGTCCAGCGAGAGCGTCACCCCGGCCGCGGTCGGCTGCTCGCGCGGGATGTTGCGCTCGCTGACCGGCAGCGTGCCGTCCAGCGCGTCCCGCACGCCCTTCTCGACCAGCGGCATCGCCTCGGCCACCTCGACCGTCCGGCCGAGCTCTGCGCTCAGCGAGGTGGTGCCCGCGTCGGCGATGCCGCACGGCACGATCCGGTCGAAGCTGGTCAGGTCGGCGTTGCAGTTCAGTTCCAGCCCGTGCATCGTGATGCCGCGCTGCACCCGGATGCCGATCGCCGCGATCTTGCGCTCCTGGCGGCCGTCGTCGGCCGGGAACCAGACACCGCTGCGGCCCTCGACCCGGCCCGCCTCCAGCCCGAACTGGTCGCACACCCAGATCAGCGCCTGCTCCAGGCGGCGGACGTAGTCGACCACGTCGATCGGGTCCGCCAGCTGCACGATCGGGTAGCCGACGATCTGCCCCGGGCCGTGCCAGGTGATCTTGCCGCCGCGGTCGACGTCGATGACCGGCGTCCCGTCCGTCGGGCGGTCCTCCGGCGAGGTGCGCTTGCCCGCGGTGTAGACCGACGGGTGCTCCAGCAGCAGCAGGGTGTCCGGGTTCAGCCCCTCGGCACGGCCGTTGACCAGCTCGCGCTGCAGGTCCCAGGCGGAGAGGTAATCGATGGTTCCCAGGTTGCGCACGGCCATCGGATCGGCGGATGCGCGGCACGAAATGTTGGCACGACTCACGCGGCCAGGCTACGCCCCGGGTCCAGCGGCGAAGCCCGAAGGCTCACGACGAGACGGCCGCCGCCAGCGCCGCCCCGACCGACGGGTGCTGGAACGCGAAACCCTCCGACTCCAGCACCGTCGGCAACGCGCGTTGCCCGGTCAGCGCCTGGTCGGCGAGCTCGCCGAGGGCGATCCGGAGCGCGAAGCCCGGCACGATCCACGGCGCCGGCCGGCCCAGCGCCTCGCCCAGCGCGCGGGTGAACTCCGCGTTGGTGACCGGCGCCGGGCCGGTGAGGTTGACCGGGCCGGACACCTCGGGCCGCTCCAGCACGAACCGGATGGCAGCGACCTCGTCGTCCAGCGAGATCCACGACATGTACTGGGTGCCGTCGCCGAGGCGGCCGCCGAGCAGCATCGAGAACAGCGGCCGGAGCTGGCCGAGCAGCCCGCCGGAAGGGGCGAGCACCAGGCCGGAGCGCAGCCGCACCACCCGCACGCCGGCGTCCGTGGCGGGCTTGGTCGCCGCCTCCCAGCGCTGGCACAGGCGGGCGAGGAAGTCGGAGCCCGGCTCGGACGCCTCGGTCACCGGCTTCGAACCGCTGTCGCCGTAGAACCCGACCGCGGACCCGTTCGCCAGCACCGGGACGCCCCGCTCGGCGACGGCCTCGGCGAGCACTTCGGTCGGCCGCACCCGGGTGTGCACCAGCTGCCGCTTGCGCTCCGGGCTCCAGCGCCTTTCGCCGATGCCCGCGCCGCAGAGGTTCACGACCGCGTCGGCGCCGTCCAGCGCGTCCGCGTCGAGCTGGCCGCCCTCCGGATCCCAGCCCCGCTCGTCGGGGGCGGCCGGGAGCCTGCGAACCAGCCGGACCACTTCGTGCCCGGCCTGCCGCAACGCGGCTACCAGGGACGTGCCGATCAACCCGGATGAACCGGCGACAACCACGCGCATGCCAGGAATCGTCCCGCACCGGCGGGCGCGGTGCGAGCGATTCCGCCGGGATCGAAGCGAAAGGGCCGCCCACCGAGGAGGTGAGCGGCCCTTGTCGCTATCGCCGGATCAGAGGCCGAGGTCGGCCTCGAAGGCGCCTTCTTCCAGGCGCTGCTTGAGCGTGGCCAGGAAGCGGGCGGCGTCCGCGCCGTCGACCAGCCGGTGATCGTAGGTCAGCGCCAGGTAGACCATCGAGCGGATCGCGATGGTGTCGCCACCGTTCTCGTCGGCGACCACCACCGGGCGCTTCACCACGGCGCCGGTGCCGAGCATGCCCACCTGCGGCGGGTTCAGGATCGGCGTGTCGAACAACGCGCCGCGGCTGCCGGTGTTGGTGATGGTGAAGGTGCCGCCGGAGAGCTCGTCCGGCTTGATCTTGTTGTTCCGGGTCCGCGCCGCCAGGTCGGCGATCTTGCGGGCCAGCCCACCGAGGTTGAGGTCCCCGGCGTCGTGGATCACCGGCGAGACCAGGCCGCGCTCGGTGTCCACCGCGATCGACAGGTGCTCGGCACCGTGGTAGGTGACCTGCTTGTTCTCGTCGTCGATCGAGGCGTTCAGCTTCGGGTGCAGCTTCAGCGCCTCGGCCGCGGCCTTGGCGAAGAACGGCAGGAACGACAGCTTGACGCCCTCGGCGGCCTCGAAGTTCGCCTTGGCGCGGTCCCGCAGCCGGGCGATGCGGGTCACGTCGACCTCGATCACCGTGGTCAGCTGCGCCGCGGTCTGCAGCGACTCGACCATCCGGCGGGCCAGCAGCTGGCGCAGGCGGGACATCTTCTGCGTCGTGCCGCGCAGCGCCTTGGCCTCCGCCGACGGCTCCGCGACCGGTGCCGGAGCGGCCGGTGCAGCGGCGGCCGGAGCAGCCGCGGCGGCGGGCGCCGGAGCCTGCTTGGCGTCGATCGCGGCCTGCACGTCCTGCTTGCGGATCCGGCCGCCGACACCGCTGCCCTTGATCGCGGACAGGTCGATGCCGTGCTCGTTGGCCAGCTTCCGGACCAGCGGCGTCACGTACGGCGCACCGGCGGCCGACGCCGGCTCGGCCGGAGCGGCCGGGGCCGGAGGCGCGGGCGGCGCGGCCGGAGCGGGAGCCGGGGGCGCCGGCGGGGCCGGGGGAGCGGCGGGAGCCGGCGCGGCAGCAGCCGGGGCCGGAGCGGGAGCCGGCGGAGCGGGCGGTGCAGCCGGGGCCGGAGCCGCGCCAGCGGCGCCGATCACGGCGAGCTTGGCGCCGACCTCGACGGTGTCGTCCTCATCGGCGGCGATCTCCAGCAGCGTGCCGGCCACCGGCGACGGGATCTCGGTGTCGACCTTGTCGGTGGAGACCTCCAGCAGCGGCTCGTCGACCTCGACGGTGTCGCCGACCTGCTTGAGCCACCGGGTCACGGTGCCTTCGGTGACGCTCTCGCCGAGCGCCGGCATGTTGACGTCCGTGCCCGTCGCGCCACCGGCCGGAGCCGGGGCGGCAGCGGGAGCCGGGGCCTCCGGCTGCGGCGGGGCGGGCTGCTCCGCGGCGGGTGCCGGGGCTGCGGGCTCGGCCGGGGCGGCCGGAGCGGGCGCTGCTGCTTCGCCGCTGTCGGCGATCACGGCGAGCTCGGCACCGATCTCGACGGTGTCGTCTTCCTGGGCGACGATGCGCTGGAGCACGCCGGCGGCGGGCGACGGGATCTCGGTGTCGACCTTGTCGGTGGAGACTTCCAGGAGCGGCTCGTCGACCTCGACGGTCTCGCCCTCCTGCTTGAGCCACCGGGTGATCGTTCCCTCGGTGACGCTCTCGCCGAGTGCCGGCATCTGAACGGAGAAGGCCATCTGTTGCTGACTCCTCGTGGTGTGGCGGGGTGCTGGCTGACTGCGGAGCCGACGTCAGCCGTGCACGTGCAGCGGCTTGCCGGCCAGGGCGAGGTGCGCCTCGCCCAGGGCTTCGGTCTGGGTGGGGTGGGCGTGCACCAGGGGAGCGACGTCCTCCGGCAGTGCTTCCCAGTTGTAGATCAGCTGCGCCTCGCCGATGAGCTCACCGACGCGGTCGCCGACCAGGTGCAGGCCGACCACCGGGCCGTCCGTGGCGCGGACCAGCTTGACCGCGCCCTGGGTCTTGAGGATCTGGCTCTTGCCGTTGCCGGCCAGGTCGTAGGTGAACGTCTCGACCGAGCCGTACTGCTCCTTCGCCGCGGCCTCCGTCAGGCCCACCGAGGCGACCTCGGGGTGGCAGTAGGTCACCCGCGGGATGCCGGCCTCGTCGATCGGCTGCGGGTTGAGCCCCGCGATGTCCTCGGCGATGAAGATGCCCTGCTGGAAACCGCGGTGCGCCAGCTGCAGGCCGGGCACGATGTCGCCGACGGCGTAGACGCCCGGCAGGTTGGTGCGCAGCCGCTCGTCGGTGCGGACGAAGCCGCGCTCCATGTGCACGCCGGCGGCGTCGAAGCCGTGCCCGGCGGTGTTCGGGCCGCGGCCGACCGCGACGAGCAGCAGGTCGGCGTCGTAGGTCTCGCCGTTCTCCAGGCTCACCGAGACGCCGGCGGCGGTCGGGGTCGCGCCGGTGAACTTCACGCCGGTCTTGAACTTGATGCCGCGCTTGCGGAAGGCGCGCTCCAGGCGCTTGGAGACGAATTCGTCCTCGTTGGGCACCAGGTGCGGGAGGGCTTCGACGATGGTCACGTCGGCGCCGAAGGAGCGCCACACGCTGGCGAACTCGACGCCGATCACGCCGCCGCCGAGCACGACGACCTTCTCCGGGATGAAGTCGAGGTTCAGGGCCTGCTCGCTGGCGATGACCCTGCCGCCCAGTTCCAGGCCCGGCAGCGACTTGGAGTAGGAGCCGGTGGCCAGGACCACGTTCTTGCCGGTGTACCGGGTGCCGTTGACCTCGACGGTCTTCGCGTCGACCAGCGTCCCGGCGCCCTCGACCAGGGTCACCTTGTGGGCCTTGGCCAGGCCCTGCAGGCCCTTGTACAGGCCGGCGACGACGCCGTCCTTGTACTTGTTGACGCCGTCGATGTCGATGCCCTCGAGGGCGGCGCGGACGCCGAACTGGTCGGCGTCGCGGGCGGAGTCGGCCACCTCGGCGGCGTGCAGCAGTGCCTTGGTCGGGATGCAGCCGCGGTGCAGGCACGTCCCACCGAGCTTGTCCTTTTCGATAAGGACGACGGACAGGCCTAGCTCGGCCGCGCGGAAGGCGCAGGCGTAGCCGCCCGAACCGCCGCCGAGAATGACCAGATCGGCGGACGTGTCGGTCACTTCGCACTCCTCGACAGGCATCGTTGACTAGCTGACGGCGCCGCCGGAACAGGACGTTCACGGGCGCCTGAGAGCCATCTTGTCACCACACGACGGGCGTACGCGACGTGGGCCGGGTGATCTGTGCTGCACTGCCGCGGATCACAACCGCGAGGTCGGCGCCGATCAACCGGGAGTGAACGCTTTTCACACACGCCCCATGTGGGCGATGGCATCATCGGAAGCGTCTGCTGTTTCACATCCCCAGCGACGGGAGGCGAGTCCGGTGGGCCTGTTCGACCGGTTCCGCGGGAGGCGTTCCGGCAGGATGCGCGGCGCGAGCTCGGCGGACACCGAGCACCTGATCGGCTGGGCGGCGCAGCGCCGCGGCGTCGAGGGGTACCTGGAGCCGCGCACGACGGTGACCGAGACGACGCTGATGCTCATCGCGCACGACGGCGAGTGGACCCGGCGGCGGGTGGACAGCCCGGCGGCGGCGCACCGGCTGACCCGCAAGATCGGCATCCCGCTCTACGAGGTGGCCAAGGTCGGCTACCCGCAGCGGATGCGGGACTACCAGGCCCGGCAGCGCATCCTCCGCGACCGCGACCGCAAAGCCGCCGACGGCTAGGGTCGTTCACAGCGGATCTTTGAAGCGGCGCGGCCGCTCAGCCCACTCCGGCAACTCGCACCGCGATGCAGGGCGAGTCTGGAACAGCTTCGATCGTCAGTTCGCGATTCGGGTGGTCGGGGTGCAGTTGACCGGGAAGGTCACCGACTTCGCGATGTAGCAGAGCTCGTGGGCGCGCTCGTGCAGCGCTTCCGCCACGTCCACGCTCGCCCGGTCGGCCACCGTGACCTGGGGCGCGAGCCGCACCTCTTCGAACTGGCCGGAGCCGTCGGGGTTCTCGGCGAGGATCCCGCGCGCCTGGTCGTGGTAGCCGGTGACCACCACGCCGCAGTCCGCGGCCAGGTGCAGGAACCAGAGCATGTGGCACTGCGACAGCGATGCGACCAGCAGTTCTTCCGGGTTGTACCGGTCCGCGTCGCCGAGGAAGACCGGATCCGCGGATGCGTCGATGGCGTCCTTGCCGGCCGCGCGCACCTCGTGGGTGCGTTCGTAGCTGCGGTAGGAGCTGGTGCCCTGCCCGGTGTTGCCGGTCCACACCACGTCGACCTGGTAGCCGTGCCGGGCCGTGCTGGGCGCGGCCGGTTTCGTATCGGTCATCGACCCATCGTGACACCGCGGTGCGGGGCAGTGGTGATCCTTTTGAGTTTCACGTCACAAATACGCCACCTCGGCGGAGTAGGACTACTCTCCGCGACGGGGTCGTGGATCCGGCGGACCCACGACCCCGTCGGGACGCGTGCTCCGGTCAGCCCCGGTCGGCGATGTCGGCGAGGACGGCCGCGATGGTGCGGACCGGGACGCCCGTGCCGCCCTTGGGCGTGTAGCCCCACGGCGAGTTCGTGTTGTACGACGGGCCCGCGATGTCCAGGTGCGTCCACTGCACGCCGTCGGCGACGAACTCCTCGAGGAAGATGCCCGCGGCGAGCATGCCGCCCCAGCGGTGCCCGGTGATGTTCGCCAGGTCGGCGAGCTTGGAGTCCAGGTCGCCGCGCAGCTCCTCCGGCAGCGGCATCGGCCAGCCGCCCTCGCCGACGGCCTGCGACAGCCGCGCCACCCGGTCCCGGAAGTCCTCGCTGCCCATCACGCCGGGCGTGCGCTTGCCCAGCGCCACCACCTGCGCGCCGGTCAGCGTGGACGTCTCGATCAGGTAGTCCGGCTCGTCCTCGCAGGCGCGCGTGATGGCGTCGACCAGGATCAGCCGGCCCTCGGCGTCGGTGTTGAGCACCTCGACGGTCTTGCCGCCGTACATGGTCAGCACGTCGCCCGGGCGGTACGCCGTGCCCGACGGCATGTTCTCGGCCATCGGCACGGTCGCGGTGATGTCCAGCGGGTAGTTGAGCCGGGCGGCCAGCAGCATGGTGGCGATCACCGCGGCGGCCCCGGACATGTCCGAGGTCATCTCCTCCATGTTCGCGGCGGGCTTCAACGAGATGCCGCCGGTGTCGAAGGTGATGCCCTTGCCGATCAGCGCGACCTTCTTGGCGGCCTTCGGGCCCTTGTGCCGCAGCCGCACCAGGCGCGGCGGGCGGGAGGAACCGGCGCCGACGCCGAGGATGCCGCCGAAGCCCTGCTTGCGCAGCGCGTTGTCGTCGAGCACCTCGACCTCGAGGCCGGCGGAGCGCCCCAGCTCGGCGGCGCGCTCGGCGAAGGACGCCGGGAACAGGTCGTTGGGCGGGGTGTTGATGAAGTCGCGGGCGGTGTTGACGGCCTCGCCGATCGCGGTGGCGCCCTTCAGCGCGTGCACGTTCCCGTCCGCCTTGGCGTCGGCGACCAGGAAGTCCACCTTGGACACCGGGGCGTCGCCCGACTGCGACTTGTACGCGGTGTAGCCGTAGGCGCCCATCACCGTGCCCTGCACGGCGGCCGAGAGGTCCACAGCGGACAGCGTGGTGGCGGCGTGCTCGACGCCGCCGAGCGTGCGGGCCGCGGCACCGGACGCCCGGCGCACCGCCTCGCCGGAAACCCCGCCGTTGGCCGCGGGCTTGCCCAGCCCGACCGCGACCAGGATGCCGGCGCGCAGCTTGCCGCCCGCGGGCAGCTTGACGACCTCGTCCGCCTTGCCGGTCGCGCCCAGCGAGACGAGGACCTTCGCCAGGTCTCCGTCGTACGCGGCGGCGACCTGATCGGTGCCGGGCGCGAGCTGCAGGCCGTCGGTGCCCTGGACGGTTCCGACGACGAGCGCGTCCGCGGTCAGCTTGGCCACCGCCGTGTCGGTGAGGGCGAGTTTCGGGGTCGTCACGTGGTCATCCTCCGGGTAACGCATCAACGCTGCGGTGTCAGCAAAGCTCTTCGCACTCTAGAACGCTCGGCAACCGGGAATCAGACCAGGACATCGGTCGGCGTTGCGGTGCGCTCGGGCACCCCCCGGTCGTGACTGCCCTCGCGTCAGCCGACAGGCGGCTGCACGCATCGGTGTTCGTCTGTAAGGGTGGTCCCGTGGCCCAACAGGTTGAATCGGCCGGCCGGCTCGCATCCGGTGCCGGTGCGGTCCCGCTCGCGCTCGGCGGGATGCTCGGTGCCGGGGTGTTCGTGGGACCGTCGCCCGCGGCCGCCGCGGCCGGGCCGTGGCTGCCGTTCGGGCTGCTGATCGCGCTGGCGGCCGTCGTGTGTTCGGCGTCGTCGACCGCGTACCAGTCCGAGGCCTACCGCGTGCCAGGCGCGGCTTACGTGTGCGTGCGGGCCCGGGTGGGCGTGGTGCCGTCGCGGGTCGGGGCCAGCGCGTACCTGGCCGGACAGGTCGCCGGGATGGCCGCGATCGCACGGGTGCTGGGCGACTTCTTCCTGCCCTCGGCCGCGCCGCAGGTCGCCGCGGCGGCGCTGCTGCTGGTCGTGCTCTCGGCGACGGCGGGGCTGCGTATCCGGGGCGCGGCCGCCTGGATCTGGCTCGCGCTGACCGTCGCGGTGCTCGGGCTCGTGGTGGTCACCTGCTTCGCGATCGAACCCGTGCCGCCGATCCCGGCCGGGCGCCCGCTGTCCGACAGCGCGGTGGGCATCATCGGTGCCGCCGCGGTGCTGTTCTTCGCGTTCCTCGGCTTCGAGCGGTTGACCGCGCCCGCCGCCGAGCAGGACCGGTTCGCCTGGTCGTCGATGAAGCGCGGCCTCGTGATCTCGCTGGTCGCGCTCGTCGTGGTGCTGTCGGCGGTGACCGCTGCACTGGTCCACCAGCTGGGCTGGTCGCGGCTGGCGTTGTCGCCGATGCCGATCCGCGAGGTGCTGACCGCCGCCGCGGCCGCCGATCTCGCGCCGCTGGTCGGCGTCGGCGCGGCGGTGGCGCTGCTGCCGGTGCTGCTTGGCGCGCTGGAGTCGTTCCGCGGGACGGCGCTGGCCCTCGTGCACGACCGAGACCTGCCGAGCCTCTTGGGACGCACCGGCAGCGCCGGAACGCCATACGTGCTGGACTTGGTCGCCGGCGTCGCCGCAGCGGCGGTTGCACTGCTGGTGGAGCCCATTCCGGCGATGGCGTTCGCGGCCTGTTGCCTGCTCGTGCACTACGCCTTCGCGAACGCCGGTGCCCGGCTGCTGCTGACGGACGGCGGGACCTGGCCGATGCGCGGGGCGTGCCTGGGGATGGGGCTCTCGGTCGTACTGGCTATGAGCATGCCGATTTCTGCGATGCTTGCGACGCTTGTTGTCGTTGTTGTCGGTCCTTTGGCGACGGGAGGTGTGTCCCGTCGCTGGAGATGAGGCGGGTCATGCTCAAGACGAGTGTTGCCAACATTTCCCTGAAATCCACCACCGAATCGCACAAGTGGGCGCCCGGCGACGAAGTCCACTACAACTTCTGGCGGCTGGACGGTTCGCTCGGCACCGTCCACCCGGCACGGGTGGTCGAGGACGACGGTGCCCACCTGCTCTGCTGGGTCCTGGACGGGACGCCGATCCGGGTCACCACCTCCCCCGACGGCCGCTCGCCGCGCCAGATGCCGTTGGCCGAGCGCTTCAACGGACCGCGGGTGCCGGCCAGGTCGACCTGGCGCGGCACTTCGACGCTGCGCCTGGTGTACGAGCACCGCTGGGCGTCGGTCTGGTGGTTCTTCGAGCCGGACGGCACCTTCCGCAACTGGTACGTCAACCTCGAAGTGCCGTTGGGTCGGGACGCCACCGGCGTCCGGCGCGTCGACGGCGTGCTCGACGTCGAGGTGTTCCCCGACGGGTGCTGGTCCTGGAAGGACGAACACGAGTTGGCCGACGCGCTGGCCGCCGGCCGGTTCGACGAGCAGCACCTGGACCGGCTGCGGTCGGAGGGTGAGCACATGATCGCGTTGGCCGAGGCGGGCCGGTTCCCGTTCGACGGGACCTACTGCGACGCCACGCCCGATCCGAAGTGGGCACTTCCGTCCCTCCCGGAGGGACTGCTGATCGCCTGATGCACCGGGGCCGGGTGCCTTCCGGGTCGCCCCGGAAAAGCACCCGGCCCGCGGTGTCAGAGCGAGATGAACAGCAGGATGCCGATGACGGCGACCAGGGCGCCGATCCCGCCGACCGAGCCGCCGCGCAGGTCCTTCGGGAAGAACGTCTTGTGCTTGTTGCGCCACCAGAAGGCCCAGCCGGCCGCTCCGGCGACGCCCAGGATCAAGCCGAAGATGTCGAGCCACGAGTAGCCGAGCATCACCAGCATGCCGCCGCCCAGCGGCAGCAGCGCCGCCAGGGTGGCGGCCAGCGCGTCTTGCGACGTCGTCGTGGGCCCCGCCGGGACCGGGGTGTTCTGGGCGTGCGTCATGGTCACATCATAGGCGTCGGCCGGTCCGGCTCCACCGCCTCGCGTCACGAACTGTGGCGTTCCTTCAGCGTTGAGTAAGCGGACGACGGATATTTGGACGACCAAGTTCCGTAGATCGGGTTTCCACTGCTCCGAGGCGCGCGATACGGTACGCGCATGACTGGAGCACTGTCGTTCACCCGGACCCCCAACCCGCAACCGGCCAGCGACGAGCGCCGCGCGGAAGTATTGGCGAATCCGGGATTCGGACGGTACTTCACCGACCACATGGTGACCATCAAGTGGTCCGAGGAACGCGGCTGGCACGACGCTGCCGTGGAGCCCTACCACTCGCTGCAGCTCGACCCGGCGACCTCGGTCCTGCACTACGCGCAGGCGATCTTCGAGGGGCTCAAGGCGTACCGCCAGCCCGACGGTTCGATCGCGGCGTTCCGGCCCGACGCGAACGCGCGGCGGTTCCAGCGTTCGGCGCAGCGGATCGCGATGGCCCAGCTGCCCGAGGAGCTGTTCGTCGAGTCGCTGCGCGAGCTGATCGCGGTGGACGGCGCCTGGGTGCCGAGCGCCGAGGAGAGCTCGCTCTACCTGCGGCCGTTCATGATCTCCACCGAGATCGGCCTCGGGGTCAACAACCCGGCCAACGCCTACCTCTACGCGGTGATCGCCTCCCCGGCCGGCTCGTACTTCGCCGGCGGCATCAAGCCGGTCACCGTGTGGTTGAGCCACGAGTACGTGCGCGCGGCCCCCGGCGGCACCGGTGCGGCGAAGTTCGCGGGCAACTACGCGGCGTCGTTCGCCGCGCAGGCCGAAGCCGTGGAGAAGGGCTGCGACCAGGTGGTGTGGCTCGACGCGTGCGAGCGGCACGTCGTCGAGGAAATGGGCGGCATGAACCTGTTCTTCGTGTTCGGCTCGGGTTCGGACGCCCGCCTGGTGACCCCGGCGCTCAGCGGCAGCCTGCTGCCCGGCGTGACCCGCTCGTCGCTGCTGGAGCTGGGCAAGGAGCTCGGCATGCAGGTGGAGGAGCGGAAGGTCACCGTCGAGGAGTGGGAGAAGAAGGCCGCGACCGGTGAGCTCACCGAGGTCTTCGCCTGCGGCACCGCCGCGGTGATCACCCCGGTCGGCCACGTCAAGCACCGCGACGGCGAGTTCACCGTCGCCGACGGCAAGCCGGGAGAGGTGACGATGAAGCTGCGCGAGCGCCTCACCGGCATCCAGCACGGCACGGTCGCCGACACCCACGGCTGGATGACCAAGCTCGGCTGACGGCCCAGGTCCGCAATTTCCATTGAAATTGCGGGAGTTGTCCACAACCTTCGGCGTGTCGGGTGGCCGGCACGCCGAAGGTCCGCAATTTCCATTGAAATCGAACCTTCGATTTCAATGGAAATTGCGGTCAGGCGATGGCCGTGGTGGCGAGGACCGCCGTGGTGGCGAGGACTGTGGTGGTCGCGAGTTCGGAGGCGGCGCCCAGGACGTCTCCGGTGATTCCGCCGAAACGGCGCCGGGTGTGCCAGGTGAAGGCGAGCAGCAGGGCCGCGGCGAGGACCACGGCGAGGGCCGCGTGCCAGCCGAAGCCGACAGTGGCCACCGCGAGCAGCGCGAGCCACCAGGCGGCGACGAGCCACGTCGGTTGGCTGCCCGCCACGAGCGCCCCCATGCCTTCCGGGCGCGCGGCAGGCACGCCGGTCCGGCAGCACAGCACGAATCCGGCGCGGCCGACCGCGCAGGCCAGGACGAGCGTCAGCGGCGCATTCGCCAGCTCGGCGAGGCTGGCCGCCTGGACGCCGAGGACGAGGATCAGCGCGACCACCGCGAACGGTCCGGCCCCGCCGTCGCGCATCACGGTCAGCGCGCGCTCCGGCGGCCCGTAGCAACCGAGACCGTCCACCGTGTCCGCCAGGCCGTCCACGTGCATGCCCCGCGTGACCAGCACCAGGACGCCGACGGTGAGCAGCCCGGCCAGCAGCGGGGGAGCGCCGAGCGCGGTCAGCGCCCAGAGCACGGCGGCGCCGAAGGCGCCGACCAGCGCGCCGACGAGCGGAGCGAAGGAGATCGCCTGGCGGCAGGTGCGGTCGTCGACGCGCTGCGCGGGCACCGGCAGCACGCTCAGCCACGACACCGCCAGGCGCAGGCCGTCCAGCACCGTCACACCGTCGGGCCGGTGGCCTCGGCCTCGGTCGGACCGACGACGCCGGCCTCGGCGAAGGTGGCCATTTCCCGCAGCACCCGCACCGCGGCGGTGACCACCGGCAGCGCGGTGAGCGCCCCGGAACCTTCGCCGAGCCGCATCTGCAGGTCGAGGATCGGGGTGAGGTCGAGGTGGTCGAGCACCAGCGGCCCGCCCGGTTCGGCGGAGCGGTGCCCGGCGAGCCACCACTGCCGGGCGCCGGGCGCGAGCTCCTCGGCGACCAGCGCCGCCGCGCCCACCACGACGCCGTCCAGCAGCACCGGCGTGCGCCGCACCGCCGCCTGCGCGAGGAATCCGGCCAGCGCGGCGATGTCGGCGCCGCTGGAGGTCCGCAGCAGCGCCACCGGGTCGTGGAGCACCTTCCTGGCACGGCGCAGCGCGTCGCGGATCGCGGCGGTCTTGCGCATCCAGGCGTTGTCGTCGATGCCGGTGCCGCGGCCGACGACCGCCACCGGCTCGGTCCCGGTGAGCGCGGAGATCAGCACCGCGGCCGGGGTGGTGTTGCCGATGCCCATGTCCCCGGCGATGAGCAGGTCGGCGCCGGAGTCGATCTCCTCGTCGGCGATGGTGCGCCCGGCGTTGATCGCGGCGTCCACCTCGGCGGCGGTGAGGGCGTCCTCCCGGTCGATCGAGCCCGACCCGCGCCGCACCTTGTGCGCGCTGACCACCGGAGGTGTGTCGGTGTTGACCGCCATGTCCACCACGCGCACCGTCGCGCCGGACCCGGCGGCCAGCGCGTTGACCGCCGCGCCGCCGCTGAGGAAGTTGCCGACCATCTGGCCGGTCACGTCGCTGGGGTAGGCCGAGACGCCGTGCGCCGCGATGCCGTGGTCCCCGGCGAAGACGATCACGCGGGGGCGGGCGAACGGGCGCGGCGGGCACGCGCCCTGCCGGGCCGCCACCCAGACGCCGAGTTCCTCCAACCGCCCCAGCGAGCCGGCGGGCTTGGTGAGCTGCTCGTGCCGGGCGACAGCCTGCCGGCGGGCCTGCTCGTCGGGCGCCGGTACCGCCGGGAACCCGATCGGGCCGGACTGGTTCTGGTCGTCGGTGGACAAGCGAAAACCTCCGTTGAATCAGCGCAGCCGGAGCGGGAGCCCGGCGACGAGCAGGACGACCTCGTCGCAAACCTCGGCCAGCCGGGCGTTGAGCGAGCCGAGTTCGTCCCGGAACAGCCTTCCAGACCTGGTCGCGGGAACGACCCCGAGGCCGACCTCGGCGGAAACGAGCACGACCCGCGCGCAACACCGGGCGACGGCCTCGACGAGCGCGGCGCAGTGCCCGGCCACGACGTCGAGCGCGGCCGGATCCCGATCCCACGCACCGGCGTCGTCGAGCACCCCGGTCAGCCAGGTGGCCAGGTCATCGACCAGCACCGTCGCTCCGGGGGATGCCCCGGTCAGCGCGTGCAGCAGTGCATCGGCGTCCCCGGCCTCGACGGTCCGCCAGGTGTCGGGCCGGCGGGCGACGTGCGAGGCGATCCGCTCGGCCCACTCGAGGTCCTCCGGATCCCGCCGCGCGGTGGCGACGTAGGTGACGGGCGCAGCGGCCGGCACCAATCCCTCGGCATGCGCGGACTTGCCGGACCGAGCCCCACCGAGCACCAGAGTGCGCCCACCCACCAGGAAAACCTCCGGTCCCCGTGCCTACGACGTCGCCGCGACGCTACCCGGAACCGGACGTGGAAGATCGATTCGCCCCGGCCGGGTGCGGCGCCCGCGGAAGTGCCGGGATCAGGCGATCTTGGCGATGTCCTTGGGGGTGTAGCGGGGGCGGGGGACCCGGAGCTTGCGGATCTGCATCGCCCGGGTGAAGGCGTACCAGCCCAGGGAGAACGGGCGGTCCTTGGCGTCCGGGAACTTCGCGCGCACCCGCTTGTTCACGTAGCGGCCGAGCAGGGTGCCCTCGACGACCATCATCACCAGCAGCACCATGCAGAACAGCGTCGCGTACTGCTGGACCACCAGGTTCTGCGCCAGCGTGGTGGCGAACACGATCAGCACCAGCGGCATGAACAGGCCCATCAGGTGCCGCCGGGTGTCGACGAGGTCGCGGACGTACGCGCGCACCGGGCCCTTGTCGCGGGGCATCAGGTAGCGGTCGTCGCCCTGCATCATCCGCTCGCGGCGTTCCTTCGCCGCCTGGCGGCGCTCGTCCTTGTTGCCGCGTGCCCGCTTGACCGCCTCGCGCTGGGTCTTCGGCGGCGGCGGGACCGGGCCACGTCGCTTGCCTTCCGCTTCCCGGCGCTTCGGCGTCGGCTTCCCCTTCTTGGGGGTGTGATTGGGGGCATGCTCCGCCGCAGCCGGACCGGTCTCGGTGTCGGACTCGGTGGTGGCGGTCTGCTCAGCGCTGTTACGGCGAAGGAACCTCACTCCAACAGGGTATTCGACGCCACTGCCGGGGCTGCAGCAGACCGGACACCTGCGGCGGAACAGACATCGGGCGGCCACATCACACCAGCTAGGCGGGTGGCTGTGCCACCATGGGCGGAGGAGACAAGACACAGCTCCCCCGGGCGGCGCCCGTGGGAATAGCCCGAGCCCGGGTGGGGTTGCACCTCACGCCGGAATCGGATGAGCGAGACCTCTAGGGAGAGTCCATGACCGCCCCGAACACCACGACCGAGAGCGAGGCGCCCGCCCACGGTGTCACGTTGACCGACTCGGCTGCTCACAAGGCCAAGGCCCTGCTGGAGCAGGAGGGCCGCGACGACATGCACCTGCGCATCGCCGTGCAGCCCGGCGGTTGCGCGGGCCTGCGCTACCAGCTCTTCTTCGACGAGCGGAGCCTCGACGGCGACGTCCGGCGCGACTTCGAGGGCCTGGGCGTGGTCGTCGACCGGATGAGCGCTCCCTACCTGCAGGGCGCTGTGATCGACTTCGTCGACTCGATCGAGAAGCAGGGCTTCACCATCGACAACCCGAACGCCGGCGGGTCGTGCGCCTGCGGCGACTCGTTCCACTGATCGAGCAAGCCGATCTGGCATGAGGCCGGTGCCCGCGGGCACCGGCCTCCTTGCTGTCCGGGCTCATGCCGGCGGCGCGCCCACCCGCAGCCGGTTGCCGTCGGGATCGTGCAGTTCGATCTCGCGCCCCCAGTCGGCGTGCTCGATCTGGACGCCGAACGCGTCCGCGATGGCATCCAGGTCGCGGACGCGGAGGTACACCAGCGTGTCGGGGCGGGCGTCGCCCTCGTGCTCGGACAGGAACAGCTTCAACGCGCCGCGGGCCACCTCGACGAAGGCGGGCAGCCCGGGTTCGAAGCGGTGTTCCCACTGCGCGGCGAAGCCCAGCCGCTCGTACCAGGCGACCGCGGCGGCGGCATCCGCGACGCGGAGGATCGGGATGACTTCCTCGTTCATGCCGCCATCGTCCCAGCCCGCACCGCCGGTCACGCGGGTTCGGGCAGGCCCGCGATGTAGGCCGTGATGGCGTCCCGGAACGCTTCGGCGTCGACCTGCGCCGCGTCGACGGCGCGGACCGCGGTGCGCAGGGCCGGGTACTCGTCGCCGGGCGGTTGGTCGAAGCCGGGGGAGAACGGCGCGAGGATCGAGCCGAGGACCACGTAGTCGATGCCGAAGGCCACGCGCAGCGCGGCCGCGTGGGTCCAGCCCACGGCGGTGAGCATCTCGATCACGTCGTCGTAGGCCTTTCGCGAATCGCTGATCGTCACCGCGCGGCGGGCGATGATCGCCACCGCGTTCGGGTGCTTGGCGAACGCCGTCCGGTAGCCGGTCGCCCAGTGCAGCAGGCCGCCGCGCCAGTCCTGCGGGCGCAGGTCCGATGGCGGGATGTCCGCGACGATGATCTCGGTGACCAGTTCGAGGATGTCGTCCTTGCCGTCGACGTGCGTGTACAGGGACGGGGCCTGGACTCCGAGTCTCGCCGCGATGCGCCGGACGGTCAGCGCCTCGGCGCCTTCCTCGTCGATCACCGCGAGCGCGGCGATGCCGATGTCCTGCCGGGTCAGCGCGCCGCGCTTCCTCTGGGTCACCAGCTCCTCCTCGAGTCGTCGCGGTCATTTTCCCCGAACCTGTGCGGCCGGATCCGGGCGGTTGATCGGGTGGGTCGCGCCGGTCGGATCCTCGGTTCCGCGGTCTTCCCAAACGGTCCGGTGGACGTCTGCAGTCCCTGCCTAACTTAGTTAGGTGCGCCCGTCCGAGGGAGGACGCAGGCATGAATTCCCCGACACCGCAGCAAGATCCGGACGCCGACGCCGATTCCGCGCGGTTGCGCGAGCTCGGCTACGAACCCGAGCTCCGCCGCGGGCTCGGCGTCCTCGGCAACGTCATGATGGGCTTCGCGACGATCTCCCCGGTCGTCGGGCTCTACGCGGTGGTGCTGGTCGGCGCGACGATCGCCGGGCCCCGCTGGGTGTGGGCGCTGCCGGTCTGCCTGGCCGGGCAATGCCTGCTGCTGGCGCTCTACGCCGAGCTCTCCTCGGAATTCCCGATCTCCGGCGGCGCCTACCAGTGGACCCGGCGGCTGCTCGGCCCGTCCTACGCCTGGCTGACCGGCTGGATCTCGTTGTGCTCCAGCCTGCTCGCCAACACCACGATCGCCTACCTCGCCTCTCCCTGGGTGTTCACCCTCGTCGGCGTCGTCCCGACGCCGAACCAGCTGGTCGTCGCGGCGGCGGTGTTCGTAGTGGTGTGCTCGCTGGTCAACATGCTCGGCGTCGACGTGCTGCGCCGCGCGCTGGCGGTCGGCGTCGTCGCGGAGGCCATCGCGTCGGTGCTGGTCGGCATCGCGCTGCTGCTGGCGTTCCGGTCGCAGCCGTGGTCCATCCTCACCGACGGGTTCGGCACCGAGGAGCTGTTCGGCGGGTCGGGCTTCGCCGCGTTCGTCGCGGCGCTGGCCGTCGGCGGCTGGGCGTTCATCGGGTTCGACGCGTGCGTGTCGACCTCGGAGGAAACCCGCAACGCGACCCGGCACGTGCCGCGCGCGATCTGGATCGCGCTGCTGAGCGTGGGCGGGCTGGTCATCCTCAACGCCTTCGCGGTCGTGCTCGCGCACCCCGACCCCGCGAGCGTCGTGGCCGGCGCCGACCTGGACCCGGTGACCACCGCCGTCGTCGCGTCCTTCGGCGACTGGACCGCGAAGCCGTTCGTTCTCGTGTTGCTGATCGCGTTCCTGGCCTGCGGCATGGCGGCGCAGGGCGCGACGGCGCGGGCGCTGTACTCCGTCGCGCGCGACGGCGTGCTGCCGATGTCGAAGTTCCTGCGGAAGGTCAGCCGGAACCAGGCGCCGGTCGGCGGCGCGGTCGCGGTGACCGTGGTGGCCTGCGTGGGCCTGCTGCTGGCGCTCAACAGCGCCGCCATCGGCAGCGTCATCACCTTCGGCACCTCCGCCTTCTACCTGACGTTCCTGATGGTCGCCGCCGCCGCGCTGGTGGCGCGGCTGCGCGGGGCCTGGTTGCCGGGCGGGCGCGTCCGGCTGGGCAGGCTGGGCACCGCGCTGAACTTCGGCGCGGTGATCTGGCTGGCGTTCGAGTTCGTCAACATCACCTGGCCGCGCGAGCTGCTCGCGCCGCCGGGCGCGCCGTGGTACCAGGTTTGGGCCGCGCCGCTGGGCACCGCGTTGATCATCCTCATCGGACTGGTCTACTTCGCGGTCGCCAAGCCGCGCGACCGGGTTGTCGTCAGCAGTGCTTTCGCGGATCGGAGTGCATCTTGACCATCGCGGACCTCGTCATCACCGGCGCCCGAGTGGCCACGATGGACGGAACGCGGGCGAGCGCCGTCGCGGTGCGGGACGGTCGCATCTGCGTCGTCGGCGATGACGTCACCGACCACATCGGACGGCGCACGCAAGTGATCGACGGAACCGGGCGGACCGTGACGCCGGGGCTGGTCGACTCCCACCAGCACCCGGTGCACGGCGTCGCGGACATGCGGGGCCTCGACCTGACCGGCGTGGTGGATCTGGCCGAGCTGCGGGCGAAACTCCGCGCGGAGAGCGCCCGGCTCGGCAGCGGCGAATGGCTGATCGGATACGGCCTGGAGTACAACGCCTTCGTCCCGGACTGGCTGCACCGCAGGCACATCGACGACGCGATCGGCGACCACCCGGCGATGCTCACGCTGATCGACGCGCACACCGCGCTGATGAACACCAACGGCCTGCAGCGGGCCGGGATCACCGGCGCGGTGGAGTTCGCCGACCGCTCGGCGGTAGTGGTCGATCCGGACGGCACGCCGACCGGCGAGCTGCACGAGACCTCGGCGGTCATGCTCGGCAGCGCCGCTGTGCCGCAGCTGGAGATCGACGAGCTCGCCCGGCGGGTGGCCGATCTGCACCGCGCGCAGAACGCCGTCGGCATCACCGGCGCGCACATGCTGGACCTGGCGTTCTGGCCGGGCACCGACAAGGTGTTCGAGCTGCTCGACGAGCGCGACGAGCTCACCGTGCGGACCATCCTCGCGCCGTGGAGCCTGCCGGGGACGATCGCCGACACGCTCGACATCGTCCGCTCGCTGCACGACCGGCCCGGCCGGATGTGGCGCACCTCGGCGGTGAAGTTCATCCTCGACGGCACCATCGACGGCGGCAGCGCCTGGCTGTGCCACCCCGACTCGCGCGGCGAGGGCACCGCGCCGGTGTGGCGGGAGCCGGGGGAGTACGCCGAAGCCGTGCGCCGGGTCGTCGCGCACGGCTTGCCGTGCTGGACGCACGCGATCGGCGACCGGGCGGTTTCCTTCGCGCTCGACACCTACGAGCAGGTCGGGCCGGTCCGCGGCGGGCGGCACCGCATCGAGCACGTCGAGCTGCTCCAGGACCGCGACGTCGCGCGGTTCGGCGAGCTCGACGTGGTCGCTTCCATGCAGCCGACCCACATGGACTGGACGCTGCCCGACCACACGGACAACTGGTCGACGCGCATCGGCGCGGAGCGCTGTGGGCGGGCGTGGCGATATCGCGACATCCTCGCCGCGGGCGGCCACGTCGCGCTCGGCTCGGACTGGCCCATCGCGGCCTTCGACCCGCGGGTGATCATGGCGGGCGCTCGGCTGCGCCGCCCGGTCGCCGAGCCGGACCGGGCGCCCGTGCTGCCCGGCCAGGCACTTTCCGCGCAGCAGGTGCTCGCCGGGTACACCACCGAGGCGGCCTACGGCGCCGGCGAGGAGGACGTGGCCGGGCGCGTCCGGGTGGGCATGCGGGCGGACCTGGCCGTCTTCGACGGCGACCCGCTCACCTGCGCCCCGGACGAGCTGCCGGATCTCGGGGTGGCCTGCACCATCGTCGGCGGCCGCATCGTGCACGAGGCGCTGTGACCTGATGAGCGAAGGGCGCCTTCGCCGAAGCTCGGCGAAGGCGCCCTTCCGCCTGCGGTGGCGGCCGTCAGCGGGTGACGACCCGGACGACCTCGCCGCCGAGGACCACCTCGTCGCCCTCGACCAGCTGCTTGCCGCGACGGGTCTCGACCGCGCCGTTGACCTCGACCTGGCCGTCCTCCAGCAGCTCCTTCGCCTCCGCTCCGTGCTCGACGAGGCCCGCCAGCTTCAACAGCTGTCCGAGCCGGATCATGTCGTCCCGGATCTCCACTTCGCGCATGCCGCCATTGTCCGCCGCGTGCCCGGTGCGCGGCCGGGCCGGGCACGGCGCTGCGCTCGGTGCACGGACGGTCACCCGGTGCTTCCGGTTCGCCGCTGGATGACGTTTTGCCTGATCAGGGGTCGTGAGTGTTGTGGGTCGCCATAGCGCCCCGAAACGCTCGCGGGCGATCACCTGCGGAAACGATGCTCCCCTCGCGTTGCATTGACCAGGATCGATCCGTCGCGTGTCCACATCGGATCTGTGGAGATCTCTTGCAATAATTTGCAAGGATTTGAGCAGGTGAATGCTGGTGCAGATGGTGTATTGACTTAACATCTGCAAGAAAATGTGATCGTAGGCGACCCACTCGACGCAGAGGAGGTTGTCATGCGAATGCCGTTGTTGCTGCTGGCCGCGGTGCTCGGCGGCACGGCCCTGGTGCCCGCCGCGGCGGGCCTGCCGGCGGAGCCCGCCGCCGCGCCGGTGCGCGGGCCGATCATCCAGATGTTCCAGTGGCCGTGGGATTCCATCGCGCAGGAGTGCACGAGTTTCCTGGGCCCCAAGGGATTCGGCGCGGTGCAGGTGTCGCCGCCGCAGGAGCACGTCGTGCTCGCCGACGCGGGCCACCCCTGGTACCAGGACTACCAGCCGGTGAGCTACCAGCTGCAGTCCCGGCGCGGCAACCGGGAGCAGTTCGCCGCGATGGTGCAGACCTGCAACGCCGCGGGCGTGCAGATCTACGCCGATGCCGTGGTCAACCACATGAGCGGCACCGGATCGGCCGGCAGCGGGCCGGGCAGCGGCGGCTCGTCCTACTCGAAGTACGACTACCCGGGCGTCTACTCGGACGCCGACTTCCACGGCTGCCGCCGGGACATCGCCAACTACAACGACAAGTGGGAGGTGCGCAACTGCGAGCTCGTCGGGCTGGCCGACCTCGCGACCGAGTCCGAATACGTGCGCAACACCGAGATCGCCTACCTCAACGACCTGGTGGGCCTGGGCGTTTCCGGGTTCCGGGTGGACGGCGTCAAGCACATGCCGCCGGAGGACGTCGGCGCGATCTTCGGGGCTCTGCAGAACGTGCCGGGGACGGGCGCCAAGCCGTACGTCTTCCAGGAGGTGATCGCGGACGGCACGACGACGGCGGGGGAGTACGCCGGCAACGGCGACGTCACCGAATTCGCCTACTACGGCACGGTCGCCAACGCGTTCAAGAACGGTTCGCTGGCCGGGCTGGCGAACCTGCCGGACCAGATGCCGCTGCCGAGCGAGCAGGCCGTGGTCTTCATCGACAACCACGACACGCAGCGCAGCTCGCCGACGCTGACCTACAAGGACGGCGTCACCTACGACCTGGCCGTCGCGTTCGAGCTGGCCTATCCGTACGGGACGCCGCAGCTGATCTCCAGCTTCGCCTTCGACAACCCCGACGCCGGTCCGCCCGCCGCAGCGGACGGCACGACCGAGGCCGCCAGTTGCGACAACTCGGCGTGGGTGTGCGAGCACCGGCGCGCCATCATCGCGGGGATGGCCGGGTTCCACGCCGCGGTGCAGGGCGAGGAGCTCACCGGCTGGTGGGACAACGGCAACGGGCAGATCGCGTTCGGGCGCGGGGACGCCGGGTTCGTCGTGATCAACCGGGAAGGCGGCGAGCTGTCGCAGGCCTTCCAGACGTCGCTGCCGGCGGGGACCTACTGCAACGTGATGACCGGCGAGCTCTCCGGCGGGTCGTGCACCGGCGATGCGGTGGAGGTCGGCGGGGACGGCAAGTTCACCGCCACCGTCGCCGCCAACTCCGGTGTCGCGTTGCACGCGGGCGCGAAGCTCGGCTGATCTTCCCGAGCCCCTGGTGCAGTCCCGGCCGATATGTCCGCAGTGGATGCGGGGCGCCTGCGAAGGCGCCCCGCGTTCGTGACTCCGGCGGGGGCCGGTCGTGGTCGGCGGTCAGCGGGCCTCGACGTCCCGGAAACTCGCCTGGCGCAACCACTCCCGGATCTCCGGGACGGGATGGCCGTCGCGGACGATGGACGGCCACCACCGAGCCGTGCCAACGGATTCTCAGCGCGCCAGGTCGTTCTCGCTGAACCTCGCGTAGCGGATCGTCTGGTTCGCGTCGCCGGAGCTCGGCGAGCCCGCCTCGTAGAGCAGGCCGGCCCAGCCGCCGCCCAGGTTGATCAGGTCCGAGTAGGCCGACCAGGTCGCGTCCACGACCGTGCCCACCTCCTGCCAGGTCGCGCCCTCGTCCGACGACGTGCGGATGCGCATCGTGTGGCGGCGGTGGTCCATGTCCGGATTCGTGTTGTACGGCCCGGAGAACAGGATCAGGTTGCGCGGGTCGCCCGCCGTCGTCGCGCGCAGGCGCACCACCGAGCCCTGCACGACCGGGCCCTTCAGCTGCGGCACGACCTCGAACGGCGCGCGGAACGTCGCCCCGCCGTCCGCGCTGACCGCGTGCGCCCGGTTGCCCTCGGCGATCGTCGTCCCGGAGTTGTCCTGGTTGCGGGCCGCCGCGTAGATCTCGGCGTCGACCGTTTCCAGCAGGCTCAGCTCCTGCGGCTTGACGGCCTTGCCGGTCCGGTCGTCCAGCGCGCCGAGCCGCCAGTTGGTCCCGCCGTCGTCGCTGTAGACGATCCCGGCGCCCTTCACGCCGCCCTCGCCCTCGAAGTTGATGCCCGCCACCATGCGGTTCACGTGCTCGCCCCGGGTCATCTGCAGGCCGTGGCCCGGACCGGTGGCGTACCAGGTGTTCCACTCCGGCTTCGTCAGCTGCGGCTGGGCCACCGGCTTCGTCCACTGTGTACCCTGCGGGTTGGTGCTGTGCTGCAGGAACGGCGTCCGGTTGCAGCCGTTGCCGTTGCACTGCGGGCCCGGGTTGTGCGTCGTCAGCAACGAGATCCGGCCGGTGGCTCGGTCCACGATCGGCACCGGGTTGCCGCGGGTGTCGCCCGCGCCGTCGGTGACCAGCTCCAGCGGCCGCCACGTCTCCCCGTCGTCCGTCGAGCGCTTGAGCACCACGTCGATGTCGCCGGTGTCGTCGCAGTTGTTGTGGCGGCCCTCCGCGAACGCCAGCAGCGTGCTCCGGTCCTGCGTGCGCACCAGGGCCGGGATGCGGAAGCAGTTGTAGCCGCCCTCGCCCTTCGTGAAGATCGTCTTCCCGGCTATCGCCAGGGGCTCGCTGGTCGCGGTCGTCTGGGCGGCGCCCAGCAGTAGCAGCGCGGCCCCGGCTGCCGCCCCCGCGAGCTTCGTCATCCGGCGCATGCGCGTCCTTTCGCCGACGAACGGATAACGCATTGCACCGCAGATCCGGCATGTCGGAAAAGAACTTGCCGTTGAACTGTCCGGTAAATGTTTGGCGGGGATGGCGATCGGCCCAGCGCCGGCTCAGTCGGCCGGATCAACCAGCGCGTCCGCCACGGCCGCGATGTCCTCCGGGCGCACCCGGCAGCAGCCGCCGATCACCTGGGCGCCCGCCGCGCGCCAGCCGCGGGCCTCCTCGGCCGACAGCCGGGCGCGGCCGGTCCACGCGCGCCGCTGCGCATCCCAGCCCTCGCCGCTGTTGGGGTAGACGACGATCGGCTTTTCCGTTGCGGCCCGGGCGATCTCGATCGCGGGCAGCACGTCGTCCGGCGCCGAGCAGTTGACGCCGACGGCGATGATCGCGTCGCTGCCCGCCGCCACGGCGAACGCCTCCGCCAGCGGCTGGCCCGCACGGGTCCGGTCGCCGCTGATGGTGAACGACAGCCAGGCCGGGACGTCCAAGCCGTCGATCGCGTCCACCAGCGCTTCCGCCTCGTCCACGTCCGGAACGGTCTCCAGCGCGAAGACGTCGGGGCGGACCTCCGCGAGCACCTCCAGCCGCGGCCGGTGGAAGTCCTGCAGTTGGCGCTTCGTCAGGCCGTAGCGGCCCCGGTATTCCGAGCCGTCGGCGAGCATCGCGCCGTACGGGCCGATCGACGCCGCCACCCAGCGGTGCCGGCCCGGCTCGACGTCACCGGCCAGCCGCGCCAGCTCCACGCTCCGCTGCATCAGCCTCGCCGCGTCGGCGCGTTCGATGCCGCGCTCGGCGAACCCTTCGAAGCTCGCCTGGTAGCTCGCCGTCGTCGCGATCTCCGCGCCCGCCCGGAAGAACGCGGCGTGCGCCGCGACGATCTCCTCCGGCGCGTCCGCCAGCAGGCGTGCCGACCACAGCGCGTCGGACAGGTCGTGGCCCTGTGCTTCCAGTTCGGTGGCCAGGCCGCCGTCCAGGATCATCGATGCGCCGCTGAGGCTGAACGCGTTCATGCACCCACCCTAGTGCGGATCGGGCCGCAGGCCCGACAAACGATCACGCTCCGCACCCGGCGCCACGTTCCGTCACCCGGAGCCCGCGCCCCGCCCGGGTGGCTCAGCCCTTGACGCTGCCCGCCGAGAGGCCGCTGACGAGGAAGCGCTGGACCAGGTAGAACACGATCACCGCGGGCACCGCCACCAGCACCGACGCGGCCGCGAGGTGGCCCCACTCGGCGCGGTTCTGCTGCACGAACACCTGCAGGCCGACCGCCAGCGTCTTCGACCGGTCGCCGGCCGACAGGAACGCCGACGCGAACGCCACCTCGCTCCAGGCGACGATGAACGAGTAGAACGCCGTCACCGCCAGCCCGGGTTTGGCCAGCGGCAGCACCAGCCGCCAGAACACGCCGAACGGCGACAGCCCGTCCACCCGGCCCGCTTCGTCGATGTCGCCGGGGATCCCGTCGAAGTAGCCCTTCAGCATGTAGGTGCAGAACGGGATCGCGGTGCTGCAGTACACCAGCACCAGCCCGAACGCGCTGCCCTGCAGGCCCAGGCCCAGCAGGATGTTGTAGAGCGGCACGATCAGCACCGCGAACGGGAACATCTGCACCACCAGGAACGACAGCAGCAGCCAGCGCCGCCCCGGGAAGCGGAACCGGCTCGCCGCGTAGGCGGTGGTGGCCGCCAGCAGCACCCCGAGCACCGTCGTCAGCGCCGCGATGAGCACCGAATTGCCGAACCAGCTCAGGAACGCGCCCTTGGCGCCGGCGAGCACGTCCCGGTAGTTGTCCAAACTGGACTCGTTGAACAGCGTCGGGGTGGCTTCGATCGCCTTGGCGTTCGGCTTGAACGAGACCACCACCACCCAGAACACCGGGAACACCGCGATCAGCGACGCGACGATCAGGGCCGAGTGCAGGCCGATGCTCGCCGCGGTGGACCTCCGGCGCCCCCGGCCCGGCTCGGCGGCCGCGGACGTCGCCTGCAGCGATGCTGCGTCGATGGTCATCTCAGAGCACCTCTCCCCGCCGGGCCATCGCGCGGCGGTAGATCGTCGCGAACACCAGCAGCACCGACAGGATCAGCACGCCGTAGGTGGAGGCGATCGCGTAATCCCGGGTCGCGCCGGCGAAGAAACGCTCGAAGGCGTAGCTGACCAGGATCCTGGTGTGCGGGTTGTTCCCGGTGATCAGGTAGATGACCGGGAACATGTTGAACGTCCAGATCACGCCGAGCAGCACCACCGCGCCGGACACCGGCCTCAGCCCCGGCAGCGTCACGTGCACGAACCGGTGCCACGGCGACGCGCCGTCCATCTCCGCGGCCTCGTACAGGTCCGCCGGGATGGCCTGCAATCCGCCCAGCAGCGCCACCATCATGAACGGCACGCCCAGCCACACGTTCACGACGATCACCGACACCAGCGCCAGGTCCGACTGCCCGAGCCACACCTGAGCGGGCAGCCCCACCGACTCGAGCGCCCAGTTGATCAGCCCGTACTCGGCGTTGAACAGGTACCGCCAGGCGAACGCGCTGATGAACACCGGCACGGCCCACGGCAGGATCAGCAGCACCCGGTACAGCCCGCGCAGCCGCATCCGCCGGTTGAGCAGCAGCGCCAGCGCCAGCCCGATCCCGTAGTGGCAGACCACGCACGCGGAGGTCCAGATCAGCGTGCGCACCAGCGTCGACCAGAACGAGCCGTACGCCGGATCGCCGGAGAGCACGTTCAGGTAGTTGGCCGGCCCGACGAACTCGTAGCTCGCCTCGCGGTCCAGCACCGGGTTGGCGATGTTGGTGTCGTTGATGTCGGTGAATGAGAAGAACAACCCCTGCAGCAGGGGGAACACCACGAGCAGCGCGAGCACGGCGACGACCGGCGAGATCATCGCGTAGACGAACCAGTGCCGCGCCAGGAGATTCCGCAACCGCATTGAAGCCGCCTCAGAACTTTGTTGGTGGATTCGGATCCGGTCCTCGCCCCCGACGCGCCCCCGACGACGCCGGCCGCACGCCCGCGGAGCGCGCAGCACAGCCCCGACGCCGCGTGCCGCCGCAATTTCAATGGAAATCAGAGGTTCGATTTCCATTGAAATTGCGTCCCGACACCCCTCTGGGGGACGCCGCATCGCACGCGGAGCGCGAAGAACGGTCCGGGTTTCAGCGCAGCGCGTAGTCGGTCAGGACCGAGGTCTTGTAGGTCTGCGCCGTTTCGTCCAAGGCCTTCTGGACGTCCTTGCGCCCGGACAGGATGTCGGCGTAGGAGGTCTGCAGCGGTTCGAGGAGCTCGCTGTTCTCCGGGATCCACGGCCGGGAGTGCGCGTTGGTCGCCAGCGGCCGGAACGCGGACACCACCGGGTTCTGCGCCACGGCGGGGACGTCGTAGGCGGACTTGCGGGTCGGCAGCAGCCCGAGCTTCTCCGCGACCTTGGCCTGGTTCTCCGCGCTGCTCATGCACTGGACGAACTTCACCGATGCCTCGGTGGCGTCGCTGCCCTGCCGGATCACGTAGTCGTGCCCGCCCACCGGCGACGGCGTCGCGGAGCCCGGAACCGGGGCGATGCCGAGGTTCGACAGGTCGGCGAACGGCTCCGATTCGGTGAACTCCGAGACCGCCCACGGCCCGTCGATGACCATCGCGACCTCGCCGCTGGTGAACGCCGCCTTCATGCTGCTGTAGGAGTTCGGCTGGTCCAGCGCGGTGCGGGCGGCCTTCGCGTCGATGAGGTCCTTGGCGACCTGCACCCCGCGCACCGCTTCCGGCGCGTTCACCGTGATCAGCCGCGCCTCGGTGTCCACGAGGTCGCCGCCGAAGGTGTAGATGAACGGCAGCGCGTAATACTCGTCGTTGTTGATGAACAGTGCTCGGTCGCCACCGAGCTTCGGCGCGACGGCCTTCAGCTCGTCCCAGCTCTTCGGCGGGGTCACGCCGGCCTCCGCGAGCTGCTTCTTGTTGTAGAACAGCGCGAGCGCGTCGGTGACCTGCGGGACGCCGTAGGTCTTGCCCTGGAACTTGGTGGATTCCAGTGGTGCGGCGAGGAAGTCGCCGGTGTCGGTGGCCAGCGGGGTGCCGGAGAGGTCCTGGATCAGCCCGGCCTGCGCCAGCTGCGCGACCCAGCCGACGTCGGCGCGCAGCACGTCGGGGCCCTGCCCGCCCTGCGCCGCGGTCTTGTAGTTGTTCAGCGCCTGGTCGAAGGCGACCGCCTCGACGCGCACCTGGTAGCCGCCGGTGCGGCCGCATTCGGCGGCGATCTCGCCGAACACCGGGCTTTCCGCGGATCCGCTGGTGTCCCAGAAGACGACCTCGCCGGCGTTCCCGGCGTCGCTCCCGCAGCCGGCGGTGAGCGCGCCGACCAGGCCCAGGGCGGCGGCGACCGTGGCCCTTGATCTCATGTCCGGACCTCCTATTTGCAAAAATTTGCGAACGACTGGCGTTAAATTCCATACCCGAAATGTGACGCAAGTCAAGGTGTTCAGGTATAAATGGGTCGCGGAGCGGCGAGCTGAGTTGCGCGACGATTGCAAAATATTTCGGCCGTGTGCAGGATTGTGGCGGCAGACGGTCCCGGTGCGGAGGAGCGGAGCAGTGGCGGGTCTGGCCGATATCGCCCAGGCGGCAGGGGTGAGCGTGTCCACGGTGAGCCGGGTGCTCAACCGCAAGGCCGGCATCAAGGAGGAGACCCGGCAGCGCGTGCTCGAAGTGCTCAGCCAGATGCCGCACACCGCGCGCGGCGTCGGCGCGCTGCGCCGCACCGGTGTCGTCGGCCTGCTGGTGCCGGAACTGTCGAACCCGGTCTTCCCGGCCTTCGCCGAAGCCCTGGAAAGCCGTGCCGCGCTGGCCGGTTACGCGACGCTGCTGTGCAACACGCGCGCCGCGATGACCGAGCGGGAGTACGTCCGGATGCTGGTGGCGCGGGGCGTCGAGGGCATGATCTTCGTGTCGCCGGAGATCGCCAACCCGGACAACGACGAGCGCAAGAGCCGCAACTACTACGAGGAACTCGGCGCCGAAGGCGTCCGGATGGTGTTCGTCAACGGCGGCGCGCCGAGCCTGGACGTCCCGGACATCACCGTCGACGAGCACCTCGCGGGCTACGCCGCCGCGACGCACCTGCTCGAACTCGGCCACCGGCGGATCGGCTTCGTCAGCGGCCCGGCCCGCGCGCTCCCGTCCCGGCTGAAGCGGGCCGGCTGGGCCGCGGCGCTGGAGGAAGCCGGCGTCGAACCGGTCGCGGAGCTCGTCGCGAACGCGCCGTTCGGCGCGGAGGGCGGCGCCGAGGCGATGGGCCGACTGCTCGACGGCCCGCGGCCGACCGCGGTGCTCTGCTCGTCGGACGTCATGGCGCTCGGCGCGATGCGCGAAGCCAAGCGCCGCGGGCTGAGCACTCCCGAAGACCTCTCGGTGGTCGGCTTCGACGACATCCCGCTGGCCGCCTACTGCCAGCCCGCGCTCACCACGCTGGCGCAGCCCATCCACGACATGGCGGCTGCGGCGGTCGACGAGCTCGCGCGGCAGCTCGACCCGGACGAGCCGGGGCGCGGCTCGGCGGGCTTCAGCCGCATGTTCCGCCCGACCCTCATCGCCCGGGAATCCACCCGGCGGATCTGAGATGGCCCCCGGAACGAAGCTGCCGAGCGCCAAGGCCGCAAGTTGTCGTCAGGCAAGCGGCGCAGCTGCTTTCTTTTTCGCCACGCACGCAACTTGCACCGCCGCGGGTTCTCAGGCGTCGTCTGGCGAGGACAGCCCCGATGCCGCGTATTGGTCATACGTAAGTCGGGGCTCCCACAGTCCAGGCGGCGTCTGAGGTTCCGCCACCCGCACCGCTACGGAAATTGACCACATACGTCAAAAGACGGGAGCAGAGATGTCTCAGAACTGGTGGCGGGACGCCGTCGTCTACCAGGTCTACGTGCGCAGCTTCGCCGACAGCGACGGCGACGGCATCGGAGACCTGGCCGGGGTGCGCGACCGGTTACCGCACCTGGTGCTGCTCGGCGTCGACGCCGTGTGGCTGACCCCGTTCTACCCGTCCCCGATGGCGGACGGCGGCTACGACGTGGCCGACTACTGCGACGTGGACCCGATGTTCGGCACGATGGCCGACTTCGACGAGCTGCTCGCGCAGGCGCATTCGCTCGGGCTGCGGGTCCTGGTCGACGTGGTGCCCAACCACACCTCCGACCGGCACACGTGGTTCGCCGAGGCGCTGGCGGCCGCCCCCGGCGCCGCGGCCCGGGACCGCTACGTCATCCGGGACGGGCGGGGCGCGGACGGCGAACTCCCGCCCAACGACTGGGAATCCATCTTCGGCGGTCCGGCGTGGACCAGGCTCGCCGACGGCCAGTGGTACCTGCACCTGTTCGCGCCGGAGCAGCCCGACCTGAACTGGCGCAACCAGCAGGTGCGCGCGGATTTCCGGAAGGTGCTGGCGTTCTGGCTGGACCGCGGCGTCGACGGCTTCCGGATCGACGTCGCGCACGGCATGATCAAGCACCCGGACCTGCCGGACACCGGGCTGGACAAGCAGATCTCCCTGCTGGGGCGCGGCGAACTGCCGTACTTCGACCAGGACGAGGTGCACGAGATCTACCGCGACTGGCGGCAGCTGTTCGACTCCTACGAGGGCGCGCGCATCGGGGTGGCCGAGGCGTGGGCGTCGACCAGCGAGCGGCTGGCGCGCTACGTCCGGCCCGACGAACTGCACCAGGCGTTCAACTTCGCGCTGCTGGAAGCGCCGTGGTCGGCGGCCGGTTTCCGGACCGTGGTCGAGGAATCGCTGGCCACCACCGCCCGGGTCGGCGCCACCACGACGTGGGTGCTCGGCAACCACGACGTGCCGCGACCGGTGACCCGCTACGGCGACGGCGAGCCGGGGACGCGGCGGGCCCGCGCCGCCGCCCTGTTCAGCTTCGCCCTGCCCGGCTCGGTGTACGTCTACCAGGGCGAGGAACTCGGCCTGCCCGAGGTGCTGGACCTGCCCGACGAGGTGCGGCAGGACCCGATCTGGGAGCGCTCCGGCCGCACCGATCGGGGCCGTGACGGCTGCCGGGTGCCGATCCCGTGGTCCGGCGATCGGCCGCCGTTCGGCTTCAGCTCAGCGGACGGCTGGCTCCCGGCGCCGGAGGAATGGGCGGAGTCGACTGTGGCCGCGCAGGACGCCCGCGACGGCTCGGTGCTGCGGACCTACCGCGACGCTTTGGCCCTGCGGCGCGGGAATCCGGCGCTCGGCGACGGCACCTTGCAGTGGCTCGATGCGCCAGACGACGTGCTGATCTTCCGCCGGGAACCGGACTTCGCGTGCGCGGTGAACTTCGGCGCCTCGCCCGTCGAGCTGGACCTGCCGGGAGACCTGCTGCTGCGCAGCGACGGCGCGGCCGACTGGAGCGGGACGCTGCCCGCCGACACCGCGGTCTGGCTGGCGACGGGAAAGATTAACCACGAATCCTCCTAATAGGTCTGTTCTTGCCCGACCCGCCGTGATCGCATGAATCCCCCTGGTACAGGAGGTGGTTCATGTTTCGACGATTAGGCACGGGCCTGGCGGCGGTGGTGCTCGCCGCGCTCGGCGTGGTCGGGTTCGGGCAGGCGCCCGCGTCCGCCGCACCGAACTTCCAGGTCCCATTCCAGTGCGGGCAGACCCTGACGGCCGCGACCTTCAGCGGTCACAACCCGCAGTACTCGGTGGACTTCCAGAAGTCCGGCATCACCGGGATGCCGGTGCTGGCCTCGGCGGCCGGCACCGTGACCCGGGTGGCGAACGAGGGCAACGTCAGCTACGGCCGCTGGATCGAGATCGACCACGGCAGCGGCTGGCGGACCCGCTACGCCCACCTGTCCACCCAGAGCGTGTCGGTGGGGCAGAAGGTGAGCCTCGGCACGAAGATCGGCACGGCGGGCGCGACCGGCGGCGTCACCGGTCCCCACCTGCACTACGAACAGCGGCTCAACGGCGCCGTGGTCAAGGCGACGCTCAACGGCGTCGCGGTGCCCTACTACGGCCACACGTCGTTCACCAGCAAGAACAACTGCAACGGCAACCCGCACTCGCCGACCGAGGTGTGCGGGTCCGGCTACAGCGTGATCGACGAGGCGGGCCTGTCCGGCGCGGGCACGGTCTACCTGCTCTACAACGCCTCGAACAAGAACAACTGCGTCGTGACGCTGAAGGCGACCTCGCTCGGCACCGCCTCGCCGACGGCGGCGTTCCTCGAGGTGCAGGGGAAGGCCCGGGCGACCGACTCCGGCAACTTCACGTACTACGCGGGCCCGGTCCGCCAGGAGGCGGGCACGACCTGCGTCAAGTGGGGTGGCTCGGTGGGTGACAAGTCCTACACCAGCCCCTTCGAACACTGCGGCTGACGCAGCGCACGACCCGTGCGCGCTTTGTCCTGCTGTGGTGACACAAAGCAGGCACGGGCCCCAGCCAGGCGGAACGTTCATCCGCCCCGGCACCGAAAACCGGAACGGCCCGCCCACCACGAGGTGAGCGGGCCGCTTCGCGGAAGCCGTCAGAGGCGGACCGGGTAGTGGGGCTCCGGGACCTCGGGGGACAGGCGGCCCTCGATGAAGATCCCGTGCCAGAGCATGAACACCAGCAGCGCCCACAGGCGGCGGCTGTGGTCCAGCACCCCGGAGCGGTGCTCCTCCAGCAGCTGCAGCACCGCCGTGCGGTCGAGCAGGTGGTCGGTCTGCGACTGCTGGATGATGTTGCGCGCCCAGTCGTGCATCTCGTCGCGCAGCCAGTGCTTGATCGGCACCGGGAAGCCGAGCTTGCGCCGGTTGATCACGTGCGCGGGCACCACCTGGTACATCGCCTGGCGCAGCGCGTACTTCGTGGTCTCCCGGGTGATCTTCTGCTCCAGCGGGATGGTGCTGGCGACCCGGAACACCTCCGGGTCCAGGAACGGCACCCGCAGCTCCAGCGAGTTGGCCATCGTCATCTTGTCGGCCTTGACCAGGATGTCGCCGCGCAGCCAGGTGAACAGGTCCACGTGCTGCATCCGCGTCACCGGGTCCCAGCCCGCCGACTGCCGGTACGGGCCTGCCGTGACGTCCTTGTGCGACACGCCCGGGTCGAAGCTGCGCATCACGTTGCGGAGCTGGTCGTCGCGGAAGATGCGCGCGTTGCCGTAGTAGCGCTCCTCCAGGCTCAGCGCGCCGCGACGCAGCAGGTCCTTGCCGCGCACGCCCTCCGGGATGGCGGTGGAGACCTTGCCCATCGCCTTGCGCAGCGCGCCCGGCACCTTCTCGAACGGCGCCAGCGACAGCGGCTCGCGGTAGATCGTGTAGCCGCCGAACAGCTCGTCGGCGCCCTCGCCGGAGAGCACCACCTTGACGTGCTGGCGCGCCTCCCGGGCGATGAACCACAGCGGCACCAGCGCCGGGTCGGCCACCGGGTCGTCGAGGTACCAGATGATCAGCGGCAGCGTCTCCATCATCTCCTCGGCGGAGACGGTGCGGACCACGTGCTTGACGCCGATCGCCGCGGCCGACTCGGCGGCCACGTCCACCTCCGAGTAGCCCTGCCGCTCGAAGCCGGTGGTGAAGGTGATCAGGTTCGGGTTGTGCTCCTTGGCCAGCGCCGCGATGGCCGTGGAGTCGATGCCGCCGGAGAGGAACGAGCCGACGGTGACGTCCGCGCGCATGTGCTTGGCGACGGAGTCGCGCATCACGTTGACGATCTCGTCGTGCAGGCGCCGCGCGTCGGCGTCGGTGTTGACCGGCCGGGACTGGAAGTTCGGCTGGAAGTACCGCTCGGTGACCAGCTGCCCGCCCGGGGACACGGTGAACGAGGTGCCCGACTCGATGCGGCGGATCTGCCGGTGCAGCGTCTCCGGCTCCGGCACGTACTGCAGCACCATGTAGTGCTGCAGCGCCTTGTGGTCCAGCTCCTCGGCGATCCGGAGCGTGCTGGCCAGGCTCAGCAGGCTCTTCTTCTCGCTGGCGAACGCCACGCCGCCCGGCCCGGCCGCGTAGAACAGCGGCTTGATGCCGAACGGGTCGCGCGCACCGAAGACCACCTTGCGCTCGTTGTCCCAGATGAGGAACGCGAACATGCCGCGCAGCCGGCCGACCACCGAGGTACCGAGGTAGTGGTACGCGGCGACGATCACCTCGGTGTCGCCGTCGGTGCTGAACCGGGCCCCGAAGCGCTCGATCAGCTCGGCGCGCAGCTCCAGGTAGTTGTAGATCTCACCGTTGAAGTTGATGGTGTAGCGCTGCGGGGTCTCCGGCGGGCCCCAGGTCAGCGGCTGGTGCGAATGCTCCAGGTCGATGATCGACAGCCGGTTGAAGCCGAAGACCACCTCGCCGCCGTGCCAAGTGTCGCTTTCGTCCGGGCCCCGGTGTCGTTGACACGGCAGCGCATTGGCCACCGCGTTAACGGCGAAGCCGGCGTTCTCTTCGGTGGGACAAATGAGTCCAAGCAGGCCGCACACGCGTCTGGTGCACCTCTTCGAATCGGCGGTGTCGTCTTCAGCCCCCCACAGCTGGCCCCAGTATGCCGTCCGTCCGGCCGCGCGCTGCACGCGCGGGGGCCCGCGGAGGCTGTGCTCGCGCGCCTGGCAGCGATCTACGCCCCCGGAGCAGTATCGCGGCTACACCTGGGCTAGGCTCTGCGCAGGATTCCGGCGGCAGATCCCCGGTGTCGTCTCAGGACGAGGCCGTGATCACCAGGCCGCAGTGGAGAGCTTTGCACGAGGAGGCGTCGCGCAGTGGGCCTGAAGGAGGGGACCCGAGTGCCACGGCTGGTCAAGGTCGCTGGTCTGATCGGCCTGGTTGGTGTCGCGGCCACGGGCTGCACGACCGACGAGGTCCTGCGGTTCGGCTGGCCAGAGGGTGTCACCCCGCAGGCCGAGGCGATGCGGAACCTGTGGACCTGGTCGGTCATCGCGGCACTCGCGGTCGGTGTGATGGTGTGGGCGCTGATCTTCTGGACAGTCGCCTTCCACCGCAAGAAGAAGAACGACGAGGAGCTCCCTCGGCAGTTCCAGTACAACCTGCCGCTCGAGCTGATCTACACGGCGATCCCGTTCGTGATGGTCGTCGTGCTGTTCTACTTCACGGCGGTCACCCAGAACACGGTGCTGGCCAAGCCGGCCAACCCGGACCAGCGGGTGAACGTGGTCGCGTTCCAGTGGAACTGGGAGTTCAACTACCCGGAGTACAAGACCCCGGACGGGCAGCCGGTGCGCACCATCGGCAGCAGCAGCGAGATCCCGCTGCTGGTCGTCCCGGTCGACGAGCGGGTCGAGTACAGCATCTCCGCGACCGACGTGATCCACTCGTTCTTCGTTCCGGAGTGGCACTTCAAGCGGGACACCTTCCCGTACCCGGACAAGAACAACCAGGACAACATCTTCCAGAACACCATCAACCGCGAAGGTTCCTTCGTCGGCCGGTGCGCGGAGCTGTGCGGCACGTACCACTCGATGATGAACTTCGAGGTGCGGGCGCTGTCCCAGGACAAGTTCGACCGGTACATGCAGCTGCGGACGCAGGTCAACCCGCAGACCGGCCAGCCGTACACCGCCGCCGAGGCGCTCGGCTCCATGAACTGCGGCGAGCTGTGCACCCCGCACGCGGTGACCGGCGTTCCGTTCAACACCGAGCGCACCGGCGGCGTGCCGTCCGGTCAGGTCGGGGCCAAGTAGGAGTGCCCTCGGCAGGGCGTACGGCGTGAGAGCGAGGACTCCATGAAGGTCGAATCCAAGATCTTCAACTACATCACCATCTTCTTCTTCCTGTCCGCGATCGTGTACGGGGTCTGGGCCAAGGAGCCGGTCGGCACCGTGGCGCTGATCCTGGTCGGCGGTCTGTCCCTGATCATCGGCAGCTACTTCTCGTTCGTGGCTCGCCGCATCGAGGACCGGCCGGAGGACAACCCCGACGCCGAGATCAGCGACGGCGCCGGCGAGCTGGGCTTCTTCAGCCCGGGCAGCTACTGGCCGGTGGGCCTGGCGGCCTCCGCCGCCTTCGCCGGCCTCGCCCTGGCGTTCTTCCACGTGTGGATGATCGTCATCGCCGTCGGCTTCGTGCTGATCATGGTCGCGGGCCTGGTGTTCGAGTACCACACCGGCCAGAGCGACCACTGACGACCGCACCGATCGCAGGCCCCCGCGTCCACCGGACCCGGGGGCCTGCGCCGGTTTAGGATCTTTTCCAGCGCCCTTCGAGGCCGCGAACCCGCAGCAGGAGGTTTTTGCCGTGATCACCGCGATCGTGCTGATCCAGACCGCCGCCGACCGCCTGACGGAGGCGGCCCAGGAAATCGCCGACCTCGACGGCGTGGACGAGGTCTACTCCTGCGCGGGCGACGTCGACCTGATCGCGATGCTGCGGGTGTCCCGCCACGAGGACCTGGCCGAGATCGTGCCGGGCCGGATCAACAAGGTCGAGGGCGTCCTGGGCACCGACACCCACATCGCGTTCCGCTCCTACTCCCGCAAGGACACCGAGGCCGCGTTCTCCATCGGCCTCGAAGACCAGTGATCGCCCCTCGCGAGCGTTCGTTCCGGTAAGAACCGGCTTCAGCGCTCACGACCGGCCGAGACGACTCGTGAGTGCCGACTCCGGTTCCAACCGGAGTCGGCACTCACGAGCGTTTCAGGCGCCGAGCTGGGCGCGGAGAGCGCTGGAGCGGGCCGCCCAGCGGTCGAGGAGGTCCGCGGCGGCACCGGAGTCGATCGCGTTCGCGACGCGTTCCAAACCGGCGCTGAGCTGGCCGCTGAGATCCGTTCCCGGCCCGTCGTAGGCCACCGCCCCGCCGGCCGCGTTGAGCAGCACAGCGTCCCGCACCGGGCCCTTGGCGCCCGCCAGGAGGTCGCGGACCGCCTTCGCGTTGACCACCGCGTCGCCGCCCTGCAGGTCCTCCGGGCGGCTGAGCGGGATGCCGAAGTCCCGCGGGTCGAGCCGGTCCTCGCGGACCGTGCCGTCGTGCACCGCCCACACCGTGCTGGCGGCCGTGGTGGTGATCTCGTCCATGCCGTCGTCGCCGCGCACCACCAGCGCGGAATTGCCGCGGGCGGCGAACACCTCGGCCACCACCGGCGCCATCCGCGGGTCGGCGCAGCCGATCAGGCCGGCCGCCGGCCGCGCCGGGTTGGTCAGCGGCCCGAGCACGTTGAACGCCGTCGGGATGCCGATCTCGCGCCGGGGCCCGCCCGCGTGCTTGAACGCCGGGTGGAACACCGGCGCGAAGCAGAAACCGATGCCGACCTCTTCGATGCAGCGCCGCACGCCCTCGGGCACCAGGTCGATGGCGACGCCGAGTTCCTCCAGCACGTCCGCCGTGCCGCACTTCGACGAGGCGGCCCGGTTGCCGTGCTTGACCACGGTGACGCCGGAAGCGGCGAGCACGATCGCGGCCATCGTGGAGATGTTCACGCTGCCGGTGCGGTCGCCGCCGGTGCCGACGATGTCCACCGCGCGCTGCGTGATCTCCAGGGGCCGGGAGTGCGCGAGCATGGCGTCGGCCATGCCGCGGACCTCGGCGGGCGTCTCGCCCTTGGCGCGCAACGCGACCACGAAGGCCGCGATCCGCGCCGGGCTGGCCTCGCCGGACATGATCAGGTCCATCGCCCAGGCGGTGTCCTCCGCGGAGAGATCCTCACCCGCGACGAGGCTGCTCAGCAGTCCCGCCCAGTTTCCCGCCTTGGTTCCCACGTTCTTCACTCCGTCTTCAGCGAGCGGGTCTTCAGCGAGCGGCGGCCCGGGGCCGCGCGCCCCGCAGCGGCGATGCCCCCCGCCCGGATGGCCGCGCCGCTGTCCAAATCATCCCGCAACGCGCGGTCAGGCGGGTACCGGCTTGCCCTGCGAGCGCAGGACCTCAGCGACCGTCTCCGCGGCGGCGAGCGGGTCCAGGGGGTGCACCAGGACCGCGTCGGCCTGGGACCAGGTCGCCAGCCATCGGTCGTCCTTGCGGCGCACCGCGACCACCACCGGCGGGCACTGCTCGATCTCGTTCTTCAGCTGCCGCGACACGCCCATGCCGCCGGTCGGCTGCGCCTCGCCGTCCAGGATCACCAGGTCCACGCGTCCCGCGTCGACCTCGCTGAGCACGTCCGCGACGGTGCCGGCCTCGACGTAGTGCAGCCGCGCGAGATCCGGGGCCGGGCGGCGCCCGATCGCTGTGATGATCGCCTCCCGGACCTCGGGGCGATGGCTGAACACGAGAACGTTCGTGGTCGGTGTGCTCATCACTAGCTCCTCGCTGGTCGGCGCAGGATGGGTCCGTCGGATGCTATCGGCCCGACCGGGGCGAACAGTAGCCGCCCGGGCAAATCGATCAACCGGAAGTCGATCAGCTCGGCCGGTCCGCGGCGGGTTGCAGCGCGTCCCAGCCGAAGGATTCGCCGCCGTGCCGCTGGGCGAGACCGGCCATCCGGGAGCTCTCCTGTGAGCAATGCAACGCATCGAGTTGCTGGACACGGAGCGCGATCAGTGCGGCCAGGCCCGGTGCGGCGTGCTCGTCACCGCGCCCACCAGGGCGAACGGACCAGCCGTCGGCGTCCAGCAGGGCCCGTGCCGACTCGATCGAGTGATCCGGGAGGGCCAGGTGGTGGCGCAACACCGCAGGTAGTCCGGGGTGCCAGCGGGTCGACCGCGCGAGGACGGCCGAGGCCGCCTCGGTTTCGTCGAACGCGGTCACGACGATCTCCAGGCCGGGGTCGTCGATGCTGATCACGGGCCTGTTCCGGGCGCGGCGGCCCGCTCTGAAGGCCGACCAGCTCGCGCGGATGCCTTTCACGGTGCGTTACCTCCGGGTTGCAATCCGATCACCCTCCGGCGGACGGCCGGACCCGAGGGCGCGACGGGAAAACGTGCAAGACATAATGCGTCGCGTGACAACGGCAGCGCCCTCAATCAGTCAACGCGTGCATTCGCTGAACCGGCCGAACATGGTCAGCGTAGGCACCATCGTTTGGTTGGCCAGCGAGCTGATGTTCTTCGCTGGGCTCTTCGCCATGTTCTTCACGGTGAAGGCGCAGAACGAGGGCGAGTGGCCACCACCGCCCACCGAGCTGAACCTCCCGTACGCCCTCCCGTTCACGATCATCCTGGTGGCGTCCTCGTTCACCTGTCAGTGGGGCGTGTTCGCGGCGGAGCGCGGTGACGTCTTCGGTCTCCGCCGGTGGTACGTGATCACCCTGATCATGGGCACGATCTTCGTGCTCGGGCAGGCCGGTGAGTACTACACCCTGGTCACCGAGCACGCGACCACGATCGCTTCGTCTGCGTACGGCACGGTCTTCTACATGACGACGGGCTTCCACGGGCTGCACGTCATCGGTGGGTTGATCGCCTTCGTCTTCCTGATCATCCGGACGAAGCTCAGCAAGTTCACGCCGGCCCAGGCCATCGCGGCCATCGTGGTGTCGTACTACTGGCACTTCGTGGACATCGTGTGGATCGGGCTGTTCGCCGTGATCTACCTCGTCCCCTGATGGATGAAGCAGGGGCTTGGCCCATGAAGCAAGGTCCCTGTGATCGGCTTCTCGAACGAGGTCGAAACCGAACACCCCGAACCGGACAGCAAGGGTTGCCGCTCTCATGACCACCAACAAGAAACGGAACCGCGCGGGCTCGAAGCTTAAGCGGCGGATCTCCGGTGTACTGGCGTTGGGCATCGCGCTGGTGGGTGCCGGTGGGCTGTACACCGTCGTGACTCCCGAGCCGCAGACCGCGCACGCCGCTGCGGACCCGGCTTTGGTGAGGCAGGGCGAGCAGCTCTACAACAACGCCTGCATCTCCTGCCACGGCTCGAACCTGCAGGGCGTCCAGGACCGCGGTCCGAGCCTGGTCGGCGTCGGCGAGGCCGCCGTGCACTTCCAGGTCGCCACCGGCCGGATGCCGATGGTCCGCCAGGAAGCGCAGGCGACGCGCAAGCCGCCGAAGTTCAACCCGGAAGAGATCGACGCGCTCGCCGCCTACGTGCAGACCTACGGCGGTGGGCCGGAGTCGCCGAAGAAGACGGGCGAGGCGCTGCAGGGCAGCAACACCGCGCGCGGCGGCGAGCTCTACCGGCTCAACTGCGCGTCCTGCCACAACTTCACCGGGCGCGGCATCGCGATGTCCTCCGGCAAGTTCGCGCCGAACCTCCACGAGGCCACCGAGCGCGAGATCTACGAGGCGATGCTCACCGGCCCGCAGAACATGCCGAAGTTCTCGGACCGGCAGCTCACGCCGGAGGAGAAGCAGGACATCATCGGCTACATCAAGTCGGTCACCGACGGAAACAACAACCCGGGTGGCAACGACCTGGGCGGCTACGGGCCAGGGCCGGAAGGCGTCATCGCCTGGGTGGTCGGGCTCGGCGCGCTGATCGGCCTCACCCTGTGGATCGGAGCCAGGGCATGAGTGAGCAGAAGAAGGAATACACAGAGGCCGAACTGGCCGAGATGAGCCGCGACGAGAAGGTCCGGCTGGGCCTGGCGCTCGACGACGTCGAACTCGTCGAGTACCGGGACAACTTCCCCGTCCAGGGGACCCGGGCCGAGCGCCGCGCGGAGCGCGCGGTCGCCGCCTGGTTCACCCTCGCCGGGCTGTCGGCGCTGGCGTTCATCGCGGTCTTCGTGTTCTGGCCGTGGAGCTACCAGCCGCCGTCGGACGAGCGCGCGCACTTCATCTACTCGCTGTACAACCCGCTGATCGGTTTCTTCTTCGGCCTGTCGATCCTGGCCGTCGGCATCGGCGTCGTGCAGTACCAGAAGAAGTTCATCCCGCACGAGGTCGCCGTCCAGCAGCGGCACGACGGTCACGGCTCCGACGAGGTCGACCGGCAGACCACCGCCGCGCTGCTCGCCGACTCGGGCGTCCGCAGCGGCATCTCCCGCCGGTCGATGATCCGCCGCACCGCGGGCTTCGGCGCCGGTGCGTTCGGCGTCGGCGCGGGCGTGTTCGCGATCGGCGGCCTGGTCCGCAACCCGTGGGCGACCGAGGGCCCGGAGTCGCTGCAGCACACCGAGTGGCTGTCGGAGAACGGCGAGAAGACCTACCTGCGCCGCAACACCGGCAACCCGCACGAGATCTCCCTGCTGCGGCCGGAGGACATCGACGCGGGTGGCTTCGAGACCGTCTTCCCGTTCCGCGAGTCCATGCGGCACGACGAGCACGAGCTCGAGGCCTCGATGAAGAAGGGCGACGCGCCGGTCATGCTGATCCGGCTTCGCCCCGGCAGCCAGCCGGTCAAGCGCAAGGGGCAGGAAGACTTCAACTACGGCGACTACTACGCCTACTCGAAGATCTGCACCCACGTCGGCTGCCCGACCTCGCTGTTCGAGCAGCAGACCGGGCGCCTGCTCTGCCCGTGCCACCAGTCGCAGTTCGACGTGGTCAACACCTACGCCAAACCGGTGTTCGGTCCGGCCACCCGGGCACTGCCCCAGCTGCCGATCGCAGTGGACGAAGAGGGCTATTTCGTGGCCAAGGGCGACTTCATCGAACCGGTCGGCCCGGCATACTGGGAGCGTAACGCATGAGTTCGATCACTCGACCTACGAAGTCGGAGAGCGCTGCGTACCGCAAGGTGGCCACCGCGGCCGACGAGCTCGACTCGCGGTACCAGCTGGCCAAGGGCATGCGGCGGCAGCTCAACAAGGTCTTCCCCACGCACTGGTCGTTCCTGCTCGGGGAGATCGCGCTCTACACGTTCATCATCCTGATCGTGACGGGCGTCTACCTGACGCTGTTCTTCGACCCCTCCATGGAGGAGGTCGTCTACAACGGCGTCTACCAGAACCTCCAGGGCGTCCCGATGTCCCGGGCGATGGAGACGACGCTGAACATCTCGTTCGAGGTGCGCGGCGGCCTGTTCATCCGCCAGCTGCACCACTGGGCGGCGCTGCTGTTCGTCGCGGCGATGGCGGCGCACATGTTCCGGGTGTTCTTCACCGGTGCCTTCCGCCGCCCGCGCGAGAGCAACTGGACCATCGGTGCCCTGCTGTTCATGCTGGGCATGTTCGAGGGCTTCTTCGGCTACTCGCTGCCGGACGACCTGCTCTCCGGCACCGGTATCCGGGCGACCCTGTCCGGCATCGTGCTGTCGATCCCGGTGCTCGGCACCTGGATCCACTGGGCGCTGTTCGGCGGTGAGTTCCCGGGCACGGAGATCATCCCGCGGTTGTACGTGCTGCACGTGCTGGTGATCCCGGGCGTCATGCTCGGCCTGGTCGCGGTGCACCTGGCGCTGGTCTGGTACCAGAAGCACACCCAGTTCCCCGGCGTGCGGCGCAAGGAGAACAACGTCGTCGGCGTCCGGATCATGCCGGTCTTCGCCCTCAAGGGCGGTGCGTTCTTCGCGCTGGTCACCGGCGTCTGCGCGATCCTGGCCGGCGTCTTCCAGATCAACGCGGTCTGGAACATCGGCCCGTACAACGCCTCCCAGGTGTCGGCGGCCTCGCAGCCCGACTGGTACCTGATCTGGGCGGACGGCATCCTGCGGATCTGGCCCGCGTGGGAGCTCTACCTCGGGCCGTACACGGTTCCGCCGGTGTTCTTCGCCGGTGTCATCGGCATGGGCATCCTGTTCACGCTGCTGATGACCTACCCGTTGATCGAGCGCAAGCTCAGCAAGGACAACGCGCACCACAACCTGCTCCAGCGGCCGCGTGACGCGCCGGTCCGCACCGGCCTCGGCATGATGGCGCTGACGCTGTTCGGCGTGCTGATGATCTCGGGTGCGAACGACATCGTCGCGTTCCAGTTCAACATCTCGCTGAACGCGATGACCTGGGCCGGCCGCATCGGCCTGCTGGTCCTCCCGCCGCTGGCGTACTACATCACCTACCGGGTCTGCCTGGGCTTGCAGCACAGCGACCGCGAGGTGCTGGACCACGGCGTGGAGACGGGCATCATCAAGCGCCTGCCGCACGGCGAGTTCATCGAGGTCCACCAGCCGCTGGGCCCGGTGGACGACCACGGCCACCCGGAGGCGCTGCCCTACCAGGGCGCTCCGGTGCCGAAGAAGATGAACAAGCTCGGCGCGGCCGGCCGCCCGGTGAAGGGCAGCCTGCTCACTCCGGACCCGTCCGAGGAGACCGCAGCGCTGGAGCGCGCTCGGCACGACGACGTGGCCCGCGACGCGGAGCGCGAGCTGACGGCGGGCAAGCCGCAGCAGCCCACCGAGTAAGGCGAGCACGCACGAGGCCCGGTACCCGAGAGGGTGCCGGGCCTCGTCGTTTTCGGAGCGATCGCGCGGCGGGCGAGGGGCGACTACGTTCTCCGGCGTGGCAACGATCAGGGATCCAGAAATCCGCGCCTTCCTCGAAGCGGGCACCCGCACCGGCAAGCTCGGCTTCACCGCGAGCGACGGGCGACCGCTGGTCGCACCGGTGTGGTTCGTGCTGGACGGCGACGAGGTGGTGTTCAACACCGGCAAGGACACCGCGAAGGGCCGTGCGATCGCCCGCGATCCGCGGCTCGTGCTGTGCGTCGACCTGCCCGAGCCGCCGTACGCCTTCGTGCAGGTGCAGGGCGTCGCGGTGACGTCCGAGGAGCCCGGCGAGCTGCTGCGGACGGCGACCGAGATCGGCGGGCGCTACATGGGGCGGGACCGGGCGGAGGAGTTCGGCCGCCGCAACGGGGTGCCCGGCGAGCTGGTGGTCCGCATCCGGCCGACGAAGGTGATCGCCGCCCTGGACATGACCGGGTGAGCTCGGCCGTCAGTCGATGGCGGCGTAGGGGGTCCGGCCGGTGGTGGCCTTCTCCAGCCAGGTGCGCCAGGACCCGGCGGCACCGGCCGGTTCGGCCCACGGGATGCTGCACCGGACCATGCGGGTGCCTCCGGTGGTCAGCCAGCGGTAGACGACGCGAGCCTCGTCGGCGGTCGTGCCGTGCAGCGGCCCGACTCCTGGGATGACGGTCTCCGCCGATGCCTGCAGCAGGTCGACGATCGGCATCGGCGGAACGCCGCGCCGCGCGTTGCCCGCGGCCGCGAGCCGGCCGTGCCGGATCACCGACAGTTGCCAGCCGCCGCGGCCGTCCGGCCGGGCCGCCACGAGTTCGGGCACGCCGGTCAGGGCGGCCAGCCGCTGCCCGCGGTCCAACGACCGCACGAGCGCGGCCAGCTGGTCGCGGTGCACTGCGGCGTCTTCGAAGCGCTGTGCCTCGGACAGCCGGTCGAGCTCGCCCCGCAGTTGCTCCAGCAGATCGGAGCTGCGGCCGCGGATGACGTCCTGGATGGAGATCACCGCGGGCTCGTACTCGGCGGCGCTCTGCAGCCCCGCGCAAGGCGCTCCGCAGCGCCCCAGCTCGTACAGGGCACATGGGCGGCCGCTGGGTTCGCGCGCCGAGATGCGTTCGGTGCACCGGCGCACCGGCGCGGCGGACTGCAGCGCCTCGACGGCGGCGGCCGCCGCCTGGCGGGAGCCGAACGGCCCCAGCGCATCGGGTTTCGGGACGCGCACCACCGACAGGCGGGGGAACGGTTCGTCGGTCAGCACCACCCACCAGGCGCGTTGCGGGAACTTCGAGCGCCGGTTGTAGCGGGGCTGGTGCGCGGCCAGCAGCCGCAGCTCCCGCACCTCGGCCTCCAGCGGGTGAGCGCACTCCACGTGATCGACCCGCTCGGAGATCAGCACCATCTCCTTGACGCGGCTGCGCCGCTCCCCGGCGGTGAAGTACTGCCGGACGCGCCGCCGCAGGTCGGTCGCCGTGCCCACGTAGAGCACCTCGTCCTTCGGCCCGCGGAAGAGGTAGACGCCCGGCGAGTTCGGCAGCCCGTCGGCGAGGCCGCGCTTGCGCCGCTGCTGCGGCGCGACGTCGGGCAGGTGACCGAGCAGGTCCTCCAGCGTTCGCACCCCGAGCGCGCCCACCCGCTCCAGCAGGGCGTGCAGCACGTCCACGGTGGCGCGCGCGTCGTCCAGCGCGCGGTGCACCGGAACGGTGCGTGCGTTGAGCACCCGGGCGAGGGTGCCGAGCTTGTGGTTGGGCGTCTCGTCCCTGGTCAGCACCCGGCGGGACAGCCGCACGGTGTCCACCACCTGCGGCTTCGGCCACCGCAGCCCGAGCCGCTCGCAGTTGGCGCGGAGGAACCCGATGTCGAACGGCGCGTTGTGGGCCACCAGCACGCTGCCGCGGCTGAACTCCAGGAAGGCGGGCAGGACCGTGTCGAAGCGGGGCGCTTCGACGACCATCGCCTCGGTGATGCCGGTGATCGACACGACCGCGGGCGGGATGCCGCGCTCCGGGTTGACCAGCGTGGCGAACTCGCCGAGCACTTCGCCGCCGCGGACCTTGACGGCGCCGATCTCGGTCACCGCGTCCTCGTTGCGGTCACCGCCGGTGGTCTCCAGGTCGACGACGACGAAGGTCACCTCGTGCAGCGGGACTTCCTCGGCGGTGAGCAGCTCGTCGAAGGACAGTTGCGGGTGCGCGGACATCGGCGATCACGTTACGTCCCGCTACCGACAGGCCCGGCGGATGCGGGGTTCTGGGACCTGGGCCATTAGCCTGTGGGGGTGGTACCGCCGAAGCCAGGGGCAACCGACGCCCCAACGCCCGACGAGTCTGCTGTGGACAGTGCACAGCAGGCCGGCGGTGGCCCGCCCGTCGACTGGGACGCGCTGCCCGGTCCACTGCGCCTGCGGCTGGCGGAACTGGCGGCCTGCTCGCTGGGCGAGATGCGCGCGTCGGACGTGCCGGCCCAGCTCCGCCCGGTGGTCCGCTTCGCGCCGGCCAAGCGGGCCAAGCTCGGCCAGTCGGCGCTGATCGCGGCGCTGCGCGACTCCGGGGTGTTCCGCACCGCGGTCGTGGACTGGTGCGGCAACCACCGCCCGGAGGCGCTCGCCCTGGACGACCCCGATCCGGTCGTGGTCGCCGCGGCCGCAGTGCTGCTCGGCTCGCCGATCGCGCCGCACTACGTGGAACTGATCGCGTTCCGCGCGGAGCAGGGCCAACTGCGCGGCGAGCGCGACTCCGCGACGGCGCGGGTCGAGCGGCTGACCGCCGACGTCGGGCGCCTGCGCGGAGAGCTTGCCGAGGCCAAGCACGCTGCCGAGCGCGTAGGCGACGAGAACAGCTCGGAGGCGGACCGGCTGCGCAAGCGCCTGCGCGAGCAGGGCGTGCGGCTCAAGGAAGCCAAGGACGCCGCGGAGCACGCACGCGGCGAGCTGGAGAAGATCCGTGCGGAGCACGAGGCGGAGATCGAGGAGATCGCCGCGGAGCGCGACCGCGAGCGGACGCGAGCGCAGGAGGAGCGGCGGCGCGCGGAGCGCGCGAGCTCCGAGGTCGAGGTGGCGCGGCAGTCCGCCCGAGAAGCCCGTCAGGGCGACGAGGTGCGGTTGGCGCTGCTGCTGGAGACGCTGGAGGGCGCCGTAGGCGGCCTGAGGCGCGAGCTGGGGGCGAGCGGGAGCGGGCCTCGGCCCGCGGACGTCGTGCAGCGCGTCAGGGCGCATTCCGGCGCGACCGGTGAGGTGCCGGACGTCGCCGCGCTGGACCGGTTGCTGGCGCTGCCCGCCGTGCACCTGATCGTCGACGGCTACAACGTGACCAAGACCGGGTATCCGGAATTGCCGCTGTCCGATCAGCGTGATCGGTTGGCGCACCAGCTCGCCGCGTTGTCGGCGCGGACCGGCGCCGAGGTCACCGTCGTCTTCGACGGCGCCGACGTGCTGGCGGTGCCGACCGCCGGGCCGCGCGGGGTCAGGGTGCTGTTCAGCGAGCCCGGGGTGCAGGCCGACGACGTGATCAGGGACCTCGTTTCCGCCGAGCCGAAGGGGCGGCAGGTGGTGGTCGCGACCTCGGACCGGGCCGTGGTCACCTCGGTCCGCCGGCGCGGCGCCTACGCCGTTTCGTCCGCGATGTTGCTGGCCCGGCTCAACCGCGTCTAGCAGCTTGCCGACGCAATCGACCGCCTGGCGATCCGCGGGCACGTGGCCGATGTCATAACCGATCACCAGCGTGTCGTGCGTCTCTCGATCGAGTGGGTTCGAATACAACAATTCCAGGTGACTGGCCTGCATGCTCCGTCACCGTGAGCGCATGACTCTCGTCCGTTAGAGGTCTTGTGCACGAAGGCACAAATTTTTGGACCCACTTCTGGACCTTGCGGCTCACCTTTCGTAACCTACTCGGGACCTCGTGGCGATCAGTTGCCCAGACCGGGCGGCCCGCGGGGCACCGTTGAACCGGCTTGTCGGGGAGTCGGGCCGTGTCGGGCAGGGGGCAACCGACCGGTAAGCGGGCGAAGCAGAAGGAGCAGTGCGCGACGTGGAGTCGCACCGACTTAAGCGCTCTTTGCGAGGTGCCCTGGCCGCAACCGCGGTCGCAGCCGTCGTTGGCATGACCTCCGGGCCGGCGCTCGCAGACCCACAACTCCCGAACAACGCGTCGGACGCGGCGAAGCAGGTGCAGGAGCTCCAGCACCAGGCCGAGCAGCTCACCGAAGAAGCGAAGAAGGCCGAAGACGACCACGACGCCAAGAAGGCGGAGCTGGATCGGGCGAACCAGGAGGCCGGTCAGGCCGAGCAGGTCGCCAACCAGGCCCGCGCCGAGGAAGAGCGGTTCCGCGGCCAGGTCGACCAGCTCACCCACGCGTCCTACCAGGGTGCCCGGCTGAACAAGCTGTCGGCGCTGCTGGTGAGCGAGACCCCGGAAGACTTCCTCAACCGCGCGTCCGCGCTGGACGCGCTGGCCAAGGACAACAACGACGCGGTCAAGGCGCTGTCCACGGCCCGGCAGCAGGCGGAGACCGCCGAGCGCGCCGCGCAGGACGCCCGCAACCGCGCCGTGCAGGCCGAGTCCGATGCCGCGCGCATCGCCGACGAGCTGGACCAGAAGACCAAGGCGATGAACGACCAGATCGCCAAGGCCAGGCAGCGCTACAACCAGCTCAGCAGTGCGGACCGCGACTCGCTGAAGTCCGACGGAGAGACCGGCGTCGGCTCGATCGCCGGTGCCGGTGCGGCCGTCCAGGCGGTCAACGCCGCGCTGGGCAAGCAGGGCTCTGACTACGTGTGGGGCGCCAAGGGGCCGTCGACCTTCGACTGCTCCGGGCTGACCTACTGGGCTTACAAGCAGGCCGGCGTGACGATCGGCGGCTCGACCAAGACCCAGGTCACCGAGGGCCGTAGCGTGTCGGCGAGCGACCTCAGGCCGGGCGACCTGATCTTCTACTACAGCCCGGTCAGCCACGTCTCCATGTACATCGGCAACGGCAAGGCGGTGCACGCCCCGACCGAGGGCGACGTCGTCAAGGTGGCCGACTACAAGAAGATCGGTCCGGTGACGGCGATCCGCCGCGTCGCGGGCTGAGCTGACGTTCCGCATTCGGGGCCGGCGCCACCAGGTGCCGGCCCCGAACGCATGCCGGGGGACCCGAACGGGCCGCCGATGTGATCGGGAATACCATGCGCCCCGTGCATGCACCGGGGGTGTTTCGGGCGTGGCTGGCGGTAGTCGCCGCCGGCGCCGTGCTGGCCGGGGTTTCCACGATTCCGGTGCCGTTGCCGGACCTTCCGCGCACCGCGTCGGTGCGAGCCGGCTTCGCCGTGCCGGCGACGCCGGACGCGGCGGTGCGGGACCTGCTGGAGCGGCGGGCCGCCGCGGTCCGGGCCGGTGACGAGGCTGCTTTCGCGACCACAGTGGACCCCCAGGCGCCGCCGGACTTCCAGCGGCGCCAGCACGAGCTCTTCCGCAACCTCGCGACGATCCCGGCGACCGAGTGGACCTACGAGCTCGACGGCGCGGCCGGTGACCGGCCGCCGGTGCCCGCGGCGGACGAGACCTGGGCCCCGCGGGTGGTGCTGCGCTACGCGCTGACCGATGTGGACGGTGCGCCGACCCGGCGGACGCTCGGCTACGTGTTCGCCCGGCGCGGCGCTTCCTGGTACCTCGCGGACGATGCCGGCGCCTGGCGGGGCCCGTGGGACTTCGGCCTCTGCCACGTGCGGCGCACCGCCACCGGCATGGTCATCGGCCACGACCCGGAACCGGTGGAGCGGGTCTCCCGGCTGCTGGACGCCGCCGTGGCGGACGTGACGGAGGTCTGGGGGCCGGACTGGCCCCGGCGCGTGGGCGTGCTGGTCCCGGCGTCCCAGGAGGAGCTGCGCTCGCTGGTGGGGCCGGAGTTCGCGGTGGACGGCATCGCGGCCGTCGCGGTGGCCGACCGGGTGGACACCGACGCTCGCCGGGCGGAGGGCCAGCGGGTGGTGCTCAACCCCAAGGCGGCCGACCGGCTCTCCGACCAGGCCCTGCGCGTGGTGCTGCGGCACGAGATCACCCACGTCGCGGCCCGCGCGGACACGGTGGCCGACGCTCCGATGTGGATGCTGGAGGGCTTCGCCGACTACGTCGGTTACCGCAACAGCGGGGTGGCGCCGAAGGACATCGCCCCGGACCTCATCCGCAGGCTCCACGAGGCCGGGCCGCCGGCGAGGCTGCCCGACGACCGCGAGTTCCACCAGGCCGGACGTCGCCTGGACCTGGCCTACCAGCAGTCCTGGTCGGTGGTGAGCCACCTCGCCGACCGGCTCGGCGAACGACGCCTGGTGGACCTCTACCGCCGCGTGGCGGCCACCGGCTCACCGGCCGAAGTGGACGATGCCCTGCGCGAGGCGACGGGCCTCACCAGGGCCCAGCTGGTGGCCGGCTGGCGAGCCGACCTCCGTCACACCTTCGGTTGATCTCTTGGGCTAGCTGAGGTTGGTCAGGGTGTCGTCGGCGATCCGCATCGCGGGATCGGATCGGTTCGACCGCGCCCAGTCGGCCAGTTCGCCGACCATGGCGTCGATCTCCGCCGCCGCGAAGTGCGATGCGTCCCAGGCGGCGTGCAGGGTGACGCTCAACGGTCTTCCGCCGCTGCACAGGTTCGCCGTGCGCAGGCCGAATCTCGGTGACTCGATGACCACCGCGCAGCCGTGGCCGGCGGCGGCGAGGGACTGCGACACCGTGCTGGAGTCCGTGGTCCGCACCGCCGTGGGCGACAGCCCGGCGTCGTGCGCGGCCTCGTCGAGCGCCTGGCGGATCGCGCTGCCGCGCCCGGCCACCACGAGCCGCTCGTCGACCAGCTCCGCCAGCTCGACCTCGCGCCGGTCGGCGAAGCGTTCGTGCCCCGGTGGGAACTGCACCAGCATGGGGAGGTCGATGATCGTCCTCGCCGCGAGCCCCGGCGGGGGTTGGCGGCTGTTGACCGCCAGGTCTGCTCGGTGATCGGCGAGGTGGCCGTAGATCTCGTCGGGCAGTGCGTCCGCGATGTTGGTGATCGGTGCGCCGCAGGCCGCGACGAACGGGGCGAGGATGTAGATCATCGTCGTCGTCGGGCAGACCGCCGTCAGTTCGAGGGTGCCCTCGGTGGAGAGGGACCGCATGACGGCGCGGCCCTGCTCGACCCTGCCCAGGATGTCCCGGGCGATCGGCAGCAGGCGCCGGCCGGCGGCGCTGAGCCGGAGTCCCTTGGAAGACCGCTCGAACAGCTTCACGCCGAGTTCGGCTTCGAGCGCGGCCAGCTGGCGTGAGATCGCCGGCTGGGTCACGTGGCAGACGGCGGCGGCTCCCGTCACCGAGCCTTCGTCGGCGACGGCCACGAAGTAGCCCAGCACGCGGTTCTCCATGCGGCCACTTTATGCCTCCTGGTAATGGATAGTCGCCGACATAGGCATTGGACGGTAATGCCGCACCGGGCGAGACTTGTGCGCAGTCCTTCTCAAGCCCGGCCTTCGGAGCTGTGGCGAGTCTTGGAGCAGCATCGATGAGCAGCAGTCTCAAATCACCGCCGGCGGATCGGGCGCAGCGCGCCCGTGCGGCGACCGTCGCCGCGTTCATGGGGACGGCGATCGAGTGGTACGACTTCTACATCTTCGGCACCGCAGCCGCTTTGGTGTTCGGCAAGGTCTTCTACCCGGACGTCGCGGCCGGATCCGCGCTGATGGCCTCGTTCGCCACGTTCTGGGTGGGATTCCTCGCCCGGCCCATCGGCGGGGTCGTCTTCGGGCATCTCGGCGACCGGATGGGCCGGAAGAACACGCTGGTGATCACCCTCCTGATGATGGGTTGCGCCACCACGTTGATCGGCCTGCTGCCCGGATACGCCCAGATCGGCGCGCTCGCGCCGGTGCTGCTGATCGTGCTGCGCGCGCTGCAGGGCATCGCCGTCGGAGGCGAATGGGGCGGCGCGGTGGTGCTGGCGACCGAAAGCGCCGAGGGGAAGCGCCGGGGCCGGGCCGGGATGTGGGTGCAGCAGGGTTCGCCGGCCGGTTCGATCCTGTCCACATTGGTCTTCCTGGCGGTGGGCCAGCTCCCCACCGAGCAGTTCATGTCGTGGGGCTGGCGGATTCCGTTCCTGCTGTCGGCCGTGCTCGTGGTCGTCGGGCTGGTCGTGCGGCTGAAGATCGAGGAGTCGGACGATTTCGCGCAGGCGCGCGAGCGGCAGGCGGTCGTCCGCGCTCCGGTAGTGGAGGCGTTCCGGTCGGCGCCGAAGATCGTGTGGCTGGGCGTGGGCGCGTCGATCATGGGCATCTCTTCGGCCTACTTCAACAACACCTTCACGCTCTCCTGGGCGACGGCGGATCTCGGCGTGCCGCGCCAGACGATGCTGAACATCCTCCTGGTGACCGCGATCCTGCAGTTCGCGTGGCAGCCCGTGGCGTCCAGGCTGTCGGCCGCGCGCGGTGAGGCGCGGGTGATGCTCTTCGGGCTGTGCTTCGCCGCCATCCTGGCGATCCCCAAGTTCCTCGCCCTGATGAGCGCCGATCCGTTCGCCATCGTCGTCACGCTGGGTCTGTCCACCTTGGGCACGACGGCCTACTACGCGATGCTCGCGAGCTTCCTGGCCCGGGCCTTCCCGACGAACATCCGGTACACGGGCGTTTCCCTGTGCTACCAGCTCTGCGCCACGTTCGTGGGCGGTGCCACGCCGTTGGTCGGCCAGTGGATCCTCAACGCCACGGACGGCTCGCCCTGGGCGGTCGCCTGCTTCTACGTGGCGCTGCTGGCCGCGACCGGGGTCAGCGTGTTCTTCCTGAACCGGGCCCGGGCGACTTCGGTGGAGGAGGCGTGATGCTGAAGATCGACGCGATCTTCCGGAACGGGCGCATCCGCACCCTCGATGCGGGACGGCCCACCGCGCACGCGCTGGGCGTGCACAACGGTCGGCTGATCGGATTCGACGAGGAACTCGACGGCGTCACCGCCGAACGCGTCCACGACCTCGCGGGCGCACCGGTGCTGCCGGGGTTCAACGACGCTCACCAGCACGTGTCGCGCCGGGGGCGGACCCTGGCGACCCTCGACCTCCGCGCGGAGCAGGTGAACTCGCTCGACGGGCTCTACGCGGCGGTCCGGCGCTACGCCGCGGGTCTCGGCGCGGACCAATGGGTCTTCGGTTGGGGATACGACCAGAACAAGATCGGCGGGCATCCCACCGCGGCGGCGCTGGACCGCGCGGCCGGCGGCCGTCCGGTGTGGCTGGACCACGTCTCGGGGCACATGGGCGTGGCGAACATGATCGCATTCGAGCGGGCCGGTTTTCCCGGCGGTCTCGGCGTGCCGGACGTCGGCGGTGGACACGTCGTGCGGCTGCCTGACGGGCGGGCGGAAGGGCTGCTGCAGGAGCGCGCCAAGTCACTGATCCAGCGGATCACCCGCCCGGTCCCGGTGGACGAGGTGCTCGACTACCTGAAGCTGTCGTCGGACCGGGCTCTGTCGGAAGGTCTCACCAGCGCGACCGAGCCGGGCCTGGCCGCGCACCAGCACATGGGCTTCTCGCCGGCGGATTTCCACACCTTCCAGCTCGCCCGCGAACGCGGCCTGCTGCGCATCCGGATGACGGTGATGCCCTACATCACGGCGCTCCACTACCTGGACGGCTTCCGGGAAGCGACGGAGTGGTTCGGGCTGGACACCGGGATCCGGACCGGTTTCGGCGACGAGCGCCTCCGCGTCGGCGCGGTCAAGATCCTCACGGACGGTTCGCTGATCGGGAAGTCCGCCGCGATGAAGTGCTGCTACCACAGCGAACCCGACAACCACGGGTTCATGCTCTTCGACCCGGACGAGATCCGCGAGCTCGTCGCCGCAGCCCACCGGTCGGGCTGGTCCGTCGCCGCGCACGCCATCGGCGATGCGGCGGTGGACCTCGCCCTGGACGCCGTCGAGGCCGCTCAGCTCGACGCTCCGAGACCCGATGCGCGACACCGAATCGAACACTTCGGGGTCACCTCCGACGAGCAGGTCGCCCGCCTGGTGCGGCTGGGCGTGGTGCCGGTGCCGCAGGGCCGGTTCATCTCGGAACTCGGCGACGGGATCATCAGGGCCCTCGGTCCCGAGCGGAGCCGCCAGGCGTACCGGATGAAGTCCCTGCTGGACGCGGGGGCAGTGCTGCCCGGCAGCAGCGACGGGCCGGTCGTGCACGCGGCGCCGCTGCTGAACATCCACGACATGGTCAACCGCCGCACCGCCGCCGGCGAGCTGCTGAACGCGGACGAGTGTCTGACGGTGCCGGAGGCGGTGCGCGCCTACACGTACGGATCCGCTTACGCGGCAGGGGAAGAAGCGCTCAAGGGCACGTTGAGGCGCGGGAAGCTCGCCGACTTCGTCGTGCTGTCGGACGACCTCTGGGAGGTCGACCCGGCGGGGCTGAAGGACGTCGCGGTGGGTGCCACCGTCGTCGGCGGCGTTCCGGAGTACGACGACGGAGCACTCGCATAGCCGGGCCAGGAGCACCGAGGGCCGCCGATTTCGCAGGAAATCGGCGGCCCTCAGCGCTGCAAAGAGCCGGTTACGAGTAGATCGCCTCGATGGTGGCCGCGTGGTTCTCGGCGACCTTGTTCCGCTTGAGCTTCATGCTCGGCGTCAGCTCGCCGGTGGCCTCGGTGAAGTCCTCCGGCAGGATCCGGAACTGCTTGATCTGCTCCGCCCGGGACACCGCCTTGTTGGCCTCGTCGACGGCCTTCTGCACCTCGGCGCGCAGGTCCGGGTCGTCGATCAGCTCGGTCGCCGGGGTGTTCTCCGGCCGGGAGTTGTTCGCCAGCCAGGACGGCAGGAACTCCGGGTCGAGGGTGATCAGCGCGCCGATGAACGGCTTCTGGTCGCCGACCACCATGCACTGGCTGATCAGCGGGTGCGCCCGCAGCGCGTCCTCCAGCATCGCCGGGGCGACGTTCTTGCCGCCTGCGGTGACGATGATCTCCTTCTTCCGCCCGGTGATCTTCAGGAAGCCCTCGTCGTCCAGCGAACCGAGGTCGCCGGTGTGGAACCAGCCGTCCTCGAGGGACTCCTTGGTGGCGGTCGGGTTGTTCCAGTACTCCTTGAACACCACGTCGCCCTTGATCAGCACCTCGCCGTCCTCGGCGATGCGCACCGACGTGCCCGCCACCGGCTTGCCGACGGTGCCGACCTTGAACGCGCTCTCCACGTTCACCGCGGCCGCGGCGGTCGTCTCGGTGAGCCCGTAGCCCTCCAGCACCGGCACGCCGACGCCGCGGAAGAAGTGCGCGAGCCGCTCGCCCAGCGGCGCGCCGCCGGATACCGCCGCGATGCAGCGACCGCCGAGGGCCGCCCGGAGCTTGCCGTACACGAGCTTGTCGAACAGCGCGTGCTTGAGCTTCAGCCCCAGGCCCGGGCCGCCCTCCTCCTGGGCGCGGCTGAACGCGACCGCGGTGTCCTCGGCGACGTCGAAGATCCGGCCCTTGCCGCTGCCGTGCGCCTTCTGCTTGGCGGTGTTGTAGACCTTCTCGAACACCCGCGGCACCGCGAGCACGAACGTCGGCCGGAACGAGCCGAGGTCGGCGACGAGGTCCTTGATGTCGCTGGTGTGGCCAAGGGTGACCCTGCCGTACACGCACATCACGGTGATCGCGCGGGCCAGCACGTGCGCCATCGGCAGGAACATCAGCATCGAGTTGCCGGGCCGGGTCAGCTGCGGGAAGGCCTCGATGTCCGCGCGCACCTCGGCGAGCATGTTGCGGTGCGTGAGCACGCAGCCCTTGGGGCGGCCGGTGGTGCCCGACGTGTAGATCAGCGTCGCGACGTCCTCGGCGCGCACCGCGCGGCGGCGCAGGTGCACGTCGCGGTCCTCGACCTCCGCGCCGAGCGCGGTCAGCTCGTCGACCGCGCCGGCGGCTCCGCCGCTGGTCGGGCCGTCGATCTGCCAGACGTGGGAGACCTCGGAGAGCCGGCCCACGACCTTGTCCACCTCGGCGCGGTGCGCCTCGCTCTCCACGATCACGGCCTTGGCCGCGGAGTCGGTGAGGATCCACTCGACCTGGTCGGCCGCGGACGTCTCGTAGATCGGCACCGTGACGCAGCCGGCCGTCCAGATCGCGAAGTCCAGCAGGCTCCACTCGTACCGGGTCCGCGACATCAGGCCGACCCGGTCACCGGGCTCCAGGCCTGCGGCGACCAGGCCCTTGGCCACGGTCAGCACCTGCGCGGCGAAGTCGGCGGCGGTGACGTCGACCCAGGTGCCGTCCACCCGGCGCCGGAAGCTCACCGTGCTCCCGAAGCGCTCCGCGTTGGCCCACACCATGTCGGTGAGGTTCTCGTCCTCGGCCACAGTCGTTGTGGCGGGTGCGCTGAACTCTCGCACGTCGAAACCTCCGAAAACACACCAGTCAGTGGGGCACAACCTAACGCTGATAGTTACTGAGCGGTAGTCCCCGTTGTGCGCCCGCTCCAGTCAACACAGCGTAGTTGCCCCGATGATCGGCATGGTGCCGCCGGTTGGCGGCTTGCGCCGCTCGAACGGTGCAGGTGGGCATCGGGTGCTCCCAAAGCGGCCCTCGAACGGATTAGGTTCGAGGGGAGGAGTTGTCGGCGGAGGGGAGTTGGACTTGCGCGTCCACGTCGTTTCGGACGTCCACGGCAACGTCGAGGACCTCAAGCGGGCCGGGGACGGCGCCGACGCGCTGGTGGTGCTCGGTGACCTGATCGACTTCGTCGACTACCACGACCACGGCAAGGGCATCCTCGGGCGGGTGTTCGGCCCGGAGAAGGTGGCCCGGTTCGCCGAGCTGCGGCGCAGCCAGCGCGGCCCGGAGTTCGGCGCCTACGTGCGCTCGCTGTGGGCTGGGCTAACCGATCCGGCGGCGGTGGTCGAGGAAGCCGTGCGGGAGCAGTACGCCGAGCTGTTCGCGGCGCTGACCGCGCCCACCTACGCCACCCCGGGCAACGTCGACGCGCCGCACCTGTGGCCGGAGTTCGTCCGCGACGGCATCCGGGTGCTCGACGGGGAGAGCGCCGAAATCGGCGGCCTGACCTTCGGTTTCGTCGGCGGCACCGTGCTCCCGGCGGGTGCGACGCTGCGCCGCCACGCCGCCTGGGTGCCGTACCTGCGGCCGGAGGACGAGTACGACGCGGCCGTCGCGGCGCTGCCCGAAGTGGACGTGCTGTGCACCCACCTGCCGCCCGCCGTGGCGGAGCTGACCTACGACGTGGTGGCGCGGCGGCCGGAGAGCGGCTCGGCCGCGCTGGTCCGACGGATCGCCGCCGACCGGCCGCGGTGGTCGCTGTTCGGGCACGTGCACCAGCCGCTGGCGCGGCGCATGCGGATCGGGCGCACCGAGTGCGTCAACGTCGGGCATTTCCAGCGCACCGGGCGGCCCTACGTGCTCCGCTGGTGAAGGTGAGCAAAAACCCTGCTCCTCCACGCCGCTACCGCTGCCCGCACCCGGTAACCTGCGGCGCATGGTCGATCAGTCCACCCAGTCCATCGTGATCGAGGCGCCGGCCGCGCAGATCATGGCAGCCATCGCGGATTTCGGCGCCTACCCGGAGTGGGCGGAAGCGGTGAAGGAGACCGAGGTGCTCTCGCAGACCTCGGGCGGTGATGCGGAGCGGGTGCGCTTCGTGCTGGACGCCGGCGTGGTCAAGGACACCTACGTCAACGTCTACGACTGGGCGGGCGACGGGCTGTCGGTGAGCTGGAACCTCGTCGAGGGCCAGGTGCAGAAGGCGCAGCGCGGCAGCTACCGGCTCAACCCGCTGTCCGGCGACCGCACCGAGGTGACCTACAGCCTGGCGGTGGACCTGGCGATCCCGATGATCGGCCTGTTCAAGCGCAAGGCCGAGAAGATGATCATGGATACGGCGCTGAAGGAGCTCAAGCGCCGCGTCGAAGGCACGAAGTAAGCAAGCATCCGTTGCGAATCCTGCTGTTCACCGGAAAAGGCGGGGTGGGCAAGACCACCCTCGCCGCCGCCACTGCTGCCCGCGTCGCCGGGCACGGCGGCAAGGTGCTCGTCGTCTCCACCGACCCGGCGCACTCGCTGGGCGATGCGCTCGACGTCGAACTCGCCGCGTTGCCGCGCGAGGTGCGGCTGGACGGTTCGTGCGCGGTGCTGCACGCCGCCGAGGTGCAGACCCGCGGGCTGGTCGACGGCGCCTGGCGCGAGCTGCGCGAACACCTGCGGACCATGCTGCAGGGAGCCGGTGTCGACGAGGTCGACGCGGAAGAGCTCACGGTGCTGCCCGGTGTGGAGGACCTGCTCGCGCTGTCCGAGGTGCACCGGCTGGCGGTGAGCGGTCCGTGGGACACCGTGATCGTCGACTGCGGGCCGACCGCCGAAACGCTGCGCCTGCTCGCGCTGCCCGAATCGCTCTCCGGCTACCTGGAGCGGCTGTTCCCGGCGCACCGCCGGGCCGTGCGCGGCCTGCTCGCCGGCATCGCCGGTAGCGAGCAGGTGGAGCGCTGGGACTCCGTCGCCGACGGGCTCGGGCGGCTCGCGGAGCGGCTCGCGGACCTCAAGGACATGCTCGGCGACGCCGGGACCAGCGTCCGGCTGGTGCTCACCCCGGAGACGGTGGTGGCCGCCGAAACCCGCCGGACGCTGACCGCTCTGGCGCTCCAGCAGATCCGGGTGGACGGCCTGGTGGCCAACCGCGTGGTGCCGCACCCCGGATCGGCCCGCGGCGCCGCGGCGGGCTGGTTGCGCACCCGCCGCCACGAGCAGGAGAAGGTGCTCGACACGTTGCGAGCGGCGACGGATCTGCCTCTGCGCGTGGTCGAGCACCGCGCCGCCGAACCGGTCGGCGCGGAGGAACTGCTGGCGCTCGGCGACGAGCTCTACGCCGACGCCGATCCGCTGGAGAACCCGCCGAACCCGCCGTCCATGCAGGTCACCGGCGGTGGACGCGCGCTGGACGCGGAGTATTCCCTGCGGATCGCGCTGCCGCTGCACCCGGCGGCGGAGCTGGACCTGGCGAGGATCGGTGACGAGCTGGCGATCACCGTCGACGGCCGCCGGAGGCTGATCGCCCTGCCCGCGGTGCTCCAGCGGTGCGCCGTGACCTCGGCGGTCGCCGGCGACGACGGGCTGACGGTGCGGTTCCGACCCGACCCAGAGTTGTGGATGCGGTGAGACCGGTGGACGAGATGCGCGACGAATCCCGGCACGACCAGCTACTCGACGAGCTCCGGCAGCTGCTCGACGTGATCGCGGGCAAGGCGGAGGACTACCTGAGCAGCTGCGACCAGGGCGCCGAGCCCGGCAGCGGAACGGGCTGCGGCTGGTGCCCGCTGTGCGCGGCGGTGGCGCTGCTGCGCGGTCGCCGCCCGGAGCTCAACGACCAGCTCCTCGGGATCGTCCAGTCGCTGCGGCAGATGCTGTCCGATCAGCCCCCGGCCGAAGCGCCCGAGGAGTCCGAAGAGGACGTTCCGGCGCCGTCGAAGGTGCAGCGGATCGGGGTGCGGCGGGTCGCCGGCCCGGTGCTGGCGGACGGCGAGGCCGCGTCGAGGTGCTGACCATCGGAGTGGACGTCGGCGGAACCAGCGTGCGAGCCGGCGTGGTGGATCAGCACGGCGAGATCCTGGAAACCCACCGCGTGCCGACGCCGGCCACTGGACCCGAGCTGAACGCGGCGATCGCGGACACGGTTCGCGCGCTAGCCGACCGGTACCCGGTCGCCGGGGTGGGTCTGGCCGTCGCCGGCTTCGTCAGCGAGGACCGCAGGGTGGTGCGCTTCGCGCCGCACCTGGCCTGGCGGCACGTCGCGGTCGCCGACGAGCTCGCCGAACGGCTCGGGTTGCCGGTCGTCCTGGAGCACGACGCGAACGCTGCGGCCGTCGCGGAGCAGCGCTTCGGCGCGGCCGTCGGCGCGCGGGTGGCCGCGCTGGTGGCCATCGGCACCGGCATCGGCGGCGCGCTGGTGATCGGCGGCGAGGTGTTCCGCGGGGCCTACGGCGTCGCCCCGGAACTGGGGCACCTGCGGGTCGTCCCGGACGGCAGGCCGTGCTCCTGCGGCAAACGAGGCTGCTGGGAGCGGTACTGCAGCGGCACCGCACTGGCGGCCACGGCGCTGGAGCTCCGCCGGGAGGCGGGGGAGCCGGTGCTGGTCGAGCCGACCGGCGTCGACGTCGCGCACGCGGCGGAAGCGGGCGACCCGCTAGCCCTCCGCGCGGTCGCGGACCTGGCACGCTGGCTCGGCGAGGGCTTGGCGCTCGTCGCGGACGTCTACGACCCGGAGGTCGTGGTGATCGCGGGCGGGGTCTCCGACTCGGCGCACCTGTTCCTCGACGCCGCCCGAGAGCACTACGCCCAGGCGGTCACGGGAGCCGGCCACCGCCCGCTGGCGCGGATCGCGGTGGCCCACTACGGGGATTCGGCGGCCATGATCGGCTCGGCGGCCCTGGCCCGAGAACACGTCCTGACCGAAGCCCCGCACCTGACCTGACGCAATTTCAATGGAAATCGAAGGTCCGATTTCCATTGAAATTGCGGAAGTTGTCCACAGGCTCCGGTGTGTCGGGCCCCGACACGCCGGAGGTCCGCAGTTTCCATTGAAACTGCGGGACGCCTCAGACCTGGGCGCCGTCGTCGTTGCCGGTGTTCGGCGGCGGGCCCTGCCGCAGCCTCAGCAGGAGCCAGCCGATGCCCGCGCTGATCAGCACCAGGCCCAGCGGCATCGAGAGCGAGCTCGACATCCCGGCGAGGCCGGGCACCAGCAGGACCAGCACCCCGACCGCGATCACCGCGATCCCGAGCAGCGTCGTCGGTCGCGGCGTGGGCAGCGGCGGCGGCTCCGGCGGGACGAAGTGCTCTTCCTCCTCCTCGGGCCCCGGCACCCAGTCCCGCGGCCCCGCGTCGCGCGCGGCCTTCGGCTCGACCTCGGCGACGTCGGCGACCGCGCTAGCGGTGCCCGCGGTGTCGGTGGTCTCCCCGGGGGCGTCCTCGGGCCACCGCGCGAACGTCGAGTCCCGCTCCAGATCGGCGACGATCTCGGCGAATGCGGCGTCGATGTCCTCCGGCCCGTCGGGGTTGTCGCGGCGCGTGTTCATACGACTTCCTCGGCCCGTTCGCTGTGGATGCGTTGCAGGAATTCGACGCTGCCGCTGAAGATCGCGGGCGCGTCGTGGTCAAGCGTCGCCACGTGGAAGCTGTCGGCCAGCACGACCTCCGCGAGATCACCGCTGGCGACCCCGTCCAGCACGAGCGCGGAGTTGACCGGCTCGACGATGTGGTCGACGGCCGACCGGAAAAGCAGCAGCGGCTGGCGCACCCGGCCGAGGTCGGCGCGCACGACGCCCCAGAACTCCTGCAGGCTGGCCATCGCGCGCAGCGGCAACCGCTGGTAGGCGAGCTCGAACCCGCCGGATTTGGCGATGTCACCGGGGATCCCGCCGATCGCGGGCCACACCCGGCTCAGCAGCGGTAGCAGCCGGGCGCCCCTGCGCAGCGTCGTCACCGACGGGTTGACCAGCACGATCCCGGCGATGTCGGGATGCTGCTCGGCCAGCCGCAAGGTGAGCGTGCCGCCCATGGACTGGCCGAACACGAACACCGACCGGCAGCGCCCGCGCAGTTCGGCGAGCCCGGCCTCCGCCGCGGCGTACCAGTCCCGCCAGCTCGTCCGGTTCAGGTCCGGCCACCGGGTGCCGTGACCGGGAAGCAGCGGGCAGCGGACCGTGAACCCCTCCGCCGCCAGGTGCTCGCCCCAGGCGCGCATGCTCTGCGGGGTGCCGGTGAACCCGTGGCAGAGCAGCACGCCGATGTCCTCCGATCCGTTGTGCGTGAACGGTTCGGCACCGGGGAGCACGGGCACCGCGGCCTCCCAACAGCATCGGCGAGCCAGTACCGCTTCATCGTCGCATGCGCGGCCGACATGTGGGGCGGATTGGCGGTGCCGTCGTGATCGCTCCAGGGAGAGCGCGAGATCGCCACTTCGAGGCCGCATTGTGCCCGATGTCGCGGCTCCGTAGGCTGAGCAGGGAAGTCGGCGGGGCAAGGAGGCGGCAGCGCGGTGTTGTACTGGGTGATGAAGCACTTCTTGCTCGGGCCCTTGATGAAGCTGTTCTGCCGTCCGAAGGTCGAAGGCGTCGAGCACGTGCCGGCCACCGGCGGCGCGATCCTGGTCAGCAACCACCTGGCGGTCGCCGACTCGTTCTTCATGCCCCTGATGATGCCGCGCCGGGTGACGTTCCTGGCCAAGCGCGAGTACTTCACGGGCAAGGGCGTCAAGGGCAAGTTCAAGAAGTACTTCTTCTCCGGCGTCGGGCAGGTGCCGATCGACCGCTCCAGCGGCGCCGCCGCGCAGGCCGCGCTGGACACCGGCGTCCGCCTGCTGCGCGAGGGCAAGCTGCTGGGCGTCTACCCGGAGGGCACCCGGTCGCCGGACGGCCGGCTGTACAAGGGCAAGACCGGGGTCGCGCGGATGGCGCTGGAGTCGAAGGCGCCGGTGATCCCGATCGCGATGTTCGGCACCGACCGGGTCAACCCCATCGGGTCGAAGATGTGGTACCCGCACAAGGTCGTGGTGAAGGTCGGGCCGCCGCTGGACTTCTCCCGCTACGAGGGCATGGCGGGCGACCGGTTCGTGGAGCGGTCCATCACCGACGAGATCATGTACGCCCTGATGGAGCTCTCCGGCCAGGAGTACGTCGACGTCTACGCCGCCAAGGTGAAGGACGACCTCGCCGCGCAGGGCAAGCACGTCGCGGGCTGGAAGGCGCCGAAGCCAGCCGAGCGGCTCCCGGAGTCCAAGGCCGGCTGACGGCCCGCATACGCTGCTGGAACGGCGGGCACCTACCCTTGCCCGGTGCGGTACTTCTACGACTGCGAGTTCATTGAGGACGGACACACCATCGAGCTGGTGTCGATCGGGATGGTCGACGAGTCCGGCCGCGAGTTCTACGCGGTGTCCACCGAGTTCGACGCGTCTCGGGCCGGTGCCTGGGTGCGGCAGCACGTGCTGCCGCAATTGCCGCCGCCCGCCGATCCGTGCTGGCGCTCCCGCGCCCGGATCCGCGAGGACCTGTACTCCTTCCTGACCGCCCGCAACGGGAACGTCGAGCTGTGGGCCTGGTACGCCGCCTACGACCACGTGGCGCTGGCGCAGCTGTGGGGCGCGATGCCGATGCTGCCGTCGCGGATCCCGAAGTTCACCCGCGACCTGCGGCAGCGCTGGGAGGACGTCGGCAAGCCCAAGCTGCCGTCCGCGCCGGACAACGCGCACGACGCCTTGGCCGACGCCAAGCACAACCTCGAGCGCTGGAAGGTGATCGAGGAGGTCCGCCGCAAGCGCGGCTTCGTCTGGTAACCGCCTCGCGGACCTCGCACGTTCCCAGCTCCGCCGTCGCGACCGGTAACTTCCCGGATACTTGCTGCAACGATCCAGTTCGTGCCACGCTGTGGTCAGGGGGAGATGCAGATCACGTCCTTTCTGGGCTGAATTCGAGGAGGCGGCGAAAAGCGATGCCGGCTGGAATGCGTGTCGGAGTGCTCACCGGTGGCGGCGACTGCCCCGGGCTCAACGCGGTGCTCCGCGCGGTGACCCGCAAGGGGATTTCGGTGCACCAGCACGAGATCCTGGGATTCCGCAGCGGGTGGCTGGGCCCGGTGGAGGGCCTGACCATGCCGCTGACCCTCGACAAGGTGGAGGAGATCCTCAACCGGGGTGGCACCATCCTGGGCTCGTCGCGCACCAACCCGTACAAGGTCGACGACGGGATCGCCCGGCTCAAGGCGACCCTGGAGGAGAACCGGGTGGACGCGCTGATCGCGATCGGCGGCGAGGACACCCTCGGCGTCGCCGAGCAGCTCACCCACGACGGCGTGCCGGTGGTCGGCGTGCCCAAGACGATCGACAACGACCTCGACGCCACCGATTACACGTTCGGCTTCGACACGGCGGTGGACATCGCCACGGAGGCCATCGACCGGCTGCGCACCACGGCGGAGTCCCACCACCGGGCGCTGGTGGTCGAGGTGATGGGCCGGCACGCGGGGTGGATCGCGCTGCACTCCGGGCTGGCGGGCGGCGCGAACGTCATCCTCGTGCCGGAGCAGCCGTTCAGCGTCGAGAAGGTCTGCGCCTGGGTGGAGCAGCGCTTCGAGCGCCAGTACGCCCCGATCATCGTGGTTGCCGAGGGGGCGGTCCCGGAGGGCGGCAAGGAACTGCTGCTGACCGGCGAGAAGGACGCCTTCGGCCACGTCCGGCTGGGTGGCGTCGGAACCTGGCTGGCGGAGGAGATCGCGGCGCGGACGGGCAAGGAGTCGCGCGCGGTCGTCCTCGGCCACGTGCAGCGCGGAGGCACGCCGACGGCCTACGACCGGGTGCTGGCGACCCGCTTCGGCCTGCACGCGATCGACGCGATCACGGAAGGCGACTACGGCAAGATGGTGGCGCTGCGCGGCACGGACATCGTCCGGGTGCCCCTGAGCGAAGCGACGGCATCGCTGAAGACGGTGCCCCTGGAGCGCTACGCAGAAGCCGAAGTCCTCTTCGGCTGAAGCCCGGAGAAGGGGCGCCGCCCAGCACGGCGACGCCCCTTCGTCCGTGAGGTGTGCGAGTTCTTCCCCGGCTGTGCGCGGTCCTCGCCGAAAGCCGGCCGGATCAGCACTCATCTGATCCACTGTGGACGCCCTGGTTCCGACGTACCGGGATCTCGCCGACATCTGGCGCGAAGGCGTGCGCATCGACCGGTCGGTCGCTGGCGGTGTTCCAGCATGTGGACGCACTCGTTCCACCGGTTAGGCTAACCCCTCGCTCGCGCCTGCGGGCACGATCCAAGAACTTCGGAGGGGTGCAGCCGTGTCCACGCAGCCGGTCGCCGAGCGGGAGCCCGTGCTCATTCGCTCGGCTCGGGACGTCACCGAACTGGTCAACTCGGGTGCGGCGCGGGGCAGCCACGCGAAGATGATCGTGCTGCTGGCCCTCGGCGGGATCTTCCTGGACGCCTACGACCTCACTTCGCTGGCCTACGGCATCACCGACATCAAGCAGCAGTTCGGGCTCTCCCCGGCCGGGGCCGGCGCCGTCACCGCCTCCATCAGCGTCGGCGCGATCTTCGGCGCGTGGCTCGGCGGGCTGCTGGTGGACCGGCTCGGCCGCTACCGCGTGTTCATGGCCGACATGCTGTTCTTCGTGGTCTCCGCGCTCGGCTGCGCGCTCGCGCCGAACATGGAGGTCCTGATCTTCTTCCGGTTCCTGATGGGCTTCGGCGTCGGCATGGACATCCCGGTCGCGATGGCCTTCCTGGCCGAGTTCTCCCGGCTGAAGGGCAAGGGCAGCAAGGGCTCCCGCACCGCGGCGTGGTCGCCCGCCTGGTACGTGGCCACCAGCGGTTGCTACCTGGTGATCATGGCGCTGTACTTCGCGCTGCCCGACGAGCACCACGGCCTGCTGTGGCGGTTCACCGTCGGCTTCGGCGCGGTGCCCGCGCTGGTGATCCTGCTGGTTCGCAACAAGTACATGAACGAGTCGCCGTCCTGGGCGGCCAACCAGGGCGACCTGGAGCGGGCCGCGAAGATCCTGCGCAAGTCCTACGGCGTCAACGCCGTGGTGGCGCCGGACGCGGAGGTGGTGAAGCCCCAGGCCGAGCGCCGCGGGCTGCGGGACTTCGCGCAGCTGTTCCAGCGCCGCTACCGCGCCCGGACGTTCCAGGCGCTGGCCATCGGCCTCGCCCAGACCTTCGGCTACAACGCGGTCGCCTACGGGCTGCCGATCATCATCGCGAGCATCCTCGCCCAGGGCGCGCTGAACACGATCACCGCCTCGCTGGTGCTCAACCTGGTCTTCGCGGTCACCGGTGGCCTGCTCGGCATCCGGCTGGCCAACACGGCGGGCGCCTGGAAGATGACGTTCATCGGGTTCGGCGTGCAGCTGGCGTCGATGGTGGTGCTGGCGCTGATCGGCAAGCCGTCGGCGACCGCGTACGTGCTGTTCGCGATCTTCGCGCTGGGCGCGTTCATGTTCGCGCAGGCCTCCGGGCCGGGCGCGCACTTCATGAGCTTCGCGTCCCTGAGCTACCCGACGACGATGCGCGGCACCGGGATCGGCTTCAACCAGGGCACCCTGCGGGTCGGCTCCACGCTGGCGCTGTTCTTCTTCCCGGTGCTCAGCGCGGCGCTGGGCAGCGGCGTGTTCTGGGTGATCGCGCTCGCCCCCCTGATGGGCCTGGTGGCGCTGCTGGCCAAGCGCTGGGAGCCGGTGGGCTACGACGCCGACGCGGTCGAGGCCGAGTGGCAGCAGGAGAAGGCCGTCACGAGCTAGCTCGGCTTCTTCCACACCACGACGTCCAGCGTCAGCTGCTGCGGGTCGTAGGCTTCGCGGACGACGATCCCCGAGGTGGTTGCCCGCCCGGTTCTCGCGTCATCGACGGGGCGAGAGCCTAGCGCCGGCGGTGTCGCGCCAGGGCCGGTTCGGGTGATCGACGGTGACCGGTCTTCCGTTGACGCGGTGGGGTGTTCCGGAACAAGATCGGCACACCACCGGCCCCGCGGGAAACGGAGCGCTGCAATGTCGCGTCGCGGCCAGATCACCATGTCCGAGGACGAGATCGTCGACTTCATCGCCCAGCGCCGGGTCGTCGTGCTGGCGACGCTGAAGGCCGACGGGCGACCGCACCTGGTGCCGATGTGGTTCGTGCACGACGGCCCGGTGATCGAGGTGTGGTCCTACGGCCGGTCGCAGAAGACGCTGAACCTGCGCCGCGATCCGCGGGCCACGCTGCTGCTGGAGACCGGCACGGAGTACGGCGAGCTGCGCGGCGTCTCGCTGGAGTGCGACGTGCAGCTCCTGGACGCGCCGGAGGACGTCGAGCGCATCGGACTGGGCCTGGCGGAGCGCTACGGCACGGCGGCTCCGGGCGAGCTGGCGGCGAGCGAGGAGGCCCGGGCCGTCCTGCGCGCCAAGGCCGCGAAGCGGGTCGGGCTGCGTTTCACCCCCACCCGGACGATCACCTGGGACCACCGCAAGCTCGGCGGCGGCTACTGAATCGAAGCCCGCAGGGCTTCCGCGATGTGGGACGGCTCTCCCGACGTTAAAGGTGTAGCGCGCAGCCCCTATTCTGGGAATGTGAACTGGACCGTCGACGTCCCCGTAGATGACCTGCCCGAGCTGCCGCCGTTGCCGCCGGAGATGCGCGCCCGCCTGGACGACGCGCTGGCCCGCCCTGCCGCGCAGCAGCCGCAGTGGCCGAACCCGGACCAGACCGGCAGCGTCCGGAAGGTGCTGGAGAGCGTCCCGCCGGTGACCGTGCCCTCCGAGGTGGACGAGCTGCGCCGGCACCTCGCGGCGGTCGCCCGCGGCGAGGCGTTTCTGCTGCAGGGCGGCGACTGCGCGGAGACCTTTGCGGACAACACCGAGCCGCACATCCGCGGCAACATCCGCACGCTGCTGCAGATGGCGGTGGTGCTGACCTACGGCGCGAGCATGCCGGTGGTCAAGGTCGGCCGGATCGCCGGGCAGTACGCCAAGCCGCGTTCCAGCAACACCGACGCGCTGGGCCTGCCGTCCTACCGCGGCGACATGATCAACTCGCTGGTCGCCACCGAGGACGCGCGCCGCCACGACCCGTCGCGGCTGATCCGCGCCTACGCCAACGCCAGCGCCGCGATGAACCTGTCCCGCGCGCTGACCAGCGCCGGGATGGCCGCGTTGACCAAGGTGCACGACTGGAACAAGGACTTCGTGCTCAACTCGCCGGCCGGCGAGCGCTACGAGTCCGTCGCCGCCGAGATCGACCGCGGCCTGCGCTTCATGGCGGCCTGCGGCGTGGACGACTCCAGCCTGCACTCGGTGGAGTTCTTCGCCAGCCACGAGGCGCTGGTGCTGGACTACGAGCGCGCCATGCTCCGGCTGGACACCACCGGCGACCGGCCGCGGCTGTTCGACCTGTCCGGGCACTTCCTGTGGGTGGGGGAGCGGACCCGCCAGCTGGACGGCGCGCACATCGCGTTCGCCGAGCTGATCTCCAACCCGATCGGCCTCAAGATCGGCCCGGGCACCACGCCCGAGCAGGCCGTGGAGTACGTCGAGCGGCTGGACCCGAACAACGAGCCCGGTCGGCTCACCCTGATCAGCCGGATGGGCAACGGCAAGGTGCGCGACGTGCTGCCGCCCATCGTGGAGAAGGTCACCGCCTCCGGGCACCAGGTGATCTGGCAGTGCGACCCCATGCACGGCAACACCCACGAGGCGAGCACCGGCTACAAGACCCGGCACTTCGACCGGATCGTGGACGAGGTGCAGGGCTTCTTCGAGGTGCACCACCGGCTCGGCACCCACCCGGGCGGCATCCACATCGAGCTGACCGGTGAGGACGTCACGGAGTGCGTCGGCGGCGCCCAGGAGATCTCCGACGCGGACCTGGCGGGCCGCTACGAGACGGCCTGCGACCCGCGCCTGAACACCCAGCAGTCGCTGGAGCTGGCGTTCCTGGTCGCGGAGATGCTGCGCGGCTGAACCAGCGGGAAGCATTCGGGAGGGCCCGGAACCCAAGCGGTTCCGGGCCCTCCTTCGGTTACTCGGCGAGCGCGATGTCCAGGGCGTGCCCGACGTGCAGGCGGGTGGAGTCGAACAGCGGCAGCGGGCTGTCGTCCGGGCCGAGTAGCAGCGTGATCTCGGTGCAGCCCAGGATCACGGCTTCGGCGCCGCGCTCCGCCAAGCCCCGCACGATCCGCACGTACTGCTCGCGGGAGGCGTCCTCGACGCGGTTGCGGGTCAGCTCCCGGTAGATCACGTCGTGCACCACGGTGCGGTCGGGTCCCTCCGGGACGATCACGTCGATGCCGTGCCGGTCGCGCATCCGCGCCCGGTAGAAGTCGAGTTCCATCGTGTAGCGGGTGCCCAGCAGGCCGACTCGGGTGAGGCCGGCGGCCGCGATCCGCGCGCCGGTGGCGTCGACGATGTGCACGAACGGCACGTCGATCGCCGCCTCGATCTCCTCGGCGACCTGGTGCATCGTGTTGGTGCAGAGCAGGACCAGATCCGCCCCGGCGCGGCGCACCTGGCGCGCGGCGTCTGCCAGGCGTCGGCCCGCCGCTGCCCAGTCCCCGGCCTCCTGCATGGCCACGATCTCGGCGAAGTCCACGCTGTACAGCACGCTCGGCACGGTGTTGTAGCCGCCGAGTCGGGCTCGGCTCTCCTCGTTCAGCAGCCTGTAGTACTCGGCGGAGGATTCCCAGCTCATCCCGCCGAGCATCCCGATCGTGCGCATGCGTCCTCCTCGTCGAACGGCGTCGTGCCAGACAGCCTCGCCTGCGGCAGCCGGCGCCGGTGAGCCGGGGTGTTGCCCAGGAGGTCGTGCATTGCCGCGGGACGAACGGTCAGGGCCGTGATTCGTGCACTTCACGCGGCAGGTGGGCGGTCGTGACCGTGCGCGAGAACTTGCCGAAGGTGCTGCTCAGGCCCAGCGGGTCGAAGCGGACCAGGGACAGCGCGCCGAGCACCGCGGCTCCGATGCCGACCGCGACGAACGGCCAGTTGTACATCGCCTGCTCGCCGTCGGGGTAGTAGGCCAGGACCAGCGCGATCGAGGCGCCGACCACGTAGGACAGCGCGCGCGGCGTCCAGGCGAAGGCCGCACCCAGCGCCAAGCCCCACGTCGTGTACCACGGCAGCAGGACCGGCGACAGGAACGCGCCGAAGCACAGCACGATCGCCGCGCGGCGCACCGCCTCGGGCCCGCCGTCCCGCGCCTGCCACCAGTTCCAGGCCAGGATCGCCACCAGCAGCACCGAGCCGAGCGTGCGCGTGGTGCCCACGAACGGCCAGATGTTGGTCTCGCCGAACACCTGCACCAGGCTGTGCACCGCTTGTCCGACGGCGGTCGGCGCGGAGAGGTAGTTGACGATCATGCCGGGCGCCGACAGCGCGGAAAGCCAACCGAACCCGACCTTGGCGAGCGCCGTGCAGGCCCCGAAGACCACCACGAACACGCCCAACGCCGGGAACACGGCGCGGACGAACCGCCGCCACAGCGGCCCCTCCAGGCGGGACGCCCAGATCCACACCAGGAACGGCAGCGCGAGCCCGGCGGTCGCCTTGATCGCCATCGCCGCCGACACCAGCGCGATCCCGGCGACGTTCTTGCCTTCGAGCATCAGCAGCGTGCCGACCGCCAGCAGCCCGATCATGAGCATGTCGTTGTGCGGGCCGCCGACGAGGTGCACCACCGTCATCGGGCTGGCCGCGACCAGCCAGAGCGCGACCGGCAGCCGGCCGCCGAGGTGCCGGACCAGGCCGGGGAGGGCGCAGATCAGCAGCGCCAGGCCGCCCAGCAGCACCAGCCGCATCACGATGACGCTGGCGATGACGTCGTGGCCGGCCAGCAGGATCACGCCCTTGGCCACGCCCATGAACAGCGGGCCGTACGGCGCGGGCGTGGTCTGCCAGGTGGGGTGCACGTTCTCCGGGATCGGCCCGGTCAGCGCCGACGGGCCGACGCCGTAGGGGTCGAGGCCGTTGAGCGCGAGCAGGCCCTGGCCCAGGTAGCTGTAGACGTCGCGGGTGAACAGCGGCGGCGCGATGAGCATCGGGCCGAGCCAGGCGGCGGTCGCCCACAGCACGCCGCGGGAGGTCACCAGGTTCGCGATCACCCCGCGGCCGAGCCGCACCCACGCCCACACCAGCAGCGCGAAGCCGACGTAGACGACCGTGACCGCGACGTCGCGCCCGTGCCCGTAGCGCAGCACCGAAAGCGGTCCGGAGCCGAGGACGGGATCGTGGACGAGCGTGCCGGCGGCGCCGAAGGATCCGATCAGCAGCAGCACGGACCCGATCGCGCCCAGTGCGATGGTGCGCAAGGGCAGCGGGCGCCGAGGCCGGCGTCCGCCGAGACTGGGCTGGCCGGCTGTGGTGTTGGTGGTCCGTTCGGACCAGTCGGGAGCCGACTCGATCGAAACACTCGGGGGCATTGTGCTTCCAATAGTTCCACAACCGGCCGCTCGAGCCGCTGTGACCAGGCGAGATCCGTCGTGTCGTGGGCGACGCTCCCGCTTTTCGGTGATCGCCGGACGCCGAGTACGCGCTGGTAGACACCGGCGGCGGGAAAACGTTACGCCGTCGAGAAGAGATCAGGATCACATTGCGGATCGTGTGGTTCTGCCGGGTCGTGGGCGCGGGCCCACGACCCGGTGGCTCAGAACGCGGTCACGTGGATCGTCGACCCGGGCTCGACCTTGCTGCCGGGGAGCGGCAGCTGCCCCAGGATCATCATGCCGTCGCGCTCGAAGAACGCCTGCACGTCCAGCTGCAGGCCCAGCGCGGCGACCTGCTGCTTCGCCTCGTCCACCCGGACGCCGTTGAGGCTGGGCACCTCCACCGCGTTGGACAGCACCACGCCGATCCGCGGCTTGCCGACCAGCCGGATCTCGCTGCCGATGGCCGGATCGGTGCTGATGACGTGGTCGCCGGCGATGTCGGAGTCGAACTGGCGGCCCGCCTCGTAGGGATCGAACCCGGAGTTGCGCAGCGTGGTGAACGCGTCGTCCTTGTTCATCCCGCGCACGTCGGGCACCTTCACCGGCGGCGGGCCCTTGCTGACGATCACGGTGACCTCGGCGCTGATGTTCAGCGGCGTACCGGGGCCGGGGTTCACGCTGATGACCCGGCCTTCGGGCACCGTCGTGTGGAACTGGTCGGCGGACTCGTCGTGCTTGGGTTGCAGCTTGACGTTGCGGATCGCGCTCTCCGCCTCGGCGAGCGTGGTGCCCTCGGCGATCTCCGGGACCTTGGGCTTGCCCAGCGACACGACGAGGTCCACGGTGCTGCCGCTGCGCGCCTTGCTGCCCTCGTTCGGGTTGGAGCTGATCACCACGCCTTCCGCGACGGCGTTGTCGTAGGTCTTGGTGACGTTGCCGGTCAGCCCGGCGCCTTCCAGCGCCTGCTGCGCGACGGCCTCCTGCTCGCCGACGAGGCGCGGCACCTGGACCGAACTGCCGAGGCCCAGCCAGAACGCGGCGCCACCGACCAGCGCGGCCAGCGCCAGGACCACGACGGTCCACACCAGCACCGTCCGCCTGCCGCGACTCCGGTCGCGCTGCGGGCCGGTGGCCGGGGCGGCGACGGCGGAGAACTCCTGGGTGTGGTCCCCGGTGGCGGGGCGGGCCATCGCACGGGTGCGCTGCGGCCCGACGGGGCGCGTCTCGCGGACGGCCGGGATCTGCTCCGTCGGCGGGTCCTCGGCCGCGGGCGCCATCTGCGTGGTGCGCTCCTCGGACGCCGGGACCGGCACGGCGACCGGGGCGATGCCGAGGTCGGTGCGGACCTGCTGCAGCTCGGCGAGGAACACCTCGGCGTTCTCCGGGCGCTGCGCGGGGTCGCGGCGCGTCGCGCGGAACACGAGGTCGTCGATGGCCTGGGGGATCTCCGGCACCAGCTCGCTCGGTGGCGGGACGTCGTCGTTGACGTGCCGGTACGCCACCGACAGCGCGGTGTCGCCCACGTAGGGCGGGCGGCCGGTCAGCATTTCGAAGAGCACGATCCCGGCGGCGTACACGTCGGAGCGCGCGTCGGCGGCCCCGGTGGTCACCTGCTCCGGCGACAGGTACGCGACGGTGCCCAGGATGATGCTGCCGCTGGTCGTGCCGGCTTCCGCCGCGGCCCTGACCAGCCCGAAGTCGGCGACCATGACCGAGCCGTCCCGGCCGATCAGCACGTTCTCCGGCTTGACGTCGCGGTGCACCATGCCCGCCTGGTGCGCGGCGCCCAGCGCCGAGAGCACCGGCGCCATGACGCTCAGCGCCATCGCCAGCGGCAGGCGGCCGCCGCGGTCCATGATCAGGTCCCGCAGCGTGCAGCCCTCGACGAGCTGCATCACCAGGAACACGTGGTCGCCGTCGGGGCGGTGGTCCACGCCCTGGTCGTAGACGGCGACGACGTCGGGGTGGTGCAGCCGGGCCGCGGCGCGCGCCTCGCGCTCGAAGCGGTCGACGAACGACCGGTCGCCGGAGTACTGCGCGTCCATCACCTTGATCGCCACCGGCCGGTCCAGCCGGGTGTCCAGGCCGCGGTAGACCGTGGACATGCCGCCGCGAGCGATCAGCGAATCGACCCGGTAGCGGCGTTCGAGCATGGCTCCGACGAGGCTCGCGCCACCGCCGGAACGTGTCTCAGGAGTCATCTTCCGCCCACCGCCGGGTACCTTTCCGCCCCCGATTGTTGCAGGCCGCGCGGGCGGCACCGGGGATGGCTCCGCAGTCGGGCTCGGGATCGATCACGATCATGATGGTATGCCGGGCGCGACCCGTGCGGTGTGCGGCATCGCGGTCGGTCATGTGGCAAGGTGTGCAGCGTGAGTGCGATCCCTGCTGCCCCGGATGTGCTCGCTCCCGATGTGGAGGTCGTCCCGCTGCCCGACGTCGCCGAGCGACTCGGTCAGCCAGTGACCCGGGTGCACCAACTGATCCGTGATGGACATCTGCTCGCCCTGCGCAGGAACGGAGTGCTGGGCGTGCCCACCGCGTTCCTCGTCGACACCGAAGTGGTGAAGGGCCTGGCGGGCACGATCACCCTGCTCCGGGACAACGGTTACCAGGAGGACGAGATCCTCCGGTGGCTGTTCACCCCGGACGACTCGTTGCCCGGCACGCCGATCGACGCGTTGCGCGGCGACCGCGGTCGAGAGGTGAAGCGGAGGGCCCAGGCGATGGGCTTCTGAGGTCCGGCCGACCGGACGACGAAACGCTGCTCAGCCCGCTCAGGGCTCGCGAGCACTTTGGCCGTCATAGCGATCCGAAGTACTCACGAGGCCGTTGAGCTGCGCGAACGCGGTAGTCGGCGCCGGTCAGCCGGTGATGCGCCGGGCGGCGAGCTTGCCGGACAGCAAGACCGGCGGAACGCCCACGCCCGGCGTCGTGCCCGAGCCGGCCAGCACCGCGTTGGCCAGGCCGCGCACCAGGTTGCGCGGCCGGAACGGACCTGTCTGCGCGAACGTGTGCGCGGCCGAGAACGGTGTTCCGGCGGCGTGGCCCTGCGCCGCCCAGTCCGCCGGGGTGATCAGCTGCTGCTCCTCGATCGCCGCGCCGAAGCCGGTGAACCCGCGCCGCTCCAGCTCGCCCAGCAGCTCGTCGCGGTAGGCGGGGCCGATCCGGTCCCAGTCGATCGGCCCGGTGCGCAGGTTCGGGCAGGGCGCGAGCACGTAGTGCAGCTCGCGGCCGTCGGGCGCCAGCGACGGATCGGTCGCGGTCGGCCGGGTGATCAGCAGCGACGGATCGGTCATCAGCCTGCCGTCGCGGATGATCTCGGTGAACGTGCTGTGCCAGGCCGCGCCGAAGGAGATCGTGTGGTGCGCGTCGGACCAGCCGCGGGTGGTCCCGGCGTGCAGCACCACCGCCGACGGCGACCAGCGCAACCGCCGCCGCGGGCGGTGGCCGAGGAGCTCGTGCACGACCGGCAGGTCGGGCGTGAGCACGAACGCGTCGGCCGCGATGCGGGTGCCGTCGGACGTCCGGGCCGCGGTGATCCGGTCGCCGCGCCGCTCCAGCTCCGCGACTTCGGTGTTGTAGTGGAACGCGACGCCCGCGCCCGCTGCCGCGTCGGCGAGCGCGGTCGGGACCGCGTGCATGCCGCCGCGCGGGAACCACACCCCGTTGACGGTGTCCATGTACGAGATGACGGCGTACAGGGCGAGCGCTCGGCGCGGGTCCAGGCCCGCGTAGAGCGCCTGGAAGGAGAAGACGCGGCGCAGCCGCTCGTCGGCCAGGAACCGGCCGATCGCCGGGCCGAGCCGGCCGAAGCCGCCCAGCGCCGCGAGGCGCGCCAGCTCGGGCGAGAGCAGGTCCAGCGGCGAGTCGAAGTTCGCGTCGATGAAGCGGTGCATCTCCGCCCGGTAGACCTCGGTCAGCCAGCGCCGCAGCCGCCGGTACCCGGCCGCTTCCGCAGGCCCGGCGAACCGCCGCACCTCCTCTTCCATCGCGGCGGCGTCGGTGTGCACGTCGAGCGCCGAGCCGTCCGCGAACCGCGCCCGGTAGGCCGGGTGCAGCGGGATCAGGTCGAGGCGGTCGGCCACCGATTCGCCGACCGCGTGCAGTGCCTCGTCGACGAGCTCGGGCATGGTCAGCACGGTCGGGCCGGTGTCCATCCGGTACCCGGCGACCTCGTGCAACCCGGCCCGCCCGCCCGGCAGGCCAGCCCTTTCGACGACCGTCACCCGCCGCCCGGCGCCCGCGAGGTGCAGGGCCGCGGTCAGCCCGGCCAGTCCCGCACCGACGACCACGACGTGATCGGTGCGGCCGGCGACGGTGCGCATCAGTGGCTGCGGTCGGTGACGGCGATCGCGAGCTCGGCCAGCCGCGACGCGGCCGGTTCGGCCAGTCCCGCGGTGTGCAGCGCGAGCATCGCCGAGCCGGTCAGGTCGGTGATCCGCTTCTCGACGGCCGCGACCGCGCCGAGCCTCGTCAGCACCTGCCGGGCCTGCTCGACGCGGTCCGCGTCCAGTTCGGGATCGCCGAGCACGTCGCGCAGCAGGTCCAGCGCGGGCTGGTCGGCCTGCTCGCGGGCCGTCGCCACGGCCTCGGCGATCAGCACCGTCCGCTTGCCTTCGCGCAGGTCGTCCCCGGCGGGCTTGCCGGTCACCCCGGGGTCGCCGAAGACGCCGAGCAGGTCGTCGCGGAGTTGGAAGGCGACGCCGATGTCGGAGCCGAACCGGCGCAGCGCCTCCAGCGCGTCCGGGCCGGCGCCAGCGGCCTCCGCGCCGAGCTCCAGTGGCCGCTGGACGGTGTAGGACGCGGCCTTGAGCTGGCAGATCTGCAGCGCGGCCTGCGTCGTCTCGTCGCCGCGGAACTGGCCGAGCACGTCGAGGTACTGGCCGGCGAGCACCTCGGTGCGCATCGCGCGCCACGGGCGCAGCGCCCGGGCCAGCGCCTCCGGCGGGATACCGGCGCTGTGCAGCAGGTCGTCGGCCCAGGACAGCGCCAGGTCGCCGAGCAGCACCGCGGCGGCGCGCCCGAACTGGATGCCGGTGCCGGAGAACCCGGACTCGCGGTGGATCTGTTCGAACTTGCGGTGCACGGTCGGGTTGCCGCGGCGGGTGTCCGATTCGTCGATCAGGTCGTCGTGCACCAGCGCGCAGGCCTGCAGCAGCTCTAAGGCGCTCGCGGCCCGCAGCATCGCCTGCGCCGCGGGGCCCTCGGCGGGCCCGCCTGCCGCGCGCCAGCCCCACCAGGCGAAGGTGGGGCGGATCCGCTTCCCACCGCCGAGGACGAATCCGGCCAGCTCGGCCACCGCGGTCGCGAACGCTGGGTCGAGGTCGGCTGCCTCGGCGCTGCGGGTCCGCAGGTAGTCGGTCAGCGTCCGCTGGACCTGACCGGGGAGGTCGGTTTCCACGACGACGGTGTCCTTGCCGGTCGCTTGCAGGGTGGTCGAATTCGATGGGGGCACACCCCCATCCTCCGCGACGCCATCGGGTGACGGCCGCCGGGGCCGCTCCCAGCCGCTGGGACGAAGCCGGAGGAGCGCGGGAACCGTCCTTATCCTGTTCGGCATGACGGCGGTGGTGGATCGGTTGCGGACCGAGAAGACGACTTTCTCGGTGGAGTTCTTCCCGCCGCGAGGCGACGACGAGGAGCGCATCCTCTGGCGGGCCATCCGCGAGCTGGAACCGCTGGACCCCGCCTTCGTCTCGGTGACCTACGGCGCGGGCGGCTCCAACCGGGACCGCACCATCCGGACCACCGGCCGCATCGCGCAGGAGACCACTCTGACGCCGATGGCGCACCTGACCGCAGTGGACCACTCCGTCGCCGAACTCCGCAACGTCATCGGCTGGTACGCCGCGTCCGGGGTGCAGAACGTGCTGGCCGTGCGCGGTGATCCGCCGGGGGACCCGAACGGCGAATGGCTCCGGCACCCCGAGGGCCTGACCTACGCGGAGGATCTCGTCCGGCTGGTGCGGGAGCTCGGCGAGTTCTGCGTCGGTGTCGCGGCCTTCCCGCACGGCCACCCGCGCTCCGCGGACCTGGAAACCGACGCCGACCACCTGGTGCGCAAGATCCGCGCGGGCGCGGGCTTCGCCATCGCCCAGCTGTTCCTGGAGCCGGAGTACTTCCTGCGACTGCGCGACCGGATGGCCGCCCGCGGCTGCGACGTGCCGCTGCTGCCGGGCATCATGCCGATCACCACGCCGCGGGTGCTGGGCAAGTTCGGCGAGCTCGCCGGGGCGCCGGTGCCCGCCGAGGTGTCGGAGCAGCTGCTGCCGCTGGCGGAGGATCCGGCGGGGTTCCGCGCCGCGGGCGTGGACTTGGCGACGCGGCTGTGCGAACGGCTGATCGCCGAGGGCGTCCCGGCGCTGCACTTCTACACCCTCAACCGCTCGAAGGCGACGCGCCAGGTGGTCGCGAACCTCGGTCTGGGAGCCGGTTAGCGACTGTTTCCAGGCTCGTTTTGCGTGGCGGTGCGGGTGGCGGAACCCCACGGGGCTGTCCTCGCCAGACGACGTCTGAGAACCCGCGGCGGTGCGAGTGCGCAGGTGGGCTAAGCGGCTGGCGCCGCTTCAAAGACGAAGAACAACTAACAACCCTTTAGGCGTTCTGGTCGGCCCGGTTGCGCACGTGGGCGCGCAGCGCGAGCACCGCCACGACGGCCGCCGCGCAGAACGTGAGCCCGCCGACCAGTAGCGCCCAGCCGATCCAGTCCATCCCGGTGGCGTTGGAGTACTGGTAGGTGGCCGACATCTCGCTGACCGCGCCGGGCTGCAGCGACCAGGAGACCGTGCCGGCGCTCTCCTCGCCGTTGGTGTTGGTGATCTCGCCGGGCGCGCTGATCTTCAGGTCGACGCCGGAGTCGGTGTCGGCCAGCGGCGTCAGGTCCGCCGAGCCCTCGAAGATCACCAGCGAGCCGGACCTGGACAGGTGCAGCCGGTAGCGGGCATCGGGGCTCATCGCCTCGGCGAGCTGCTCGACCTCCGGGAAGGTCAGGTCGCGGAACGACAGGTGCGAGCCGACGCGGGGGCCGTCGCGGAACGGCGTGATCTGCACCCGGTCGGCGACGTTCTCGGGCGGCTGCAGGCGGAGCGGGGCCTGCCCGTCGGCGACCTGGGTGGCGAGCACGACCTCGCCGGACACCTGGTCCTCGCCGGAGATGTTCAGCGAGGCGTTGGCGTGCAGGCACCCGCTGAGCAGCGCGCCGAGCACGGTGATCAGGACCAGCAGGAGCGCGGTGCGGCCGCGCGGGGTCTTGTCCTCCACCCGGGCGATCTTTCCATCCGGCGAGCCTTTTCGCCGCCCGCGAACGCCCGCTTTCGTCGAGGCGCGTGACCGCCGCCGTCGCGCGATAGCGTGGCGGGCATGGGAGTTGACCACAGCGGTGTGCACGAAATCAGCGACCAGTTCGTATCCGAGCTGGTCGCGCTCGACCCGGTCGCCGGAACCTACCTGGGCGTGCCCGGCCGGGACGAGGAGCTGACCGACTACTCGCCGGACGGGCACCGGGCCCGCGCGGACCTCGCCCGCCGCAGCCTCGCGGCGGTGCAGGCGGCCGATCCCGCCGACGATTCCGAGCGGGTCGCGCAGGCGGTGTTCGCCGAGCGCGTCGGTCTGGACCTGGAGCTGCACGAGGTCGGCGCGGACATGGCCGCGCTGAACGTGATCGCCAGCCCGGTGCAGGAACTCCGGCAGGTCTTCGACCTGATGCCGACCGACACCCCGGAGCAGTGGCGCACCATCGCCCGCCGCCTGTCGGTGATGCCCGAAGCGGTGCTGGGCCTGCGCGCCGGGCTGCTGGCGGCGGCCGCGGACGGCAACGTGTCGGCGGCCCGGCAGGTCCGCAAGGTCGCGGAGCAGTGCGACACCTGGTCCGGGCGCGGCGGGCAGTCGTCGTTCTTCGCGGCGATGGTCGGGCGCGCCGAGGGCGTGGACGAGTCGCTGCGCCGCGACCTGGACACCGCGGCCGAATCGGCCGCCGAGGCGTACGCCGGACTCGCCGACTTCCTCCGCGGCGAGCTGCTGCCGAAGGCCCCGGAGAAGGACGCCGTGGGCGAGCAGCGGTACCGGTTGTGGTCGCGCTACTTCACCGGCGCCCGCCTCGACCTGCGGGAAGCGTACGAGTGGGGCTGGCAGGAGTTCTCCGGCATCGAGGCGGAGATGAAGCAGATCGCGAACCGGATCAAGCCGGGGGCGACGCTGGCCGAAGCCGCGGCCGTGCTGGACGCCGATCCGCGCTACCAGGTGCACGGGCAGGACCGGTTCGAGGAGTGGATGCAGCAGCTGTCCGACCAGGCGCTGCAGGACCTGCGCGGCACGCACTTCGAGATCCCGGACCCGCTGATGCGGCTCGAGTGCCGGATCGCCCCGCCGGGCGGCGGCGTCGGCGCCTACTACACCGGCCCGACCGACGACTTCTCGCGGCCCGGCCGGATGTGGTGGTCGGTGCCCGCCGGCCGGCAGGACTTCCCGACCTGGCGCGAAGTTTCCACCGTGTACCACGAGGGCGTGCCGGGGCACCACCTGCAGGTCGCGACCGCGGTGCACGAGGCGCAGCGGCTCAACAAGTTCCAGCGGCTGGCCTGCTTCGTCTCCGGGCACGGCGAGGGCTGGGCGCTGTACGCCGAGCGCCTGATGCGCGAGCTCGGCTACCTCGAGGACGACGGCGACCTGCTCGGCATGCTCAACGACCAGCTCTTCCGCGCGGCGCGCGTGGTGGTCGACATCGGCATGCACCTGGAGCTGGAGATCCCGGCGGGTACCGGCTTCCACGAGGGCGAGCGCTGGACGCCGGAGCTGGGCCTGGAGTTCATGCTGAGCCGGACCATCACCGACCCGGCGCAGGTCCGCGACGAGATCGACCGCTACCTGGGTTGGCCGGGCCAGGCGCCGTCGTACAAGCTCGGCGAGCGGCTGTGGCGGGCCGCCCGCGACGAGGCCAAGCAGCGCCACGGCGCGGCCTTCGACGTGAAGGAGTTCCACACGCAGGCCCTGCGGATGGGCGGCATGGGCCTCGACACCCTCCGCGAGCAGCTGGCCCTGCTGTAACGGCATCGACCCGGGCCGTGGGTCTTCCGGGGTGCCGGGAGACCCACGGCGCCGTGGTCGGAAATCGAAACCCTGCTGCGGTGTCAGCCGCCCGCCGGCGCGATCAGCTGGGTTCCAGGGGGAGCGAGCGCCCCAGGACCGCGAAGGGCCGCGGGTCGCCCGTGAAGCGGTAGTTGCGCAGGACGTCCGCGAAGCCCACCCGGCGGTACAGCTTCCAGGCGCGGGTCGGGCCTTCCGGCGTGGAGAGCAGGACCTTGCTGCCCTGCGCGCCGGAGAGCAGGCGGCGCAGGATCTCCTCGCCGAGGCCGCCGCCCTGGCTTCCCGGGTGCACGTGCAGCTCGGTGAGCTCGAAGTAGTCGTCCAGCCAGCTGTCGGCGTCGCCGCCGCTGCTCAGCAGCCCGCGGCGGACCTGCTCGTGCCACCACTGCCCGGGGGCGCCCAGATAGCCGTAGCCGATGCCGATGAGCTCGTCGTGGTCGCTGAACGCGCCGATGCAGCGCCAGCCCGCGCGCAGCATGTGCGCCGACCACATCGGGGCGCGCTGCTGGGCGGTCGTGGGCGGGTAGTTCATCGCGGTCACGTAGATCTGCAGGGCTTCGGGCAGCCGGGCCCGGAGCTGCTCCGTGGTCAGCTCGGTGATCCGGTCACAACGGGGGGATGGCGCGGCGGTCACGGGGCGAACATTAGACCCTCCGCGGCGTGCGGTCCTTTCCGCGGCCGATCCTGCCGCCGCGGCGTCCCGGCCGGGTGCCTGATTCGGCCACTCGGGTGATCATCTTGGCTGGTCATGACTCGAACAGGTGAGCTAGGGCTCATTGCTTGAGTCCGTCGGTGGTGCGCGCTAATCTGAAGATGTTCGAACTGAGGTTCGATGAACTTCTGTTCGAACATCGAGTCCGGCGGTGGGGTGGGGGAAGCACCCCGCCGCCGGACCTGCCGGCTCCCCACGGCAGGCGTGGACGGCTTCGTCGTGCAGAGGAGATACGCCGATGTCTTTTTCCACTGACTTCTCGATTCCGGCTCCGCGGCAGTCCGTGGAGAACCACGAACCGACGCCCGAGGCGGACACGCCGGCCGGTTCCCTGTCGTTGCTGCTCGACGCCCGCAGCCGCCTGCACGAAGCGGAGGAGGCGGACCGGCCGAGCGAGCGGTACGTGGCCGCGCACGTGGCGGCGTTACGCGCCGCGACGGCGGTGGTGGTGGCGCGTTCCTGGCGGCGCGAGAACAGCCGCCCGGCCAGCGTGTGGACGATGCTGACCGCCGCCGCCCCCGAATTCCGGGAGTGGGCGGCCTACTTCGCGGCGCGCTCGGACCGGCGGGCCGCGGCGGAGGCGGGGGTGCCGACCATCACCCGGCTGGATGCCGACGGGCTGTTGGCGCGCAGTCGCGAATTCCTCGAGATCGTGGGCCGGAGCCTGCTGGGGGTGGCTCGATGAACGGAACTGAAGTGGGGCTGGACTACGGGCGGATGCTCGACCTGCTCGGCATCGAGGCGCAGCTGCTCACGGCGGCGACCCACGACGCGCACGTCGACGCGCCGGTGTGGGGCGCGTCCGGGCGGACCTTGGGGCAGACGATCCGGCACCTGGGTGATCTGTGCGAGGACACGCTGTCCTGGCTGGGCGCGACGGCGGCCGAACAGCGCTGGGACCTGCCGGATCGGCCCGCGCTGCGCGAGGTGACCAGCAGGTTCGCCGTTCGTCTGGCCGACCTGCTCGCCGAGTTCGGCTCCCGGCCGCCGCACGACCGGTGTCCGACGTGGTGGCCCGAGCAGCACACCGTGCGGTTCTGGCTGCGTCGAATGCTGCACGCCACGACGGTGCACCGGGTGGACGTGCAGGCCGCGGCGGGAGTGCTGCCGACGCCGATCGAGCCGGATGTGGCCACCGACGGCGTCGACGAGGTGCTGCGGCTTTGGTTCGGCTACCGGCTGCACGCGCTCGGCATCACCGCGACGCGGCCCTGTTCGGTCGGGGTGTACGTGGCCGACCGCAACTGGCTGGTCACCGCGGACCAGAACGGGACCGCGGTGGTGAGTTCGGAGGACGTGTCGACCACGACGCCCGACGCGGTCGTCGGCGGCGATGCGCCCGCCGTCTACCTGTGGATGTGGGGCCGGCTGCCCGATCGAGCGGTGGAGACCAGCGGCGATCTCGATGCGATCGCGCAGCTCTGGGGCCTGCTGCAACTGTCCACCCGCTGAGCCCTCGAAGCTCGTTCTGCGTGGCGGCGCGGACCTCGTCGCGGAGGGAGATCTCGCCGATGAGCGCGACGGCTTCATCCGTTTGCGTTGCGGAGGTGGCCAGGTCAGCGTGTGTGGGTGCTGATTCGACGTGAGATCCCTGCCGGCGTTGCCGCCATCCGCGCGGTGCATTCCGCCGCCTTCGCGAAGACCGCCCAGCCCGGCCAGGCTCCGGTCGAACCGGGCCTCGTCGATGCGCTGCGGGCCGGCGACGCGTGGTTGCCCGAGCTGTCGCTCGTGGCGGAGCGGGATGGCGAGGTCGTGGGACACGTCGTGTGCTCCCGCGCGCACGTCGGCGCCACCCCGGCGCTGGGGCTCGGGCCGATCGGTGTGCTGCCTTCGTTGCAGGGCAAGGGATCGGCGCGGCGTTGATGCACGCGGTGCTCGGTGGTGCCGACGCGCTCGGCGAGCCGGTGGTGGTGCTGCTCGGGCACCTCGACTACTACCCGATGTTCGGCTTCGAACCCGCCGAGAAGTTCGGCATCGCGCCGCCGGTGCCGGACTGGGGGTCGCATTTCCAGGCCCGCGCGCTCGCCGCCTACCGGCCGTCGATCCGCGGTGAATTCGCCTGCGCCCGGCCGTTCATGGAGCTGTAGTCGCTGGTCATGGGCGTGATATCGGTCGGCTAGTGCGGGAAGGGGCAGAAACCTGGGCCGCCGCCCAGGCACAGCAGTCCGAGTAGCACGCCGATCGCGACATACGTCGCGAAGAACGCGCCCACGGCGACCGTCGTCGCGGTGCTGACCATGCCGGCGAAGGGCCAGAAGACGCGTTCCGCGCGGTCCCGCGGCCAAAGCCGGTGCGCCGAAAGCCCGCCGCACAGCACGGCGCCGGCGAGCTGGATCCAGATCACCGTTGCATTCTGCCCGGAGCGTGCCCGCTCCGGCGTTGGCGAACGGAGTCAGGCGCGCAGCCGCAAACCCTTCGGCGTGGCGCGGAATCCTGCTTCGGTGAGCACGTCGGCCAAGCGGGATCCCCAAGCGCCCTCGCCGTCGGCGCGCTGCACCGCGAGCTGTTCCAACCAGCCGTCCCGGACAACGCGGGCCAACCCCGCCGCAGCGCTGCGCAACGCGGATTCGTCGTCGGTGAAGGACAACAACGACTTTCCGCCGCGCTCGACGTAGAACACCGCTTCGCCGGACACGAGGACCACGAGCGCTCCGGCCTTGCGCCCGGGCCGATGCCGGGTTTCGCCCATCACCGCAGGCCATTCCAGCGCGCCCCCGTAGGGCTGCGCCGGGTCGGCGGCCGCCAGCACCACAGCCTCGCCGTCGCCGTCCTCGCGAGACAGCGCGCGCAGGCGATCGATCGCGCCGGGCACCGCGAACTGCGCCGCCCCGAGTCCCTCGACGACGTATCCGCGCCTGCAGCGCCCGGATTCCTCCATCGCCCGAAGCACCTTGTACACGGCGGAAAATCCGCCCGTGACGCGCTCGATGTCCAGCGCTCCGCGCGTCAGCACCCCGTGCCGTTCCAAGAACGCCTCGGCCCGCGCATGCGCCCGTCGCGTCGGTTCGCTGGACGGCTGCGGCGCCAGCGACCAACGCCCCGACACCGTCGGCGGTCCGCTGCGGCTGGGCATCGAAGGCCGACCCGCGCGCAACCTCGCGTAGCGGCCACGAGGTGCGCTGCGGCGCGGTTTGTGCGCTGCGCCGCGTCCGGACACCAACGCTCGCAACGGCGCCAAGGTGTCGTTCGTGACCGCGCCGGACCAGACCAGATCCCACAACGCCGAAGTGACCGCATCGTCGGCGGGCGCGGTCTCGCCCTGTTCCAGCAGCAGCGCCGCCGCCCGATCAGCCAACTGGCGGAAGAACAGCGCGCCACCGTCCAATGAGGACACAACAGCGCGGTGCAACGGGGAATCGGCGGTGGTTTCCTCCGGCAGGTCCGGCAACAGCAGGTCGGCGACATCGGTGGGCGCCAGCGCGATCCAGCCGTCGCCGCCGGCCAGCGAGCCCGCGCCGACCCAGCTGACCTCGCCGGTCGCGGTCAGCTCGTCGAGCAGCGCGGGGGAGTAGCCGGGCAGCCGGGCGGGCAGGATCAGCGACTCCAGGCCGCTCGCCGGAACCGGCGCGCCCGCGAGCTGTTCGACCATGGCGTACACGTCGTCGACCGTCGGCGCGCTGCGCAGCCGCGCCCCGATGCCGTGCCACGCGGGCAGGAAACGGCCCAGCGCGGCCGGTTCCACCGGCTCGACCTCGGCGCGCAGCCGGGCCAGCGACGCCCTCCGAAGCCGCCGCAGCACGTCGGCGTCGCAGTACTCCAGCGCGCCGCCGCCACCGGCCTCCAGCGGCCGCAGCTCGCCTCGGACCAGCCGTCCGGTGCCGGTCAGCCGGTCCAGCACGCCGTGCACCACGGCCACGCCCAACCCGAATCGCTGCGCCGCGGCGTCGGCGGTGAACGGCCCGCGGCAGCGCGCGTAGCGGATCAGCAGGTCGCCCAGCGGGTCGGCGACCGGCTCGGTGAACGCCTCCGGCACGCCGACCGGCAGCGCGACGCCCAACGCATCGCGGACCTTGCCCGCGTCCTCGATGGCGATCCAGCGCTCGTCGCCCGCGATGCGCACCCGCAGCACCCGGCGCTGTTCCGCCAGGTCCGCCAGCCACTCCGGCCGCACGCCTCGCGCCTCGGCTTCGGCCGTGGACAGATCTCCCAGGAACCGCAGCAGGTCCACCGCGGACTCGGCGTCGCGGGCTTGCCGATCCGGGGCGAGCCGCTGCAGCTGCTGCTCGATCTCGTCGAGCGCCTCGGCGTCGAGCAGCTCCCGCATCGCCTCCGAGCCGAGCAGCTCCGCCAGCAGCGTCGAATCCAGGCTCAACGCCGCCGATCGGCGCTCCGCCAGCGGCGCATCGGTCTCGTACAGGAACATGCCGATGTAGCCGAACAGCAGGCTGCGCGCGAACGGCGACGGCGTCGGCGTCTCGACCTCGACCACCCGCACCTTGCGCGCCGCGACCTGCGACATCAGCTCGGTCAGCCCGGGCAGGTCGTAGACGTCCTGAAGGCATTCCCGCATCGCTTCGAGCACGATCGGGAACTGCTCGTACTGCGCAGCCACCGTCAGCAGCTGCGCGGCCCGCTGCCGCTGCTGCCACAACGGCGTGCGGCGACGCGGATCCCGGCGCGGCAGCAGCAGCGCCCGCGCCGCGCACTCCCGGAACCGGGCCGCGAACAGGGCCGAACCGCCGACCTCGTCGGTCACCACCTGCTGCACCTCGTCCGGCGGCAGCAGGACGTCTTCGGCGGTCGGCAGCACCTCGGCGCCGGAGTCGTCCAGCGCGTCGGCCAGCCGCAGCACGATCCCGTCGTCGGAAGAGGCCACCTGCGGCTCGATCCCGCGCCGCTCGCGGATCCGGGCGCCGATGGCCAGCGCCCACGGGCCGTTGACCTTGGCGCCGAACGGCGAGTGCACCACCATCCGCCAGTCGCCGAGCTCGTCGCGGAACCGCTCCACCACGATCGTGCGGTCGTCCGGGACGTGCCGGGTCGCCTGGCGCTGTTCGTCCAAATAGGACAGCAGGTTGTCGCGGGCCCACTCGTCCAGCCCGGCGGCCGCCACGCGGGACCGCGCCGCCTGGGTGTCCGCGCTGGTCAGCTCCCGCACGAAGGCGCCCAGCGCGCGCCCGAGCTCCAGCGGCCGCCCCGGCGAATCGCCCTTCCAGAACGGCATCCGGCCCGGCTCGCCCGGCGCGGGAACCACCACGACCCGGTCGTGGGTGATGTCCTCCACCCGCCACGCCGAGGTGCCCAGCAGGAAGGTGTCGCCCACCCGCGACTCGTAGACCATCTCCTCGTCGAGCTCGCCGACCCGCACCCCGCCCTTGCCCGCCTCGTCGGCCGGCGTGGTCACCACGAACAGGCCGCGGTCCGGGATCGTGCCGCCGGAGGTCACCGCGAGCCGCTGCGCGCCCGGCCGCGCGCGCAGCTCGTCGTTCACTCGGTCCCAGACGATGCGAGCCCGCAGCTCGCCGAACTCCTCGCTGGGATAGCGGCCCGCCAGCATGTCCAGCACCGCGTGCAACGCCGAGTCCGGCAGCCCCGCGTAGGGCGCGGCGCGCCGCAGCAGCGCCGCCAGCTGCGGCACCGACCAGGTGTCCATCGAGACCATCGCCACGACGTGCTGGGCCAGCACGTCCAGCGGGTTGCGCGGGAACGACAGCGACTCGATCAGCCCGTCCGCCATCCGCTCGGACACCACGGCGCAGCCGACGAGATCGCCCCGGAACTTCGGGAACACCACGCCCCGCGACACCGCGCCGACCTGGTGCCCGCCGCGCCCGATGCGCTGCAGCCCGGATGCCACGCTCGGCGGCGTCTCCACCTGGATCACCAGGTCCACCGCGCCCATGTCGATGCCCAGCTCCAGCGACGAGGTGGCCACCACGCAGGCCAGCCGCCCGGACTTCAGCTCCTCCTCGACCACCGCCCGCTGTTCCTTCGACATCGAGCCGTGGTGCGCCTTCGCGACGATCGGCGGGGCGCCGCCGCCGATCCCGGAGCCGCCCACCGCCTCGGCCGGGAACCGCTCCAGGGGCACCGGCTCCTCGGCCGCGAGCTCGTTGATCCCGGCGGTGAGCCGCTCGGCCAGCCGCCGGGAGTTGGTGAACACGATGGTCGACCGGTGCTCGCGGATCAGCTCCAGGATCCGCTCCTGCACCGACGGCCAGATCGACGTGCGCTGCTCCGCGCCCGCCGCCGGGCCCTCGACCTCGCCGGTCGGCGCGCCCAGCTCGGCCATGTCCGGCACCGGCACCTCGACCCGGACCTCGACCTCCTTGGCGTTCGCGGGCTGGATGGTGCGCACCGGCCGGCCGCCGGCCAGGAACGTCCGCACCTCCTCCACCGGGCGGACCGTCGCGGACAGCCCGATGCGCTGCGCCGGCTTCGGCAGCAGCTCGTCCAGCCGTTCCAGCGAAAGCGCCAGGTGCGCTCCGCGCTTGGTGGCGGCCACCGCGTGCACCTCGTCGACGATCACCGTCTCGACGCCGCGCAGCGACTCCCGGGCCGCCGAGGTCAGCAGCAGGAACAGCGACTCGGGCGTGGTGACCAGCACGTCCGGCGGCGTGCGGGCGAACGAACGGCGCTGGTCGGCCGGGGTGTCCCCGGTGCGGATGCCGACCCGGATGTCCGGCGGGGCGCTGCCGAGGCGCTGCGCGGCCTGCCGGATCCCGGCCAGCGGCGCGCGCAGGTTCCGCTCCACGTCGACGACCAGTGCCTTCATCGGCGACACGTAGAGCACCCGGCAGCGCTGCTTCGCGTCGGCGGGCGTGCCTTCCGCGGCCAGCTTGTCCAGGGCGGAGAGGAACGCCGCGAGCGTCTTGCCGGAGCCGGTCGGCGCGACGACCAGCGCGTGCTCGCCTCCGGCGATCGCCTCCCACGCCCCGCGCTGCGCCTCGGTGGGCGCGGCGAAGGCCCCGCGGAACCAGTCGCGGGTCGCCGCGGAGAAGCCGTCCAGCACATCGCTCACCACTACATGCTGGACCAACGCCCCGACACCGACACCCGCGACCGGCACCGGCCGACCGTCCACAAGGGCCTGCCGGGATGTGATTCGGCACGAATGCGGGGGATCGGTGCTTCCCGCCGCCGCTGACGTGGCAGCATTCGAGCCCGGAAGCTTCAGCGTGGGAGGGGGACGGGTGCGCGTCCTGTCAGTGGATCTCGGCACCTCGAACACCGTCGCGGTCCTGTCGGCGCACGGCAGGCCGCCGCGGGTGGTCGAGGTCGACGGCTCGGCGACCATGCCGTCCGCGGTGTTCGCCACCGAGGACGGCGGGATCATCGTCGGCCGCGACGCCGAACGCCGCGCCCGGCTCGACCCGTCCCGGTTCGAGCCGAACCCGAAGCGCCGGGTCGACGAGAGCACCCTGCTGCTGGGCGACAACGTCATCACCGTCACCGACGCGCTGGCCGCGGTGCTGCACCGGGTCGCCGAGGAGACCACCCGGCAGCTGGGCGGCGCCCAGCCCGACGAGGTCCGGCTGACCCACCCCGCGCAGTGGGGCACGGTCCGCCGCAACGTGCTGCTGTCCGCCGCCCGGTTGGCCGGTTTCACCTGCAACCTGGTGCTGATCCCGGAACCGGTGGCCGCGGCCGCGCACTTCGCGTCCTTCCCGGACCGCACCCTCGGCGCTGGCCAGGCGCTCGCCGTCTACGACCTGGGCGCGGGCACCTTCGACTGCGCGATCGTCGGCGCCACGCAGAACGGGTTCGCGGTGCTGGCCGAGGACGGCCTGGCCGATCTCGGCGGGTTGGACGTCGACCAGGCGCTCCTGGAGCACGTCGGGCGGCAGGTCTCCAACAAGGACCCGCAGCGCTGGCAGCGGCTGCTGCGCCCGGAGAGCACCGGCGACCGGCGGGCCCAGCGTGCCCTGCGCGAAGACGTCCGCGCCGCGAAGGAAGCGCTCTCCCGGCACCCGCAGACCGAGGTGCCGATGCCGGAGCCCTTCGAGGACGTGCTGGTCACCCGCGCGGAGCTGGAAGCGCTGGTGCGGCCGAGCATGCTGCGCAGCGTCGAGCTGCTGGCCGCGGTGCTGCGCTCGAACGGGATGAACCCGGAGCGCCTCGCCGGCGTGTACCTGGTGGGCGGCTCCAGCCGGTTGCCGCTGGTCGCCAGCCTGATCGGCGAACAGCTGCGGATCGTGCCGACGACGCTCGACCAGCCGGAGACCGCCGTCGCGCTCGGGGCGCACCACGTGTCCCGCGACGGTGCCGCGATGTGGACCCAGGACATCCGGTCCAGCCTGCAGTCGGGCCCGGTCGCCATCCCGCAGACCGGCCAGCAGCAGGCGCCGTACCGGGAGCCCGACACGGTTCGCACGTACCCCGTCGCGCCGCCCCAGCAGCAGCCCCATCCCCAGCCGCCCGCGGACGTGTCCCGGCGCAACCGCAACATGCTGATCGGCCTCGGCGCGGTCGCGACCGTCGCGGTGATCGTCGCGATCGTGGCGATCGTGTTCCGCGCCACCAACGGCTCCAGCGCGCCCAGCGCGGCGGATTGCTTCCAGCCCGGCACCGTCAACGCCGAGGGCTTCACCGCCTGCCTGGGCAACCTCGCCGGCACCGTTCCGGAGCACGCCAACTGCGCGCCGGGCTGGCAGCGGATCATGCCCGGCCTGCGGGAGCTCGACGGCACCGTGGTGTCCTGCTCGATCGGCAACCCCAACGAGGGCACCCAGATCGTCTACACCCAGCTGGACACGATGGAGGCCGCGCAGCGGCGCGCCGACCTGCTGCTGGAGTTCAACGGTGTGACCAGCGACCAGGTCGAGGCGGACTGGAACGGCAACGGCCTGTCCGGCACCTACCGCGCGGTCACCAGCGACACCTTCGGCACCCTGGTGTTCACGGTCGACGACCGCCCGCTGGTCGGCATGGTGCTCAAGCCCAACGGCGACAAGCAGCTCGACCCGAACAAGCTGGCCGACGAGTTCGAGAAGTCGGTCCAGCCGGGCACGGCCTGATTCAGCGCCGGTTGCGGTGCTCCCACAGGAAGCGCACCGCGAGCACGATGACCGCCAGCAACACGGCGCCGATCACCACCTGGCCCAGCGGCGTCGACAAGCCGGTCGGATCGGCCTGCAGCAAGAGCAGCACACCACCAGGGTACGGCCGCCGCGTAGGCTGGCGGGCGATGCGCCACACTGCTTTCCGCCAACGCATGGCCGACGAATTCGGCCGGGTCCGCGCCGAGATGCTGGCCCAGGACCACGTGTTCTCGTCCCTCGGCGGGCGGACCGTCGACCAGGCGCTCGAGGCCGGGCTGTCGACCAAGGAGGTCTGGCAGGCGGTCTGCGAGTCCTTCGAGGTGCCCGCCGAACGGCGCTAGGACCCCGCTTCCTCCTTGCCTTCCGCGGCGCGGGGCTCCGCGGGCCGGCGTTCCGGGACTTCGAAGTCGGCCCACAGGTTCTGCGCGCTGATCTGCTGCTCGGCGCTGCGCCCGGCTTCGAGGTAGTGCTGGTAGGCGCGGCGCCGCTCCTCCTGCATGTGCCGCCACGTCTCGGCCTGCACCAACCGGTTCTGCTCCGGCGTGGGGTGGCCGTCGGCCACGGCCTTCTCGGCCTTGCAGAGCGGTTCGATCTCGGCGATCCGCCGCTCGTCGGCGAGTCGCTGCTCGGGGACCTCCTCGGCGGGCGGTTCGTGGTGCCGGTAGCGGACGTAGGGGTTGTCCTGCGGCAGTCCGCCGCTGACCCGGCCGTAGAACCCGAGGAACATCAGCAGCATGCCCGCGATCAGGCTGAACACCACGTTCTGCAGCTTGAAGGCGAACACGTTCCAGGGCGTGTTCAGCAGGCCCAGGTTGATCAGCCCGGACAGGAAGAACAGCACCCCGACCGCGGCGGTCGTGGTGGAGGCGACCGGTCCGCCCCAGGCGGCGGCGCCGACCAGGATCGCGCCGACCACCACCGAGACCACGGCCAGCAGGCCGTTGCTGGACAGGCCGATGACGTCGATGCCCCTGGTGGTGAACAGCGGCACCTGGTTGGCCAGCCCGAGCACGCCGAAGGCGAGCAGGAACGCGCCGAAGATGGCCGCCCCGACCCGGTAGAACCGGCTCAGCGGGTGGTCTGGTGGCAGGTAGCGGTCCATTCGCATGGTCGGCACCTCCTCGGAGCCCGGGCGGCCGGTTCGCCAGTTGGTCTTCCGAGTGTCCGCCTCGAACACGGTGATCGCACTGTCACACGGTCGGGTGACATCGCTGGCGTGTCGGGAAGTTGATCGAACATCCGTTCGCCTAAGATGGGGCGCGTGGGATCGGACCGTCGGCGCACCCCGCGACGGAATTGTCGGTCCCTGCCCGTAGCGTCTGATCTGACACACGACGACGAAGTTCGACTCGACCGAGGTGGACCCCCGATGGCAGCGACACCGGACAAGGGCAAGGCGCTGGAGCTCGCGCTCGCCCAGATCGACAAGCAGTACGGCAAAGGGTCGGTCATGCGGCTCGGCGACGAGTCGCGCGCACCGATCGAGGTCATCCCGACCGGTTCCATCTCGCTGGACGTCGCGCTGGGGATCGGCGGTCTGCCGCGAGGCCGCATCGTGGAGATCTACGGCCCGGAGAGCAGCGGTAAGACCTCCGTCGCGCTGCACGCCGTGGCCAACGCGCAGAAGCTGGGCGGCACCGCGGCGTTCATCGACGCCGAGCACGCGCTGGACCCGGAGTACGCCAAGGCGATCGGGGTGGACACCGACGCGCTGCTGGTGTCCCAGCCGGACACCGGTGAGCAGGCGCTGGAGATCGCGGACATGCTGATCCGCTCCGGCGCGCTGGACATCATCGTCATCGACTCGGTGGCCGCGCTGGTGCCGCGCGCCGAGATCGAGGGCGAGATGGGCGACAGCCACGTGGGTCTGCAGGCCCGGCTGATGAGCCAGGCGCTGCGCAAGCTGACCTCCGCGCTCTACAACGCCAAGACCACCGCGATCTTCATCAACCAGCTCCGCGAGAAGGTCGGCGTGATGTTCGGCTCGCCGGAGACCACCACCGGTGGTAAGGCGCTGAAGTTCTACTCGTCGGTGCGCCTGGACGTGCGGCGGATCGAGACGTTGAAGGACGGCTCGGACGCGGTCGGCAACCGGACCCGGGTCAAGGTGGTGAAGAACAAGGTCGCTCCGCCGTTCAAGCAGGCCGAGTTCGACATCATCTACGGCATCGGCATCAGCCGCGAGGGCTCGCTGATCGACATGGGCGTCGAGCAGGGCATCATCCGCAAGTCCGGTGCCTGGTACACCTACGAGGGCGACCAGCTCGGCCAGGGCAAGGAGAACGCCCGCAAGTTCATGCGGGAGAACCCGGACATCGCCAACGAGATCGAGAAGCGGATCAAGGAGAAGCTCGGCATCGGCGCGACGCTGGACGCCGAGAACGCCGAGCCGGCGCCGGTGGACTTCTGATCCGGCCGACCGCCTGTTGATCGCCTCTTGGACATTGGGTGCAGATGAACGGTGACGGTACGCGTCGGGGGAGCGGTGCGCGGCGCCGTTCTTCCGGCGACGCCCCGCCGGAAGCCGCGGCCGGCGAGAAGCCGCGGCGCAAGCCGGACGATCCGGAGCAGCTGGCCCGGGACACGGTGTACCGGCTGCTCGCGGCCCGCTCGCGCAGTCGCTCGGAGCTGCGAAAGGCCTTGCTGCGCAAGGAGATCGACGAGGAAGTCGCCGACGCCGTGCTGCAGAAGTTCGTCGACGCGGGCCTGGTCGACGACGCCTCGTTCGCCGAGGAGTGGGTGCATTCGCGGCAGCGGTACCAGGGGCTGGGGCGCAAGGCGCTGGGCTTCGAGCTGCGCCGCAAGGGAGTCGACGAGCACCTGGTCGACGCGGCGTTGTCCACTGTGGATGTCGACGCGGAGGCGGAGCGGGCTCGGGAGCTGGTGCAGCGCAAGCTCCGGGCGATGGCGAACCTGGACCACGCGACCAAGATGCGCCGCCTCGTCGGGATGCTGGCCCGCAAGGGCTACTCCGAAGGTTTGGCCTTCCGCGTGGTGCGGGAGGAGATCGAGCGCTCCGGCGAAGACGCTCCGGACCCGGACCTCGAATCGCCGTGACCGACAGCGTCGCGGCTTCGTTCGCCCGCTGAGCGAGCAGACCTGCCGAGCGGGCGGTGCGCGATGGCGCGCCGTCCGCTCGGCTTTGCTTTTGCCGGCACGGCGAGAAGTGCTGCGGCGTGGAGTCGGAACGCAACGGCACCGCGTTTCGTCCGATGAGGGATCGCTGATCCACCGAACATCGGCCGGCGCCCGCCGCCGCAGGAGGAGTCGAATGCCCTTCTCGCTCGTCCACCAAGGCCTCCGGCTCATCCTGCGGGAGACGAACCTGAATCCCGGCTCGATTCCTTCGCCGCGGAGTTCGGCTGGGAGAAATCGGTGCGCCCGGAGCGGGACGGCATGCTCCGCGAGGTGGTGTGGAGCGGCTACGACGTCGACCTCCGCTTCGTCGTCGACGACGTCACCGGCTGCCCGTACTTCTTCTTCGCCACGGGAATGTGGAACTCCTGCCTCTCGCTGACAAAGCTCGCCGCGGGCCGGCTCGACGTCTACTCGCGCGAGGAGCTCTTCGACGCGCTGGAATCCGCGCCAAGCGTCGCCGATCGCCGGCATGCGCTTCTGATGGTGGCGCTCGGCGGCCCGCACGGATTCGACGAGGACGTCTTCGAGGCGATCCGGGACGCGCTTGGTGCGCCGGAGGCCGACATCAGGAAGGCGGCGGTCTACGCGATGAGCTACGCGCCGTCCGTCCGGTACAAGCCGCTGCTGGGCTCGCTGAGCGAGCGGGACTCCGACCCCGGCGTCCGGGCCGATGCCGACCTGCTGCTGGAGGTCATGGCCGAGGTCGGCACGGGCGGGGTGTGATCCGGCCGGGCAGGTCGCGTGTGGGCCGCCTCTCAGAATGGGACGGCGGTACTGGAATGTCGCCGCCGGATCGTAGAGTCGCCAGCCATGACGACCTTCGCCGACGTGCGGCACATCGTGTGGGACTGGAACGGCACGCTCCTCGCGGACAACGACGCAGTGGTGGCGGCGGTGAACGCGGTCTGCACGGCCTACGACCGCGAGCACGTCGACATCGACGAGTGGCGGTCGGTGTTCAGCCGCCCGCTGCTGCAGTGCTACGAGCGGCTGCTGCGGCGATCGCTCGGCGAACAGGACTGGGCGCGCATCGACGTGCTCTACCACGAGGCCTACCGGGAACTGCTGCACACCTGCGGACTCGCGCAGGGCGTGCCGCACGCCCTGAAGGACTGGGCGTCCGCCGGCCGCACCCAGTCGCTGCTTTCGATGTGGTTCCACGACGAGCTGGTCCCGCTGGTGACCGATATGGGCCTGCACCCGCTCTTCGAGCGCGTCGACGGGCTCCGCGACGACATCGGCGGCGGGTCCAAGGCCGAGCACCTGCGCCGCCACCTCGCGGCGCAGGAGATCGACGCGCGCGACGTGGTGCTCATCGGCGACGTGCTGGACGACGCGCACGCGGCGGAGCAGGCCGGCACCAAGTGCGTCCTGGTGACCACCGGTGTGATGAGCCGGGCGGCGCTGGAGACGTCCGGATTCCCCGTGGTGGACTCGATTCCCGAGGCGCTGACCACCATCGCCGCCTGATCCTCACCAGGCCGACGGCGGGCTCGTCGTGACGATCCGGGTCCACGGCCCTGGCGGCACGTCGACGTCGTCGACGAACCGCCAGTCGACGACGTCGTGCTGCCCATCGAGCTCGCGCAGGCCGAGGCAGCCGTTCAGCGCGGGCGAGACGTCCAGGCCCGCGCCGTTGAACCGGGTGTTGGCGGGTCGGCGGTCGTCGACGCCGAACACGTAGGCCGCGTCGTCGTACTCGCCCGGCCCGGCGTCCTCGATCTGCCCGAAGCAGACCGCGGCGCCGTGCTGGATCCGAACCCAGCGGTTCTTCATGAAGCTGGTGGAGCGGTCCGCGGCACGGCCCGCGTAGCCGGGATCACCGGCCCACGGCACCACCCGGCCGCGCTGCTCGAACGCGGCCGGATCGTTGCGGTCGTCGAAGGGCAGGTCCAGGTAGAACGGATTCTGCCGCGGCGTCATCCTGGTGGGGAAGAAGCCGTTGGCGGCGGTGCGCCGTTCGGTGTCGCACCGGCCGTCCCGATCCACGCCGTCGCAACCGCCATAACTCGCCAGCCAGTCGGCGTCGTAGGCCGACAACCGCTGGCTGCCGTCCGGCGAGCCCGGGTCGAGCACCTCGCCGACCCAGAACGTGGTGGCCACGATGCCGGTGTGCGGCGGATACGCCCGGCCATCCGGTTCTGCCGCGTCTCCGCCGCAGGCCGCCGCGATCAGGACGACGACCACGATCGCGCTCGCCGTCAGCAGAGCCATCTCAACAGGTAGGTCCACGGCAGGCGGGCGCAGACGGCCTCGGCCTTCGGCCTGACGTTCTCCTGCAGCCGGTAGTCGTCCGTGGTCAGCGAACCGGCACGGGTCAGGGTGAGCCCGAAGCTCAGCCCGGTCGTGCCGTCCGGGGCCGCCGGTGTCGTCCACGCCGCGGACGCCCAGTTCGCCGAGGCGGCGAACCACGGGCTGGTCGTCCAGTAGCGCCAGATGCCGTCCTGATCGCGGCGGTAGACGGCGAGCTGGGTGGGCGCGGTCGACTTGTACCAGGCGCTGAGCTCGTAGGTGTTGTTCGGGTGCGCGGTCGGCGCGACCTCGCCCATGTCGAGCTGCTGCAGGAGTTTCGCCTCGCCGCTGGCGTACTCGGTGATGTCCAGCCGCTGCGCCCAGCGCCCGTCGTGCGCGTCGGCGATGCGGGTCCATTGTGGATTGTTCTGGCCCCAGCTGCTCTGCACCCAGCCGCGCGGGCCCGGCTCTTCCAGCGACGCGTTGACCAGCCCGTCGCGCGGCGCGGGCGTCGGTGGGTGGACCAGCGGGCGGAATCCGCCGCCGATCACCTGGTCGACCGTGCGCACCACCGTGCCGTTCGCCCGCCGCTGCGCCAGCCAGGACGCGAACTGGTCCAGCACGGCCGGGCTGATCGACAGCGACCCGCAGAAGTCGCAGGTCTGGTGCAGCACCAGCGGAACCCAGCCGCCGCCGGAGGCTTCGGCCCGCAGCACCACCTGCTGCAGGTCCGCCAGCGTCCAGTCGGGGGTGACCGTGTCGGTGCCGCGCACCACCAGCGGGTTCACCGGCGGTATCGACTCGGCCGGGGCGCAGTCCGAGCAGCTTTTCTTGGTCAGGAGGCTGCCGGTGACCCGCGCGCTGTTGTAACCGCAGTCCGCGGCCGCCTGCTCGGCCTCGCGGCTGAAGCTGCCGTACGGGTAGGCGAACGAGGTCGGCCGGAAGCCCCAGCCGACGAGGTTGGCCCGGTCCTGGCAGATCTCCCGGCGGGCTTCGTCCGGTGCGTCCGAGGCGAGGTCGGGGTGGTTGACGGTGTGCCCGCCGATCTCGTGCCCGGCCGCGGCGAGCGAGCGCAGGTCGTCGAGGCTCAGGTAGCCGCGCGTGCCGATCGATCCGGACACGACGTAGAAGGTGCCGCGCATCCCGTGCTTGCTGAGGATCCGGGCGCCGGATGTCTGCGAGACGCTCCCGTCGTCCACGGTGAAGGTGACCACGGTGTGCGGCGTCTGGGCGTCGGCATCGCCTGGCATGCCGAGGAAAACGGCCAGCAGGGTGGCGCTGGCGCAGGCGAGAGTTCTGCTCAAGCCTCTGTGAGCCGGGCGTGTTCTGTCCATCGCACCTGACCGCCAACTGGTCGACGGATACTGACCGGCATCACGCTACGGACGGCACAGGCGGAGGCGGAACCAGTCGCTGCGGGGCGCCGGTTACCGCGTTTGACGGAGGCCGTGAGACTTTTCGGGCTGCTGCAGCGGCTGTTCACAACTCGCCTCGCGCCTGCGGAGGCCGCGCACCTCGCCGCGCGGCCTGGGCCAGGCTAGGCCCGCAGCGCGGCCGCGTCGCGGGCGAGCTGCTCGATCTGCGCCCAGTCGCCGGCGGCCAGCACGTCCTTCGGTGCCAGCCACGAGCCGCCGACGCAGCCCACGTTGGGCAGCGCGAGGTAGTTCGGCGCGGTCTGCGGGCTGATCCCGCCGGTCGGGCAGAACCGCAGGTCCGGCAACGGCCCGGCGATCGCCTTGAGGAACGGCACGCCGCCGCTGGGCTCGGCGGGGAAGAACTTCATCGCCGTCGCCCCGCGCTCGGCCAGCCGCATCGCCTCCGACACGGTGCTCGCGCCGGCCAGGAACGGCACCCCGGATGCCTCGACGTCGTCGAGCAGCCGGTCCGTGGTGCCCGGCGTGACGAGGTAGCGGGCGCCGGCGTCGGCGGCCCGTTTGGCCTGCCCGGGTTCGGTGATCGTGCCGGCCCCGGCGACCATCTCGGGCACCTCGGCGGCGATGCGCTCGATCGCGGGCAGCCCGGCCGGGGTGCGCAAGGTGACCTCGATGGTGCGGATTCCGCCGCGCAGCAGCGCCTCGGCCAGCGGCACCGCGTGCGCGACGTCGTCCAACGCCACGACCGGCACCACAGGAGCGAGTTCCAGCACGTCAGCTGCAGTGTTCATCGGTGGTTCATCCGTTCCTAGTGCGTGTGACGTTCCGCCGGGGACCCGTGCGTACTTCGTGTCGCCATAGCAGCTCGAAGTGCTCACGGGTCCTGACCAGCGCTGTCATGCTGTCACGTCGGCGGGCTGCGCCGTCGGCGGCGCGAACACGCTGGCACCGCGATCGGCCCGCCCCACGGCCTGCCGGAACGCCGCGAACAGCTCCCGGCCGGTGCCGTACTGCGTCCCGGGCGCGGCCGGTGCGTTGTCGCGCGCGGCGAGTTCGTCGTCGGGCACCAGCACCTCCAGGGTGCCGCGGTCGGCGTCGAGCCGGACCACGTCGCCGTCGCGGACGCGGGCCAGCGGCCCACCCGCGCTGGCCTCCGGGGTCAGCTGGATCGCCGCCGGGATCTTGCCGGAGGCGCCGGACATCCGGCCGTCGGTGACCAGCGCGACCTGGTGGCCGCGGTCCATCAGCACGCCCAGCGCGGGCGTCAGCCCGTGCAGCTCCGGCATCCCGTTGGCCTGCGGGCCCTGGTTGCGGATCACCACCACGACGTCGTGGTCCAGCTCGCCGGCCTGGAACGCGGCCGTGAAGCCGTGCTGGTCGTCGAAGACCCGGGCCGGGGCGGTGACGGCGCGGTGTTCCGCGCTGACCGCGGAAACCTTGATCACCGACCGCCCGAGGTTGCCGTCGAGCACCCGCAGTCCGCCGTCGGGGGCGAACGGCTCGTCGACGCCGCGCAGCACGTCCGGGTCCAGGCTCTTCGCCGGCGCGTCCCGCCAGACGAGCTCACCGTCCTCCAGGAACGGCTGCTGCCGGTAGCGGTCCAGCCCGGGGCCGGCGACCGTCTTGACGTCGGGGTGCAGCAGGCCCGCGTCGAGCAGCTCGCCGACGAGCGTCTGCACGCCTCCGGCGGCGGCGAAGTGGTTGATGTCGGCGGAACCGTTGGGGTAGACCTTCGCCAGCGACGGCACGACGGCGGACAGGTCGGAGAAGTCGTCCCAGGTCAGCTCGATACCGGCCGCGGCGGCGATGGCCACCAGGTGCAGCGTGTGGTTGGTCGAACCGCCGGTGGCCAGCAGCGCGACGACGCCGTTGACGATGGCCCGTTCGTCGATGATCTCGCCGATCGGCGTGCGGTCGGCGTCGCGGCCGAGCTGCACGACGCGGCGGGCGGCCTCCTCGGTGAGCGCCTTGCGCAGCGGGGTGCCCGGCGGCACGAAGCTCGACCCCGGCAGGTGCAGGCCCATGACCTCGACGACGAGCTGGTTGGAGTTGGCGGTGCCGTAGAACGTGCAGGTGCCGGGCGAGTGGTACGACGCCGACTCCGCTTCCAGCAGGTCCTCGCGGCTGGCCTTGCCCTCGGCGAACAGCTGCCGGATGCGGCTCTTCTCCCGGTTGGGCAGCCCGGAGGGCATCGGCCCGGCGGGCACCAGCACGGTCGGCAGGTGGCCGAACGACAGCGCGCCGATGAGCAGGCCCGGCACGATCTTGTCGCACACCCCGAGCAGCAGGGCGCCGTCGAACATCTCGTGGGAGAGCGCGACGCCGGTGGCCATCGCGATGACGTCGCGGGAGAACAGCGACAGCTCCATGCCGGTGCGGCCCTGGGTGATGCCGTCGCACATGGCGGGCACACCACCCGCGAACTGCGCGACGCCGCCGGCCTCGCGGACCGCGTCCTTCAGCCACGCCGGGTACTCGGCGTACGGCTGGTGCGCGGAGAGCATGTCGTTGTAGGCGGAAACGATCGCGATGCCGGGCTTGACCGCTCCGCGCACCGCGAGCCGGTCCGGGCCGCTGCACGCGGCGAAGCCGTGCGCGAGGTTGCTGCAGGGCAGCTCGGTGCGCGCCGGACCGACGGCCCCGGCCGCGCGGATGCGCTCCAGGTACGCGGCGCGGGACGCGGAGCTGCGGTCCGCGATCCGCTGGGTGACCTGTTCGACGACGTGCTGCATTGGCGGCGCCATTGATCGCCTCCGGAAGAATTGCGAAATGCGGGGCGGCGACGACGGTGGCGCCTCATGACGGCCATCACACTAACGGGTGTGGCCTGCATTTCACAATCGATACAGCTTGTTTACCTGCGGCGACCTCGACGACTCCTAGCCGACTCGGCGCCGTTGGACGCTCCACACCCCGACCGCGGCCGCGGCGAGGATCACAGCTCCGATAGCGGTGCTGACGTGCAATGCATCGGTCCACGCCTGGCGGGCTTGGTCGAGCAGCTCGGCGCCCTGCTCCCCGGGTGACCGGGCGGCCAGCTCGACCGCGGCGCCGATGCCACCGCGGGCGGCTTCGGCGGCTTCCGGTGCCACCGAGCCGGGGATCGCCCCGCTCAACCCGGCGCGGTAAACGGCGGTGCAGATGCTGCCGAGAACGGTGACCCCGAGCGCCAGCCCGAGCTCGCCGCAGGTTTCCTGGAGCGCGGTGGCCGAACCGGCGCGCTCCGGCGGCGCCGCGCCGACGATCGCGTCGGTGCTCGAGATCATCACCGGAACCACTCCGACGCGGAGCACGATCGTGCCGGTGACCAGGACCGCGAGCGCGGCCGGGCCGTCGGCCTGGGTGAGCACGCCGGTTCCGGTGGCGGCGATGACGAGGCCGGTGGTCAGCAGGACCGATGGCCGGAACCGGCGGGCGAAGGTGGCGGAACAGGCGGACAGCGCGATTCCGGCCACTGTGGACGGAAGCAGCCAGAACGCGGCCTCCAGCGGTGGCAGCGCGAGCACGCCCTGCAGGTGCTGGGCGAGGACGAAAGTGGTGCCGGCGTTGGTGAAAACGGTGAGCGTCACCGCGATCAGCGGAGCGGCGAACGCGCGGTCGGCCAGCAATCCGAGGTCGAGCATCGGGTGCGTCAACCGGCGTTGGCGGCGGATGAAGGCGTGACCGAGCACCAGGCCGCCGGCGATCGCGATTCCAGGCACCAGTTGCGCGTTTCCGGCTGACAGCTCCTTGAGCCCGTGGACGAGGACCAGCACGGCACCTGCCGACAGCAGCGCGCTGGCGAAGTCCGGGCGGCCGCCGGCGCGGTCACGGTGGGCGGGGAGCAGGAACGGGCCGGTGATCAGCAGCAGTGCCATCACCGGGATGCCCAGCAGGAAAACCGAGCCCCAATCGGCTAAATCCAGCACCAGCCCGCCGGCGACCGGACCGAGCACGTTGCCCGCGGTGAAGCTGGTGACCCACCAGCCGATCGCGACCGTGCGCTGCACGGGCAGCGGGAACATGACGCGCAGCAGCGCGAGGGTCGCCGGCATCAAGGTCGCGCCCGCCGCGCCGAGCAGCGCACGCGCCAGGACCAGCACCTCGGCGCTGGGGGCGAACGCGGCGAGCAGCGAGGCCGCGCCGAAAGCCACTGCGCCCGCGAGCAGCAAGCGGCGGTGCCCGATCCGATCGCCGAGCGATCCCATCGAGATCAGCAGCGCGGCCATGACGAACCCGTAGACGTCGACGATCCACAGCAATTGCGGCCCGGTGGCGGCGAGGTCAGCGCTCAGCGTCGGCAACGCCAGGTGCAGCGCGGAGTTGTTGATGGCCAGCAGGGCGGTCGGCAGGGCGAGCACGGCCAGCCCCGCCCACTCCCGCCGCCCGGCTGCCCGTTTCGGCTGATCCATGGGCCTGCACGCTAGGAAGCGCGGCCGGTCGAGCGCCTCTGCCGACCGACCGGGATGCGCGGGTCGGCGAAACCAGGTCGGTTGACAGAGGCGGTCGTGCGACGCGCATCCATAGCGTTGGCGTCGTCGGATCGAATGCCGGACCGCGACGGGACGGCGCAGCGGAAGGCTCGTGGACGTGGACCGATACGCAGACATCCTCAACAGCGCGCTGGAGCGCGTGGCCGACCTCGGTTTCGAGCGCACCGGCGGTGAGCTGGCGAACCACGCGCCGATGGGGGCCGAGGCGATCGCCGTGCTCGGCTACTTCGACGAGGTCGCCCCGTGGATCGAGCGGTACCGCACGGGGCAGGAGCACTACGACCCGCCGGAGGGCTCGAACCGGATCGACGCGGCGGACGAGTCGTCGTGGCGATCGGCGCTGGGTTCGTTCGGGCAGGTGGGGGACTGGGAGCAGCTGTTCCGGCGGGAGCTGGCCGACGAACCGTGGCGCGCGGTGCTCGCCCGGTGGTGGCCGAGGCTGACCCCGGGGATCTTCGCCGGGATGACCCACGGCGTGATCCGCACCGCGCACGCCGTCCGCGGGCTGGCGTCCGTGGACGAGCCGAGCAGCCTGCAGCTGGACGAGCTCGCGCGGGGCATGGCCTACTGGGCGGCCCGCTTCGTGCACCTGCCGGGACGCGTCGGCTTCGACGGCACGGCGGCGTTGTCCGACGCGATCGCGACCCTTCCGCGGCGGGGCCTGCCGGAGGCGCGCAACGTCGAGGAGTTCCAACGCGCCTGGGCCCGGATGGACCAGATCCCCGGGTACGACGCGGCGTTGCGCGCCCCGGCGTCGGCCGATCCGCAGCGGCTGCTGAGCGAGATGACCGCCGAGTTCGCGGGGGTCTTCCTCGCCCACCCCGACTTCGTCCCGGCGCCCGCGCTGGTCCACGCCGTCACCGCACCGGCCGCGGTCCGGCTCGTCCTGCCGCACCTCCCGGCGGAGCAGCACCTGCCGTCGGTGGGCGAGCTGTGGAAGATGCAGGCGGCCCTGCTGACCACGTTCTCCGTCGGGCGCAACGAGAGGGAGGCTTCGAGGACACTGGCCGCCGAGGTCGAGACACCCGGTTTCGGCGAACTCGCGGCCAGGGCGGTCGAGCACGGCGACGAGCACGTCATCAAGTTCACCGAGGCGTGCGTGCGAGAAAACGCGTTGCGGCCCGATGACCGCTACGCCGCGGCCGCCGCTTCTGCGCTGCAGCGCACGCCGCGCGGAGCCGGAGTCACCGCCCGTCGAATCGTCACGGGCAGCTGACGGTCCGGGCTAGCCTGCGAACATGATCGTGGGACGAGCGGACGAGCTGGCTCGCATCGACGAGCTGCTGGTCGCCGCCCGGGTCGGACGCGGCGGCGCCCTGGTGATCAGGGGCGAGGCGGGCATCGGCAAGACCGCGCTGCTCGCCCATGCCGATACCGGCGGCATGCAGGTGCTGCGCATCGCTTGCGTGGACGGCGAAGCCGAGCTGCCGCACGCCGGGCTGCACCTGCTGTTGCGGGGCCAGCGCACGGATGAGCTTCCCGCCGAGCAAGCCGGCGCGCTGCGCAGCGCCTTCGGGCTGGAACCAGCGCGCGATGCGGATCGCTTCCTGGTGGGAATGGCGGTGCTGACCCTGCTGGGGCGGCTGGCGGCGCATCGCCCGCTGTTGTGCGTGATCGACGACGCCCACTGGCTCGATGCCGCTTCCGCGGAGGCGCTGCTGTTCGCCGCCCGCCGATTGGACGGTGAACGCGTCGCCGTGCTGTTCGCGGCCCGCGACTCCTACGCCCCGGACTTCCCGGCCCCGGGCGTGCCCGAGCTGCGGCTCGGCAGGCTGGACGAGACGGCGGCAGCCGGCCTGCTCGCCGCCGACCTGCCCGACCTCGCCCGCGCCGCGATCCTGCGCGAAGCCCGGGGAAATCCGTTGGCGCTGCTGGAAATCCGGCGCACGGGCCTGGGCTACGACCCGGGTGCGCCGCCGCCGCGCCACCCGGTCCAGCGCGGCTTCGCCGCCCGGCTCGCCGAGCTGCCGCCCCGCACGCGGACCCTGCTGCTGGTCGCGGCCGCCGCGGACGCCGGTGAGGCCGAAGCGGTGCTCGACGCGGCGAGCCGGCTCGATTCGTCCATAGTGGATCTCGCGCCCGCCGAGAACGCCGGGCTGATCAGGCTTTCCGGCGGGGTGTTCGTCTTCGGCCACCCGTTGCTCCAGGCCACCGCCTACCAGAGCGCCGAGCTGGTCCAGCGGCTCGCGGCGCACCGCGCCCTCGCCGCCGCCTTCGCCGATCGGGCTGATCCGGGCCGCCGGGCCTGGCACCTGGCCGCCGCCACCCTCGAACCGGACGAGGACATCGCGGCGGAGCTCCAACGGATCGCGGCCGACGTGCGCGGATGCGGTGGCTACGCGGTGGCTGCCGAGCTCCACCGGCGGTCCGCCGCGCTGACGCCCGATCCGCGTCGGCGAGGCCGCCGGCTGCTCGCGGCGGCGCGGGCAGCGGCCAACGCGGGCCGGCTCCAGCTCGCTTCCGGCCTGGTGGAGGAGACCGGCAGGTTCCTCACCGACCCCGTCGATCTGGCCGAGGCGGTCGACGTGGCCGCGGTGCTCGCCCACGAACAGGGCCGCCGCCCGTACCGCGAGCTGGTCGACGCGGCGGCCGACATCGCGGCACGAGCCCCGGAGCTGGCCGGGCGCCTGCTGTTCCGCGCCGCCAAGAACGCCTGGGAATCCGGTGATCTGGCTGCCGTCGTCGACGCCGCGGGCAGCGCGGACGCGCTCGGCCGGAGCAACTCCGCGCTGGTCGGCGCGTTGGCCCGGACGGCGACCGGGTTCGGCAGGCTCACCGCCGGCGGAGCCGTGGACGGGATGGCCGCGCTGCGGGAGATGCGCACCGAGCTCGGGGTGATGTCCGGTTCCCTGCGCAAGCGCGCGGTCATCGTGTGGTCGCACGTGCTGCTCGGGGACTTCCGCACCGCGCGCGAGCTCGCCGCGGCGTTGGAGGCCGGCTGCCGGACGGACGGCGCGATCGGGCTGCTGCCCAACGTGCTGGCGCTCTCGGCGATGGCCAACCTGCAGCTAGGGGATTTCCAGGAGGTGCGGAACAGCAGTGGCGAGGGACTTCGGCTGGCCGAGGAGATGGGGCAGACCGAGGTCGCGAGCACGCTGGCGATCGTCCTCGCGCACCTGGCGGCGCTGGAAGGGGACGACGTCCGGTGCCGGGAACTGCTCGACGCCGCGTTGCGCGCCGGCGCGCCGACGGCCGCGATCCGGGCGACCCGCGCGCTGGCCCTCGCCGACCTCGCGGCCGGCCGACCGGAGTCCATCCTGGATCGAGCGGATGACATCGCCGCTGGCTTGACCAGGATGGATGCCCGCAACGGCCTGCCCGAACTGATCGAAGCGGCAGCGCGGGTCGGGCAACCGGAACGCGCGCAGGGCCCCTGCGACTGGTATTCGGACTGGGCGGCCAACCTCGGGCGTCCCTGGGCCGAGGCGGTCGCCCTGCGCTGCCGGGCCCTGCTCAGCGAGGGCGACGTCGCCGAACGGCAGTACGCCGCAGCCGTGCACCTGCACCGGGAGGGCGACGAGTTGCCGTTCGAGCGAGCCCGCACCGAACTGCTCTACGGCGAATGGCTGCGCCGCCAGCACCGCCGCACCGACGCCCGGCCGCACCTCCGCTCGGCACTGGACACCTTCGACCGCCTCGGCACCCGGCCGTGGGCGGAGCGCGCCCGCGACGAACTGCGCGCCTCCGGCGAAAGCCGCGGCGCGTCGGCCGATCCCGCGGCCCGCCTCACCCCGCAGGAACGCCAGGTCGCCCGCCTGGCCGCGACGGGCCTGACCAACCGGGACATCGCGGCCCGCCTGTTCCTCAGCCCGCGAACGGTCGGCTACCACCTGTCCAACGCCTACCCGAAGCTGGGCGTCGCCTCCCGCCTCGAACTCGCCCGCCTCCCGGGCCTTCCCGAATGACCGCGGTGCTCGTGGTGACGATCACGCCGCGGATGTGGTGTGCATTTCACGATCGATACAGCTTCCCGGAAATCCGGCCACGAGCACCCCGCCGCGTGCGGGATCATGGGTGGGGGAGTCGAGGAGTGAGGAGCGGGCCCATGCGGATTCGCGTGCTCGCCGCGGTGGTCGCCGCGGCCGCGGTGCTGTCGGGCTGCGGGCAGGACGCGCCGGTCGAGCCGAACGCGCTGCCCGGGCCGAAGCCGCCCGCCCCGACCGCGTCGCCGACGAGCCAGGCCCCGTCGGCCGGCAACTCGGTCGAACTCGACACCTCCCCGACCCTCGCGCGGATCAAGCAGCGGCGCTTGCTCCTGGTCGGCGTGCGGGAGGACGCACCCCAGTTCGCCACCCGGGACGGGGCGGGCGAATACCGGGGATTCGACGTCGAAATGGCCCGTGACCTGGCGAAACGCATCGGCCTGGACCCGACGCAGGTGCAGTTCCGGCGGCTGCCGTCGACCCTGCTGCTCGATGGCGTGGCCGCGGGCAACGTCGACGTCCTGTTCGGCGGGACCGCCGACAACCCGCAGCTGGCCCAGGTCGGGCCGTACGTGATCACCGGCAGCGAACGCTACCTCGTGGTCAAGTCCGACGACCGTAAGCTGGTCGAGGAGCTGCAGCGGATGCTCGACGAGGCGGTCGCGGACGGCAGTTGGCAACGCGCCTACGACGCGACCCTCGGCGCGGCCGGGATCCAGGCCCGGCCGGGCTCGTGACAGGGATTCCCGAAGTGCGCTGACCACCACGACGCGACCGGGTTCGGGGACGAGGCCCCGGAGCCGCCTGCTCTCCGGAAAACCACGTGCCGATTCGTCGGCGGATGAGCAGACTCGTAGTCCACACCTCGTGCTCGTTGCCGGGCAGGGCCGAAGGCAGCCCTGCCCGCGGTCGAGCGCGACCCGACTCCAGTGAGGTGCCCCCAACCATGATCGACTCCGCGAGCGCTACGACCGCGGATGCCGGCCGCGAAACGACGCCACCGCGCGCCCCAGTGCTGATAGCCGTGCTGGTGGCCTCGGCGTTCGTGATGATCCTCAACGAGACGATCCTGAGCGTCGCGCTGCGCGAGCTCACCATCGATCTCAATGTCACCACCACGACGGTGCAGTGGCTGACCAGCGGCTTCCTGCTGACGATGGCCGTGGTCATCCCGACCACGGGCTTCCTGCTCGAACGCTTCACGCCGCGCCAGGTGTTCCTGGCCGCGCTGACGCTGTTCAGCGTGGGCACGCTGCTCAGCGCGCTCGCCCCGGGCTTCGCGGTCCTGCTGGTCGGGCGCGTCGTGCAGGCGTGCGGCACAGCGGTGATGATCCCGCTGCTGATGACCTCGGTGATGCGCCTCGTGCCGCCGGAGAAGCGCGGCGCGACGATGGGCACGATCAGCATCGTCATCGCCGTCGCGCCCGCGGTGGGGCCGACGATCGGCGGCGCGGTGCTGGCCTCGCTGGGCTGGCGCTGGATGTTCTGGATCGTGCTGCCGCTGGCGGTGCTCGCGCTGGTCATGGGCGCGGTCTGGATGCGGTTGGACACCGAAACGCGGTCGGTGCCGCTGGACCTGCCCTCGGTCGTGCTGTCGGCCATCGGCTTCGGCGGCGTCCTCTACGGGCTGTCCTCCATCGGGGAGTCCAGCGGTGAGCCGCACCTGGTGGCGCCGTGGATCCCGATCGCGGTCGGCGCCGTCTCGCTCGCGGTGTTCGTGGCGCGCCAGATCCGGCTGCAGCGCGACGACCGGGCCCTGCTCGACCTGCGCCCGTTCACCAACCGCGCGTTCTTGGTGGCCCTGGTCCTGAGCATCCTGCTGTTCATCTGCCTGCTGGGCGCCGGGGCGATCCTGCTGCCGATGTACCTGCAGGCGGTCCTGCACGCCAGCACCTTCGTCAGCGGGCTGGCCGTGCTCCCCGGCGGGCTGGTCCTCGGCCTGCTCGGTCGTCCGGTGGGCCGGCTGTTCGACCGCGTGGGCGCCCGGCCGCTGGTGATCCCCGGCGCGCTGGCCATGGCGTTGTCGCTGTGCCTGTTCGCCGTCCTCGGACCGGGTTCGCCGGTGATCGCGGTCGTCGGCATCCACATCGTGCTCATGGCCGGGCTCGGGCTGATGATGACTCCGCTGATGACCGAGTCCCTCAGCGTGCTGCCCGATCACCTCTACTCGCACGGCAGCGCGATCCTGGCCACCCTCCAGCAGGTCGCGGGCGCGTTCGGCATCGCGGTGTTCATCACCATCGCCTCCGTGTCGACCACCGACCCCTCCGGCGCGCCTGACGCGGTCGGCCTGCGCACGGCGTTCATCGCCGCCGCCTGCATCGGCGTGCTCGCGTTCGTCGCGTCGCTGTTCCTCCACCGCGCGCCGAAGCCCGCTCCGGCGGATCACGAGGAGGCGCAGGAAGAAAGCCGGGCGGTGTCCAAGCCGTGACGCTCGTCGTGCCCAGCCGGTGACTGCCGGCCGGACACGGCTCACCGCTACAGGGCCGCCGTCGGGATGGCTGCGTCAAGCAGGGATTCCGCGGCGGCCCTCGCATATCGACCGCAGCCGGCATCGTTGAGCACCATCGAACGGCTGGCGGCGCCGTCGGCGAGGATCGCGAGCTGTTCGACCAGAACCGCGGGTTCGGCGACCCCGAGCGCGCCCACCAGCTCGGCCAGCCGGTCGGCGAGCCGCCGCTTCTGCTCGGCCGCGTACCGGTGGACCGGGCTCTGCGGGTCCGGGAACTCGGCCGCCGCGTCGATGAAGGGGCACCCCCGGATCGGGCCATCGCCCTCGTCCGGCACCGCGAACAGCGCGAGGAGCCGCTCTCGCGGTGCGAGATCTTCGCGCTCCAGCACGGATTCCATCGTGCGCCCGGACTCGACGAGGTGCCGGAGGTAGCCCACGACCAGCTCGTCCTTGCTGGGGAAGTGCGCGTACAAGGTGCGCTTGGAGACCGGGGCGGCGGCCGCCACCTGTTCCATTCCCGTCGCGATGATCCCCTGGCTCTCGAAGAGCGCGGTGGCCGCGGCGATGATGCGCTCGCGCCCGCCCCGGCCTCGGCGGCGCTGGGCCGTCTGTTGCTCACCCATCCGCAAAGTGTACACATCCGTTTACTTAAAGCGGGTTCTGCGTGGTAGCCTCGCGGCGCGTTATGTAAACGCTTCCGTTTATATCGATCGAAGGGGAGAGCCTTGGCGGGCACCACGATGCGGAACTACTCGCCCGATCACGCCGAGGAGCTGATCCGCGGCCGGCGGGCCGTCCGCTCCTTCCGGCCGGATCCGGTCCCGGACGCGACGATGCGCGCCGTCTTCTCGCTGGCGAGCGCAGCTCCGTCGAACTCCAACACCCAGCCCTGGAGCGTCGAAGTCGTCAGCGGGGCGGCGCGCGACCGGCTGAGCGAAGCGCTGCTGGCGGCGCACGCGCAGCAACGCCTCTCCGTGGACTTCCCGTTCCGGGACGATCTCTACGACGAGGTGCACCAGCGGCGGCGCAAGGATTTCGGCGAAGCGATGTACGGGGCGCTCGGCATCGGTCGCGAAGACCGGGAAGCCCGCGACGCCTACAACGCGGAGAGCTTGCGGTTCTACGGCGCGCCGCACGTCGCGTTGGTGTTCGCGCCGTCCAATGCGGACGCTCGGATGGCCGCGGACGTCGGCATGTACGGGCAGACGCTGCTCCTGGCGATGACGGCGTACGGGATCGCCAGCTGTCCGCAGGGTTTGCTGGGCTTCTACGGGGACGCGATTCGCGAGTCGCTGGAAATCCGGGACGGCAAGGTGCTTTTCGGCGTCTCCTTCGGATACGCACGCGAATCCGCTCCGGTGAACCACATCGCGGTCGGCCGCGCGGAACTCGGCGAGACGACGAGGTTCCGCGCGTAGCCGCTGGCCGGATCAGGTGGCGGTGCGCCGGGCTTCGGCGAGGCGCTGCAGGCCGTCCAGCTGCCACTCCAGGTGCTGCTCGGAGGACACCACGTCGGCCAGGCAGTCCGGTTCGCCGAGCCACCGGATGTAGTGCGGGTACTTGCCTTCCGCCCTGATCCGCTCCAGGTAGGGGTGCGCCGCCTCGGCGAGCTGGGCATCGGACACCAACCCGGTCCGTTCCCGCATCGCGCGTTCTTCCAGCAGTGCGAGCCCGGACTTCAGGGCTTGTCCGAGCACCGTGTTGACGAAGCCGATGCGGGTCGCGGCGTCCAGGTCCAGCTCGTCGACGGCGGCGAGGGCTGCGTCGTAGAGGCGCAGCGCGTTCGGTCCCAACGGCGGCCGGCTGAACGACATCCGCGCGAACCAGGGGTGCCGCTGCACCGCCGCCCATGCGGAGCGGCCCATTTCGCGCAGGCAGGCCCGCCAGTCGCCGGGCGGCGGGACGGTGATCTCGCCGTAGACCTCGTCGACCATCAGGTCCGTCAGGCCGTCCTTGCTGCCGACGTAGCGGTACAGCGCCATCGGGCTGCGCGTGCCGAGGCGGCTCGCGATCGCCCGCATCGTGATCTCGCCGGTCGGGCTTTCGTCGGCGAGCGCGATCGCCGCGGAGACGATCCGCTCGCGGCTGAGCTGCGTGGTGGCCGGCGGGGGCGGCGGCTCGTCGAACCAGACCAGGCCGCCCGGAGGTTTCGCAGAAGTCATTTGCCTCGGATACTAACCCGCGTGTACAACGTACATCGTGAATGTACAACGTACACAAGCTCAGGTGTTGATCGTCGGCGGTGGACTCGTCGGGCTGACGACGGCGTTGGTGCTGCGCCACCACGGCGTGGACGTGACGCTCGTCGAGAAGCGCGCGACGACGTCGCCGCAGCCGAAGGCGCGCCGCTTCCACGTGCGCAGCCTGGAGATCTTCCGGGAACTGGGGCTGGCCGAGACCGTCCACGAGGCCGCGCGAGGGCTCGCCGACCACGACTGCATGGCCATCGGGAGGACCCTGGCGGAGGCCGAGCAGTTGCCGCCGTGGCGGCCGTCCGGGGCGGGCGAGTCGATGGACGTCAGCCCGGAGCTGCCCTGCCTGGTGGCGCAGAACGTGCTTGAGCCGGTGCTGCGCCGGGCGGCCCAGGATGCGGGCGCGGACATCCGGTTCTCGACCGCTCTCGGGTCATTCGAGCAGGACGCCGACGGAGTCGTCGCCGAGCTCGCGGGCTCCCGGCTGCACGCGGCGTACCTGGTCGCCGCCGACGGGGCGCGCAGCCCGGTGCGCTCGGCGCTGGGCATCGGCCGCTCCGGGCGCGGCGCCATCGGCGAGGACAACGTGAACGTCTACTTCCGCGCCGATCTCGCGGATGTCGTGCGCGGCCGGGAGTTCAACATCTGCCAGATCCAGCACCCCGACGCGCCCGGCGGGCTGGTCTCGGTGGACGGCCGGCTGGACTGGGTGTTCATGACCCCGGGCGGCGAGGTCGACCGCGACTGGCCGGCGCTGCTGCGCACCGCGCTCGGCGTGCCCGCGCCGGACCTCGAAGTCATGAGCGTGCTGCCCTGGCGGCCCGAGATGCTCGTCGCCGACCGCTACTCGTCGGGGCGGGTGCACCTGGCCGGCGACGCTGCGCACGTCATGCCCCCGTACGCCGCGGTCGGCGCCAACACCGGCATTGCCGACGCGCACAACCTCGGCTGGAAGCTCACAGCGGTGCTCTCCGGCGCTGCGGCGCCGTCGCTGCTGGACAGCTACGACGCGGAGCGCCGTCCGGCGGGCTGGTTCGCCGCGGACCAGTCGAGCAGGCGCTCGACGGACCTGACGGCCGCCCCCGATCCGACGCTGGCGCATCCGTTCGTGCTGGCGGCGGGTGGGTTCCAGTACTCGGCCGGGGCGATCTCCGGCGGTCCGACGGAGGGCGGCGAGGCGGAACCGGTCACCGAGTTCGCGCCGGCCGGGCGGGTCGGCACCCGGATCCCGCACCGCTGGCTGGACACCGCCCGAACCAAGTCCACAGTGGACATCGCTGGTCCCGGGTGGGCGCTGGCCGTGGCCGACGATCCGCAGCGCTGGCAGCCCGCAGGGATCCCGGTCCACCGCCTCGACGCCGACTTCCTGCGAGCGGGCGAGGGCGTCCTGATCCGCCCCGACGACGTGGTCGCCTGGCGCGGTACCGATCCCGCCGCGCCCGCGAACGTCCTGGAGAAGCTGCTCCGCGCCTGACGAAGCGAAGGGCGCCTCCGACCGGCCCGGTCGAAGGCGCCCTCCACTCGGCGCGGTGCTCAGTCGCCTGCCGTGGCCTCCGCCAGCGGCTTGGCGGCCGGAGCGAGCTGCCTGGTCTTCTTGGTCCGGCGGTTGCGCCGGTCCAGGTACGTGGCGAACCACGTGAGCAGCAGGCACATCGTGATGTAGATCGCCGCCACCACCAGGCTGACCGGGATGATCGGGCGGTCCAGCGTGGGGATGCCGCCGAGGTAGCGCGCGTAGTACAGCAACTCCTGGTAGGTGATCAGGAAACCGAGCGCGCTGTCCTTGAGCAGCACCACGAGCTGGCTGATGATCGCGGGCAGCATCATCCGGATCGCCTGCGGCAGCACCACGGTCCGCATGACCTGGTTCTTGCGCATCCCGATCGAGTACGCGGCCTCGCTCTGCCCCTTGGGCAGCGCGGCGACGCCGGCCCGGAACACCTCGGCCAGCACCGAGCCGTTGTAGAGCGTCAGACCGAGCACGACCGACCAGTACTGGCCGAAGTTCACGCCCAGCCCCGGCGCCGCGTAGTACAGGAAGAAGATCAGGATGACCAGCGGGATCGCGCGGAAGACCTCCACGATCGCCGTGCACGGCACCCGGATCCAGGCGTGGTCGGAGAGCCGGCCGAGCGCGAACACCGCGCCGAACGCCAGCGCGAGCACGGCGCCCATGAGGAACGCGCGGACGGTGTTCCACAGCGCCCCGAGCAGTTCCAGCTGGATCTGCTCGTAGAGCAGCCATTCCCACTTGCTCGCGTCGAACTGCCCCGTCTCGAAGAAGCGGAGCAACACGTAGCCGAGCAGGCCCAGCACCACGACGGTGCTGACGACGCTGATGAGCCGGTTGCGCACGCGGGCGCGCGGTCCGGGGGTATCGAACAGGACGCTGCTCATCGGGCCACGCTCCACCGCTTCTCGAAGCTCCGCTGGACCAGGGTCAGCGGGATGACCAGGATCATGAAGCCGACGGCGATCCAGATGAACGCGTTCAGCGTCGGCTCACCCTGCTCGTTGAGGTAGGGGATGACCGAGCCGACCTCGGCCACGCTGAACCCGGCCGCGATGGTCGTGTTCTTCAGCAGCGCGATCAGCACGCTGACCAGCGGCGGGACCACGGCGCGGAAGGCTTGGGGAAGGATCACGTTGGTCAGCGACTGGGCGAACCCTAGCCCGATGGAGCGCGCCGCCTCGGCCTGTCCGACCGGCACCGTGTTGATCCCCGCCCGCAACACCTCGCAGACGAACGCGGAGGTGTAGATGGTCAACGCGATCACCGCGGCGGTGAAGAACGGGAACTGGATCAGCTCCAGCTTGGGGTAGGCGAAGACGAAGAAGAAGAAGATCAGCGTCAGCGGCGTGTTGCGGAGCAGGGTCACGTAGCCGGCGCCGGCCGCCCGCAGCGCGGGGACGGGGCTGACCCGCAGCGTCGCCAGGATCGTGCCCAGCACCAGCGAACCGGCGGCCGCCAGCAGGAAGAGCTCGATCGTCCGCAGGAAACCCCTGGCGAGGACGTCGCCGTACTCCACCAAGATGTCGATCAATGAGTACTCCTGAAGTAATCGGATGCCCAGGGCGCGGTCCGGCCCTGGGCATCCGATGACGGGATCAGTAGCGGTCCACCTTGGGCGGCTCGGCGGGCGAGCCGGACTTGCCGAGGGTGGCGTCGTAGACGCGCTTCCACTCGCCGTTGGTCGCGGCCTGCTCCAGGATGTCGTTGATCTTGTTGCGCAGGGCGCTGTCGTCGTGCGCGAGGCCGACGCCGTAGGGCTCCTCGGAGAACGGCTTGCCGACGACCTTCAGCTTGTCCGGGTCCTGCGCGGCGTAGCCCTTGAGGATGGCGTCGTCCGTGGTGACCGCCTCGACCTGGCGGTCGAGCAGCTGCTGCACGCACTCCGAGTAGCGCTGGAACTCGACGATGTTCTGCGGCTCGGTGAGCTGGTCCTGCTTGACCCGCTGGATCGGCGTCGAGCCGGTCGCGGAGCAGACCTTCTTGCCCTTGATCGACTCCTTGCCGGTGATGTCGGTGTTGTCCGCGCGGACCAGCAGGTCCTGCCCGGCCATGAAGTACGGCCCGGCGAAGCTGATCTGCTCCTTGCGCTTGTCGTTGATCGTGTAGGTGCCGACGTAGTAGTCGACCTCACCGGTGGAGATCGCCTGCTCGCGCGCGGTGGACGGGATCGGCTTGTAGTCGATCTGCGTGTTCGGGTCGAACCCGAGCTGCGCGGCGATCAGCCGGGCGACCTCGATGTCGAAACCGGAGTACTGGTTGGTGACCGGGTCGCGGAAGCCCAGGCCTGGCTGGTCCTCCTTGACGCCGATCGTGACGCGGCCCTTCTGCTTCATCCGATCGAACGTCGGAGAGCCCTGGACCTGCACGTTCTGGGCGACGTCCTGCTGGACCTGCGGTTCGCCCCCGCCGGGACCGCCTTCACGCCCGCAACCGGTCAGCGCCAGCGCCAGCGACGCCGCCAGCACCGTCACCAGCCGCATTTTCTTGGCTCGCATTTCGTCTCGCTGCCTCTCTGTGCAGTGGTCGGTCAGTGGGTGAGGATCTTGCCGAGGAAGTCCTTGGCGCGGTCGCTCTTCGGCGCGCCGAAGAACGACTCCGGCTTGGCGTCCTCGACGACCTCGCCGTCGGCCATGAAGAGCACGCGGTGCGCGGCGCGGCGCGCGAAACCCATCTCGTGGGTGACGACCACCATCGTCATGCCCTCGGCGGCGAGGCCGGTCATGACCTCCAGGACCTCGTTGACCATCTCCGGGTCCAGCGCCGAGGTCGGCTCGTCGAACAGCATCACCTTCGGCTTCATCGCCAGCGCGCGGGCGATCGCCGCGCGCTGCTGCTGCCCACCGGAGAGCTGCGCCGGGTACTTGTCGGCCTGGTTGGCGATGCCGACGCGCTCCAGCAGCTCCATGGCGGTTTCCCGGGCGGCGTCCTTGGCCTGCTTGCGCACCTTGATCGGACCCAGCGTGACGTTCTCCAGGATCGTCTTGTGGGCGAAGAGGTTGAACTGCTGGAACACCATGCCGACGTCGGCGCGCAGTTCGGCCAGGGCGCGGCCCTCGGCGGGCAGCGGAACCCCGTCGATCTCGATGCGGCCGGAATTGATCGGTTCCAGTCGGTTGATCGCGCGGCACAGCGTCGACTTGCCCGAGCCCGACGGCCCGAGCACCACGACGACCTGCCCTCGAGGCACCTCGAGATCGATCGCCCGCAGCACGTGCAAGGAACCGAAGTACTTGTCGACCGCGGACATCCGGATCATCGGGGAGTCCGTGGAAGCTGCGGCCATTCGTTCTCCTGAACGCATCGGAATTGGATTCGTTGGCCGAAACTTAAGCCTCTGCTGGGGGATAGTCCAGACAGAACGGGCCAGGTGAGATTGCAACTCGGTTACGCTCCGAAGTCGCCAGTCGTGCCTGGTACCTCACTTGCAGTAACCGCGTCGCGCGCGCCGAGGCCGCCGGGCGGGTGAATCTGCGATCTGACCAGGCGCTACCGTGGAACGGTGAGCACGAGGACCTACGAGATCCGAACCTTCGGCTGCCAGATGAACGTGCACGACTCCGAGCGGCTCGCCGGCATGCTGGAGGACGCCGGGTACGTGCGCGCGGATTCAGATGCGGCTGACGTGGTCGTGTTCAACACCTGCGCGGTCCGCGAGAACGCCGACAACCGCCTCTACGGCACGCTCGGTCACATGCGGCCAGCCAAGGACCGCAACCCGGACATGCAGATCGCCGTCGGCGGCTGCCTGGCGCAGAAGGACCGCGACACGATCGTCAAGCGGGCCCCGTGGGTGGACGTCGTGTTCGGCACGCACAACCTCGGCTCGCTGCCGACCCTGCTGGAGCGCGCCCGGCACAACCACGAGGCCGAGGTCGAGATCCTCGAGTCGCTGGACGTCTTCCCGTCCACGCTGCCCGCGCGCCGCGAGTCGGCCTACTCGGGCTGGGTGTCGGTCTCGGTCGGCTGCAACAACACCTGCACGTTCTGCATCGTGCCCGCGCTGCGCGGCAAGGAGAAGGACCGCCGCCCCGGCGAGATCCTGGCCGAGGTGCAGGCCCTGGTGTCCGAAGGCGTGCTCGAAGTGACGCTGCTGGGCCAGAACGTCAACGCCTACGGCGTCGAGTTCGGGGACCGCTTCGCATTCGGCAAGCTGCTGCGCTCCTGCGGGGAGATCGAGGGGCTGGAGCGGGTCCGCTTCACCTCGCCGCACCCGCGCGACTTCACCGACGACGTGATCGAGGCGATGGCTGAGACGCCGAACGTGTGCCCCCAGCTGCACATGCCGCTGCAGTCCGGCTCGGACCGGGTCCTCAAGGCGATGCGCCGCTCCTACCGCTCCGAGCGGTACCTGAACATCGTGCGGAACGTGCGCGAGGCGATGCCGGACGCGGCGATCACCACCGACATCATCGTGGGCTTCCCCGGCGAGACCGAGGAGGACTTCGAGCAGACGCTGGAGGTCGTGCGGCAGGCGCGGTTCTCCAGCGCGTTCACCTTCCAGTACTCCAAGCGGCCGGGCACGCCCGCCGCGGACATGCCCGACCAGCTGCCGAAGGAGGTCGTGCAGCAGCGCTACGACCGGCTGATCGAGCTGCAGAACGAGATCTCCTGGGACGAGAACAAGAAGCTGGTCGGCCGCCCGGTGGAACTGCTGGTCGCCGAGGGCGAGGGCCGCAAGGACGCGGAGACCCACCGGCTCTCCGGCCGGGCCCGCGACGGGCGCCTGGTGCACTTCACGCCGACCGGCGCCATCGACGGCGAGGTCCGGCCCGGCGACGTCGTGCACACCACGATCACCCGCGCCGCACCGCACCACCTGGTCGCGGACGCGGACATCACCGGACACCGGCGAACCACCGCCGGCGACCACTGGGAGGCGGGCGTGCGGCCCAAGACCTCCGGAGTCAGCCTCGGGCTGCCGTCGTTCGGAACCCCGCCGCCGCAGCCCGCCGAACAGCAGGGATGTGCGTGTTGAGCAAGCCGGAAGGTGCGGACGAGTCGCGCCGCGAGCTGACCAAGTCGGAGCGCGAGGTCCTGCGCCGCATCGACCCCGGCTCGCGCGCGCTGGTGATCGCGTCGGTGATGCTCGTGCTCGTCCTGTGCTCGCTGCTGCCGTGGGCCGGCGGTGCCGCGGGCTGGCAGGTGCTGATGGGGCAGGCCGACCCGGCGCTCAAGGTCGGCCTGCTGCCGAGGCTGTTCGCGGTCAACTCGACGATCGTCGGGATCGGGCTGGGCGCCCTGGCGCTGATCACCCGGCGGTGGATCGTCGCGTTCCTGGCCGGGCTCGCCGGCGTGGTGGTGACCTTCGAGGGCGTGATCGCGATCTGGTCGCGTCAGACCAGCGGCGTGGAGAGCCCGTCGATCGGCCTGCTGCTCGCGGTGGCCTGCATGGCGATCCTGGCGGTCCAGTGGATGCGGATCGTCTGGTCCCGCGACTGACCTCCCGATTTCAGGCGGAATCGGGATTCCACCGAGGTTCCCGGCCAGGTACCTCGGTGATCGTCGGATCGGGCTCGTAGCCTCGGCGGCATGTCACGAGACCTCGCCTGGGACGGCGGCTACAACATCCGCGATCTCGGCGGGCTACCCGCCGCGGCGGGTAGCAAGATCCGCCGGGGCGCGGTCGTGCGCTCCGCCAGCCCGGCGTACCTGACCGAAGCGGGCTGGGCGCAGCTGTGGGAGCACGGCGTCCGCACCGTCGTAGACCTGACCGACGACGGCGAGTCGTTGCCCGAGACCGCGGCGAGGCCACCGGGGCTGAACAGCCTGAAGATGCCGCTGAACCCGGTGCACGACACCGAGTTCTGGGGGATCTGGGGCAACCGGCTGCACGGCACGCCGCTGTACTACCGGCCGTTCCTCGACCGCTTCCCGGACCGCACGGCCAAGGTCGTCAGCGCGATCGCGCACGCCGAACCCGGCGGGGTGCTCGTGCACTGCACCGCGGGCCGCGACCGCACCGGGATCATCGCGCTGGTGCTGCTCGCGTTCGCGGGGGTGGCGGCCGACGACATCGTCGCCGACCACCAGCTCAGCCACGACCGGCTGCGACCGATGTTCCACCGGCTCGGCAAGCCCGACCAGGAACCGTTCATCGACGAAGCGCTCGCCGAACACGGCACCACCAAGCACGAGGCCCTGCACTCGGCGCTCGACGCCTTCGACGCCGAGCAGCACCTGCGCGCCGGCGGCTGCGCCGACGCCGACCTCGACGCCCTCCGGGCGAGGCTGCTCGCGCCGCCCGCCTGACGGCGCGAGCGAAATGCCTACCGGCTGGCGATCGCCTGCTCCGCAGCCTCCAGCCACTCGCGCCACTGCGCGGCCTGCGCCTCCGCCTGCTTCGCACGGCGTTCGTCGCCTGCTGTGCGGGCCTTCTCGGCCTGCGCCTCGAACTGCTCCACCCGGTCGCGGAACTGGTCGACGCGGGCCTGCGCCTCCGGGTCGGTGCGCCGCCACTGCGCGTCGGCTGCCGACCGCACCCGGTCGGCGACCGTGCGCAGCTTGCCTTCCAGCTCCCGCATCCGCTCCCGCGGCACCTTGCCGATCTCGTCCCAACGCTCCTGGATCCGCTGCAGGTGGGCCTGCGCGGACTTGAGGTCGGCGGACGGATCGATCTGGTCGGCCTCGACGAGCAGCTCTTCTTTCAGCTTGGCGTTCGCGGCGAATTCGGCGTCGCGTTCGGAGAACGCCTCCGAGCGGCGGCTGAAGAACCGGTCCTGCGCGGCGCGGAAGCGCTGCCACAGCGCCTCGTCGCTGTCCTTCGGGGCGCGCCCGGCGGCCTTCCAGTCGGCCATCAGCTGCTTGTAGCGGTTGGCGGTCTCGCCCCAGTCGGTGGACTCGGTCAGCGATTCGGCTTCGTCGACCAGCTCCTGCTTGTGCGCCTTGGACGCCGCGCGCTGCCGGTCGAGCTCGGCGAAGTGCGAGCCCCGGCGGCGGCTGAAGGCGTCCCGCGCCTTCGAGAACCGGCGCCACAGCTGCTCGTCGGTCTTGCGGTCGACGCCGCGGATCTTCTTCCACTCGTCGAGGATCTGGCGCAGCCGGTCACCGGCGCTCTTCCAGTGCGTGGATTCGGTGGCGATCTCCTCGGCCTCGACGACCAGCGCCTCCTTGCGCGCGATCGCGTCCGCCCGGGCGCGTTCCTTCTCGTGCTTCGCGCCCTCGACGGCCTGCTCGGCACGCGCCAGCAGGTGCTCGATCCGGGTGGCCAACGCCGCCAGGTCGCCGATCACCGCGGCTTCGGCCAGCGACTCGTGCAGGTGCTTCGCGCTGGTCAGGGTGTGCTTCGGCTCGCCGGCGTGGGTGCCCAGCCGGGTCTCCAGCAGTTCGACCTCGGTGAGCAGGTCGTCGAACTTGCGCGCGTAGAGGGCCAGGCCCTCGGCCGCATCACCGGCTTGCCAGGAACCGATCGCGCGCTCACCGTCGGGGGTGCGGACGTACACCGTGCCATCGGCGTCCACCCGTCCCCACTTGGTGGGATCTGCGGAAGCGGTCGGTACCGCCGGCGCAGCCGTGGGTGACCCGGTGGTGCTGGTGGTCGAGTCCGCGGCCGCCTTGTTGGCGACTGCCTCGGGGGTCGTGTCCTGGTGCGTCATGGCCGGCTTCCTCCTTGCGTGCCCGCTCCGATGCCCGTGTCCGGCACGGGCGCCCCGCATCGGCGGGGCCCAGCAAGCGTCGACCCGAACCGTTCGGTGGTCCGGCCTCCGCTGGCGCATTCAAACAGGTCAGGGCGCGAATCGGTACTCCGTCGCGGAATCGGTTCGCCGATGGATCGGCGCGCCGCGCGACGTGGTGACCGGGCCGGGCGCGTGACCTGCACGGGTTCATTGTCATCAGGCACCTGTTCGGTCGCAGCGGGCAGGGGGCGGGAAACCCGCGCCGTGTCCTGCCGCCGGTTGCGACTCCCTGCTCCAGTCAACTCGCCCGTGACCTCTACCGTGCACGGGTGTGATCACCCGTGTCGCTGTGGTGCCCTACCCGCCGTTGCTGGTTCCCGAACTGACCGTGCGGGCCGACCCGGAAACCGCTCGCCTGCGGGGCGCCTGTCTGCGCGCCGTGTCCAGTCTGACTGAATCTGCCGCCGAATGGGTGGCCCTTGGCGTAGATCAGTCGGGACCGGTGGTGCTCGGGCCGGACGCGGCGGGCACGTTCGCGGGCTTCGGCGTCGACGTCCAGGTGACGCTCGGCGGCGCCGGTACCCCGGATCCGCGGCTGCCGCTGCCTGCGCTGATCGCCGGCCTGTTGCGCGAGCAAGCCGGAGCGCGCTCGGTGACGACGCACCTGCTGGCGCCGGACACACCCCCCGACGAATGCCAACGGCTCGGCACCGAGCTGGCGGCGGAGGACGTCGGCCTCCTGGTGCTAGCCGACGGCACCAACCGCTCCGACGAGCGTTCGCCGTACCCGCCGGACGAGCGCGCCAAGCCGGTCGACGAGCAGATCCGCGCCGCGCTGGCGGATGTGGACACGGACGCGCTGCTCGCGCTGGAGCCGGAGCTGTGCGCGGAGCTGGGCGTCGCGGGCCGTGCCGCGCTCCAGGTCCTGCCCGGCATCGTCGCGGCCACCGGCGGAACCTGGCGCGGCGAACTGCTGTACTCGGCCACCCCGTTCGGCGTCACCTACCACGTGGCGACCTGGACCCGCACGGCCTGAACGGGTGTTGCCGCTGGTCACCAGCTGTGAGCGCTTTGGGGTGCCATAGCGCCCCGAAACACTCACGGCCCCGGTCCGTGGCCGGGCGGACCGCTGTGCGGAAGGCCGGGCAGGCGCTTCTAAGGTCGAGGGGTGCAGTCCCTTTCGCATCTGGTGGCGATCGTCGGTCCCACCGCCACCGGCAAGTCGGACCTCGGCATCGAGCTCGCCGTGGCGTTCGACGGCGAGGTGATCAACGCCGACGCCATGCAGCTCTACCGCGGGATGGACATCGGCACGGCCAAGCTGCCGCAGGCGGAGCGCCGCGGCATCCCGCACCACCTGCTGGACGTCCTCGACGTCACCGAGACCGCCTCCGTCGCGGCCTACCAGGAGCAGGCGCGCAGCGCCGTCGAAGACGTCCTCGCCCGCGGCCGGACGCCGGTGCTGGTGGGCGGCTCCGGCCTCTACGTGCAGGCTGTCGTCGACGACCTGTCGTTCCCCGGCACGGACGCCGAGGTGCGGGACAAGTACGAGCAGGAGCTGGCGCGGGTCGGCCCGGACGAGCTGCACCGGCGGCTGCGGGAGCTCGACCCGGTGGCCGCGGAAGCCATCCTGACCAGCAACGGTCGCCGCATCGTCCGGGCGCTGGAGGTCATCGAGATCACCGGCCGGCCGTTCTCGGCGAACCTGCCCAAGCCCGGACCGCCCCGCTACGGCGCGGTGCTGATCGGCCTGGACCGCCCGGTCGAGGACCTGGACGACCGCGTCGACCGGCGGGTCACCAGCATGTTCGACGCCGGGCTGGTCGACGAGGTCCGGCAGCTGGAAATGCTCGGACTCCGGCGAGGCCGCACCGCCAGCCGCGCGCTCGGCTACCAGCAGGTGATCGCCGAGCTCGACGGGGAGGGCGACATGGCCGCCGCTGCGGCCGAGACCGCGAAGCTCACCCGCCGCTTCGTCCGGCGGCAGCGCTCCTGGTTCCGCCGGGACGGGCGGATCCACTGGTTCGACGCCGCCGTCCCGACCCTGGCCACCGACGTCCGAGCGCTGCTGACCTCGGGCACGGCTGAGCGTCAAGAGCCGTCCGGGCGAAAGTAGACTGGCCCCGTGCATTCCTCCCAGGGCCCCGAGTTCGTCAAGGGCCACGGCACCCAGAACGACTTCGTCATCCTGCCCGACCCGGACGGCGAGCTGGCCCTCACCGACGAGCGGGTCCAGGCGCTGTGCGACCCGCACCGAGGACTGGGTGCGGACGGTGTCCTGCGGGTGATCCGCGCCGGTGCGCTGGAGGACGCCCCAGCCGACGTGCCAGCCGACGTGTGGTTCATGGATTACCGCAACGCCGACGGCTCGATCGCCGAGATGTGCGGCAACGGCGTGCGGGTGTTCGCCCGCTACCTCGTCGACGCCGGTCTGGCCGCCCCCGGTGAGCTGCCGGTGGGCACGCGTGCGGGCGTTCGACCGGTCCGGATCCACGACGACGGCCGGGTCACGGTCGACATGGGCCCGGCCAAGGTCTTCGGCGAGTCCACCACCAGCGCCTTCGGCCACTCCTTCGCGGGGGTCGCGGTGGACGTCGGCAACCCGCACCTGGCCTGCGTGGGCGACGTGGACCTCGCCGAGCTCGACCTGAAGACGGCGCCGCCGCACGACCACCACCTCTTCCCGCACGGCGTGAACGTCGAGTTCGTCCGGCCGCTCGAGGGCGACCACATCCAGATGCGCGTGCACGAGCGCGGGGTCGGCGAAACCCGCTCCTGCGGCACCGGCACGGTCGCCGCCACGGTCGCGGCCCTGCGCGCGGCCGGGGCAGAAACCGGGCGCCGGGTGGTCCACGTCCCGGGCGGTACCGTCGAGGTGGAGGTCACCGCGACGACCTCCACGCTCACCGGCCCCGCCGTGCTGGTGGCCCGCGGGAACCTCGATCCCACCTGGTGGCAGCGGCCGTAAGGTGGGCGTCACAACAGTGCAAACGGGTAATGGCGGGCGCGACACGTGAAAATCGGTCGCGGACCGTGGGACAATGGTTTCGATATGAAAAATTCCCTGACCTGGTCCGCCGAGCCCGACCGCGACGCGGTCGAACCCGACGAATACGACCCCATCCTCACTGCGGAACCGTCCACGGGCGAGATGGAGCGCGCAGACCGTGCGTCGCTGCGGCGGATCGCCGGGCTGTCCACCGAGCTCGCGGACATCACCGAGGTCGAATACCGCCAGCTCCGCCTGGAACGCGTGGTGCTGGTCGGAGTCTGGACCGACGGCGACGCGGCGCACGCCGACGCGTCGCTGGACGAGCTCGCGCGGCTCGCCGAGACCGCAGGCTCGCAGGTGCTGGAAGGCATCATCCAGCGTCGCGACCGCCCGGACCCCGGCACCTACGTCGGCTCCGGCAAGGTGCGCGAGCTGCGCGACATCGTCGTCGCGACCGGGGCGGACACCGTCATCTGCGACGGTGAGCTCTCGCCCGGCCAGCTGCGGCAGCTGGAGGAGAAGCTCAAGGTCAAGGTGGTCGACCGGACCGCCCTGATCCTGGACATCTTCGCCCAGCACGCCCGGTCCAAGGAGGGCAAGGCGCAAGTCGAGCTCGCGCAGCTCCAGTACTTCCTGCCGCGCCTGCGCGGTTGGGGTGAGGCGATGTCCCGGCAGGCCGGTGGCCGGGCCGGGGCGAACGGCGGCGTCGGCACCCGCGGTCCCGGTGAGACCAAGCTGGAGACCGACCGGCGGCGCATCCACAAGCGCATCGCCAAGCTCCGCAAGGAACTCGCCGCCATGCGCACGGTGCGCGGCACCAAGCGCGGTCGGCGCGAATCCAACGAGGTCCCCAGCGTGGCCATCGCCGGCTACACCAACGCCGGGAAGTCCAGCCTGCTCAACGCGTTGACGGGCGCCGGGGTGCTGGTGGAGGACGCGCTGTTCGCCACCCTGGACCCGACGACCCGCAGGGCGGGCACGCCGGACGGCCGCGAATACACGCTGACCGACACGGTCGGTTTCGTCCGGCACCTGCCGCACCAGCTGGTCGAGGCGTTCCGCTCGACCCTCGAAGAGGTCGGCGGCGCGGACCTGCTGGTGCACGTCGTGGACGGCTCCGAGGCCTCGCCGCACGAGCAGGTCGCCGCGGTGCGCGAGGTGCTGAACGAGATCTCCGAGGACCACGAGACGGCGATGCCGCCGGAACTGCTGGTCGTAAACAAGATCGACTCGGTCGACGCCACCCGGATGGCCGAGCTTCGGCGGCTGTTGCCCGCCGCGGTGTTCGTCTCCGCGCGAAGCGGCAAGGGCATCGAGGAGCTGCGCGAGTCCATCGCCGAGCGGCTGCCCCGACCGGACGTCTTCGTCGACGCGCTGGTGCCGTACACCCGCGGCGAACTCGTGGCGCGGGTGCACGCGGACGGCGAAGTGGTCGACGAGGAGCACACCCCGGAGGGCACCAGGATCCGCGCGAAGGTCCGGCCGGACCTGGCCAGCGCGCTCCAGCCGTTCGTGGGAATCGGGTGAGCACTGCCGGTGCGGGTGGTGCGGCCGCCGCCGCGCTGCTGCTGTCGGTGGCGTCGGGCGTGGTTCCGGCCGCCGCCGCTGAGCAACCGCTCGCACCGGTCGAGAAGTGCCGTGTCGGGGACAAGCGCCTAGCCGAGCTGTCCGGCCTCGCGTCGGACGGTTCCGCCTGGTACGCCATCAGCGATGGCGGCAGCTCGCTGCGGGTGTTCGTGCTCGACCCGGCCGACTGCTCGGTCCGCGGAGTCCGGACGGCCTCCAACGATCCGTACGACGTCGAAGACCTCGCGCTGGGGCCCGACGGATCGCTCTGGCTGGCCGACACCGGGGACAACCGCCGCCGCCGGGACAACATCGGATTGCACGTGATGCCGCCGGGCGGCGGTGCGACGCTGTACCACCTCACCTACCCGGACGGGCCGCATGACGCGGAAGCGCTGCTGCTCGACCGGGCCGGCGTGCCGCACATCGTCACGAAGGAACCGCTCGGTACTGCCGGGGTATACCGCCCGAGCGCTCCCTTGGCGGCGGACCGCACCGTGCCGCTGGAGCGGGTCGGTTCGATCTCGCTGCGCTCCACCCAAACCCCGGGCGGTCCGGTGCGCGGTGCGTTCGGTTCGGTGCTGGTAACGGGCGGGTCCGTGAGCCACGACGGCACGCTGGTCGCCATCCGCACCTACACCGAGGCGTACGTGTACAACGCGCCGGACGGCGACCTGGTCGCGGCGTTCCAGCGCGAACCGCTGCGCATCCCGTTGCCGAACGAGCAGCAGGGCGAGGCGATCGCTTGGGAACCGGACGGTGCGTTGCTGTCCGGGTCCGAAGGAAACCAGCCGGTCCGCCACATCCCCGGAGTCGCGGCGGCCGCGCGAACGTCCGGTGCGCAGGGCGAAGACACTGCGGCTCCGCCGCCGGGCGGCCACGCGGACCAGGCCCAGCCGCCAGCCGCCCCGGGCGGTACCGGGATGTCCACGGGGCAGGCCCTGCTCCTCGCGGCCGCGCTGTCCGGACTGCTCATCTTCGTGACCCGTCGGATGCGCCGCCGCACCCGCTAGAACCGCCGACCCGAGCGGCCTTCACGGGCGCTTCCATCAATTGCGAGGTGGCCACCAGAGTGCACTCGCCGTCGCCGCTGCGGGATTCTCGGCTCATGTCGAGCCAGGGAATCCCGCAGCGAGCGTCCGGCGGGGGCGCCGGTTGGCCTGAAGCTCAGAGGCGTCGCAGCACCGCGACGACCTTGCCCAGGATCGCCGCGTCATCGCCGAGGATCGGCTCGTAAGCCGGGTTGTGCGGCATCAGCCACACGTGGTCGTCGGTTCGCTTGAACGTCTTCACGGTCGCTTCGCCGTCGATCATCGCGGCCACGACGTCGCCGTTGTCCGCGTCGGGCTGCTGGCGCACGGCGACCCAGTCACCGTCGGTGATGGCGAGGTCCACCATCGAGTCACCGACGACCTTGAGCAGGAAGAGCGTGCCGTCGCCGACGATCTCCTTCGGCAGCGGGAAGACGTCCTCGATGGACTCCTCCGCCAGGATCGGGCCACCGGCCGCGATCCGGCCCACCACCGGCACGTACGCGGGCTTGGCCTGCCCGGCCATCTCGGGGGAGTCGGGCTCGCCGCCGACGAGCACGCCGACGGTGCGTGGTCGGTGCGGATCTCGGCGCAGGTAGCCCTTTCGCTCCAGCACGCGGAGCTGGTACGCCACCGAGGACGTCGAGGTGAGCCCGACGGCGTCGCCGATCTCGCGGACGCTTGGCGGATACCCGTGCTCGCGCATCCACTTCCTAATGGCCTCCAGCACCTTCAGCTGGCGGTCGCTGAGCTCGTCGGTCCCGCTGGGCTGCTCGGGCAGGGTGTGCACGTCGGCCCGGGAGTCGTCGTCCTTGACGTCCTGTACGCGGCCCTTGATCGAGCCGGTCGCATTCCTCGCCACCGCTGCCTCCTGTCCGTGTGAACTGCTCCGTGTGAACTGCGGTGCTGATCGCGGGGGGAGTGTCGGTCCGCCCGATTTCCACAGTAGACGCGAGAAACCCAGAGATCAAACACCTGTTCGAGTTAATTTTGGGCCTTAAGTCTCGCCTTGCGGTGTGCTCGTGGTACACAATCGCACGCAGGTTCGATCGAACATTCATTCGATCATGAATTCAGGTGCGGGAGGCGTCATGACCACGTTCATCGATGCGGCGAGGCGGGCGCGTCCTGCCGAGCGGGAGGTCGCCGACCGGCGGCAGGTGGGCGAGTCGGTCGCGGCGCCGCGACCGCGCCACGGCGCCCGTCGGGCGCCCGGTCGCATCGTCTTCCGCGCGCCGGATGCGCCGGCCGAGGAGTCCGTCGCGGCGTGCGGCCGGGCTCGCCGGAGCGGCGAGTGGCTTTGGCTGACCTCGGTGGCGATCTTCACTTTCCTCATTGTCATGCTGGTGGGGTTCTTCGGGCTCGGCGACGCGCCGGTGGCGGGCGGCAACGCGGTCGTCGAAGTGCACGCCGGGGACACGTTGTGGGGGATCGCGGGCCGGGTGGCGCCGGACAGCGACCCGCGCGCCGTGGTCGCGAAGATCGTCGAGCTCAACGGGCTGGACGAGGCCGCCCTCGAGGCAGGTCGCCTGCTGGTGGTCCCGGTCGGCGATTGATCGGTGTCTGGGCCGGTGCCGGGGGTGGCGCCGACCGGTGATCGATCGACTGCCGGGCGTCGTCGGGTGGGAGTCGGTGTGATGCCGGCCGGTGGCGGCCCGGCGTCCGGGGGTCCGAGGCCGCGGCTTCGGCGGCGACCAGCGGGTTCTCGCGGTCGGTGTCGATCGACGTCGACCGGGCGTGCCGGAAGGGCGTGTCGAGTTTGCGTCGCGGTACGCCGCGGATTAGAGTCGACCACAACATCTAGTAGTTACGTCCGTGTATTTAGTCCATAGGTTGGGCTTGTAGGGTGTTCGAGCGCCCACGGACGGTGAGTTGGTCGACGGTCGCCGAGGTGTGGTCGCGGCCAAGCTGGGGAAGGGGGGTGAGGGCCGGTGCGGTGCCCGTTCTGTCGCGGCGAGGACTCCCGGGTCGTCGATTCGCGCGAGGTCGAGGAAGGCCAGGCGATCCGGCGCAGGCGATCGTGCTCGACGTGTGGTCGGCGGTTCACGACCATCGAGGAGCTGGTGCTTTCGGTGGTCAAGCGTTCCGGCGTCACCGAGCCCTTCAGCCGCGAGAAAGTGGTCCGCGGCGTGCGGCGCGCCTGCCAGGGGCGCCCCGTCGAAGAGGACGCGCTGCAGCAGCTCGCGCACCAGGTGGAGGACACGGTCCGGTCCCTCGGGGTCTCCGAGCTGCCCAGCCACGAGGTGGGGCTGGCGATCCTGGGGCCGCTGCGGGAACTGGACGAGGTCGCCTACCTGCGGTTCGCGAGCGTGTACCGGGCGTACTCCTCGGTGGAGGACTTCGAGAAGGAGATCGCCGACCTGCGCGCGGCGCGCCGCGCCGCGCAGGCCGGTGCGGAGCAGAACGCGGAGACCGGCCGTGAGTAAGCCGCGTCGGCGGACGCCCCGCCGAGGGGGCGGAAACGCAAAGCGTCAGCCGGCGGCCCAGGGTGGGGCGCCGCTGAGGATTGAGGCACGACCGAACCGGACGGGGAGCCCGGACGGGGCCGACGAAGCACGACGAGCGAGCGACACGCGCGCGATCAAGAAGGAAGAGGGTCAGGTCATGACAGAGACCGTCGGTAGCCCGGCCGGCGCATCGGGGGAGTCGGCAACAGGTGCCCGCGAGGGCATCCGGGTGCAGCGCGTCTACACCACGGAGGGGGTGCACCCCTACGACGAGGTCAAGTGGGAGCGCCGCGATGTGGTGATGACCAACTGGCGGGACGGGTCGGTCAACTTCGAACAGCGCGGGGTCGAGTTCCCCGACTTCTGGTCGCTGAACGCCGTCAACATCGTCACCAGCAAGTACTTCCGCGGCGCGGTGGGCAGCGACGAGCGGGAGAGCAGCCTCCGGCAGCTCATCGACCGCGTCGTGCTGACCTACGTCGCGGCGGGCGTCGAGCACGGTTACTTCGCGACCGACGCCGACGCCGAGATCTTCGAGCACGAGCTGACCTGGATGCTCATGCACCAGGTGTTCAGCTTCAACTCGCCGGTGTGGTTCAACGTCGGCACGAACTCCCGGCAGCAGGTGTCGGCCTGCTTCATCCTGTCCGTCGACGACACGATGGAGTCGATCCTCGACTGGTACAAGGAAGAGGGCCTGATCTTCAAGGGCGGTTCGGGCGCTGGCCTGAACCTGTCCCGCATCCGCTCCTCGCGGGAGCTGCTGTCCTCCGGCGGCACCGCGTCCGGCCCGGTGTCGTTCATGCGCGGCGCGGACGCGTCCGCGGGCACCATCAAGTCCGGCGGTGCGACCCGCCGCGCGGCGAAGATGGTGGTCCTGGACGTCGACCACCCGGACATCGAGGAGTTCATCGAGACCAAGGCGCGCGAGGAGCACAAGATCCGCGCGCTGCGCGACGCCGGTTTCGACATGGACCTCGGCGGCGCGGACTCCAACTCGGTGCAGTACCAGAACGCCAACAACTCGGTGCGCGTCTCCGACGAGTTCATGCGCGCGGTGGAGAGCGACGGCCGGTTCGGCCTGCGGGCCCGGATGACCGGCGAGGTGCTGGACACGGTGCAGGCCCGCGACCTGTTCCACAAGATGGCGAAGGCCGCCTGGGACTGCGCGGACCCGGGCATCCAGTACGACGACACGATCAACGACTGGCACACCTCGCCGGAGACGGGCCGGATCACCGCGTCCAACCCGTGCTCGGAATACATGCACCTGGACAACTCCAGCTGCAACCTGGCCTCGCTGAACCTGCTGAAGTTCCTGCGCGATGACCTGACCTTCGACGCCGAGCTGTTCGAGAAGGCCGTCGAGTTCGTCATCACCGCGATGGACATCTCGATCTGCTTCGCGGACTTCCCGACCGAGGCGATCGGCGACACCACCCGCAAGTTCCGGCAGCTGGGCATCGGCTACGCCAACCTGGGCGCGCTGCTGATGGCGACCGGCCACGCCTACGACTCCGACGGCGGCCGCGCGCTGGCGGCGGCGATCACCTCGCTGATGACCGGCACCGCGTACAAGCGGTCGGCGGAGCTGGCCGGCGTGGTCGGCCCGTACGACGGTTACGCCCGCAACGCCGAGGCTCACCAGCGCGTGATGCGCAAGCACGCGGCGGCCAACGACCTGGTCCGCACCTACCACCGCAACGACGCCGCCGTGCACAAGCTGGCGACGAAGGTGTGGCAGGAGGGCCTGGAGGTCGGCGCCCGCAACGGCTGGCGCAACGCGCAGGCCTCCGTGCTGGCCCCGACCGGGACCATCGGCCTGATGATGGACTGCGACACCACCGGCATCGAGCCGGACCTGGCGCTGGTCAAGTTCAAGAAGCTGGTCGGCGGCGGCTCCATGCAGATCGTCAACCAGACGGTGCCGCGCGCGCTGCAGGCGCTGAGCTACCAGGACGAGCAGATCGAGGCCATCGTCGAGTACATCGCCGAGCACGGCCACGTGGTCGACGCGCCGGGCCTGCGGCAGGAGCACTACGAGGTCTTCGACTGCGCGATGGGCGAGCGCTCGATCGCGCCGATGGGCCACGTGCGGATGATGGCCGCGGTGCAGCCGTTCATCTCCGGCGCGATCTCCAAGACGGTGAACATGCCGGAGTCGGCGACCATCGAAGAGGTCGAGCAGCTGTACTTCGAGGGCTGGAAGCTGGGCCTGAAGGCGCTCGCGATCTACCGCGACAACTGCAAGGTCGGCCAGCCGCTGTCGGCGGGCAAGGGCGACAAGGGCGAGTCGGAGAAGGCGGTCGAGAAGCAGATCGAGTACCGCCCGGTCCGCAAGCGCCTGCCGAAGAAGCGCCCGAGCCAGACGGTGTCGTTCACCGTCGGCGGCGCCGAGGGCTACCTGCACGCCGGTTCGTACCCGGACGACGGGCTGGGCGAGATCTTCGTCAAGCTGGGCAAGCAGGGTTCGACGCTGGCCGGTGTCATGGACGCCTTCTCGATGTCGATCTCGGTGGGTCTGCAGTACGGCATCCCGCTGGAGTTCTACGTCTCGAAGTTCCAGAACCTGCGCTTCGAGCCGGCCGGGATGACCGACGACCCGGACATCCGGATGGCCAGCAGCGTGCTGGACTACCTGTTCCGCCGGCTCGCGCTGGACTACCTGCCCTACGAGAAGCGGGCCCAGCTGGGCGTCTTCACCGTCGACGAGCGGGAGGCGCAGGTCAACGGCACCGATGTGGCGCCGGCCGGGCAGGACGCGGCCGTCGAGCTGGACACGATGCGTTCCACTGTGGACTACTCGAAGAAGTCCGCGGAGTCGAAGGCCGAGGAGCAGCGGGCGGGCAGCTCGACCGAGCTGCTGGAGCTGCGCCTGGGCAAGGCCGCGGACGCGCCGCTGTGCATGACCTGCGGCACCAAGATGCGTCCGTCGGGCTCCTGCTACCTCTGCGAGGGCTGCGGTTCGACCTCCGGCTGCAGCTGAGGCCGGGATTCATCGCGAATAGCACAACATCGGGCATCTGAAGCCAAGGCGTGAAGGTGCTGCTGGAAGGGGAGTCGGCCGATTCGGCCGGCTCCCCTTTCGCGTGCGTGGGGACTGGGCTCAACCGACCGCAAGGTGACCGCGAACCTGGCTCTCACACTCGACGGGCGTTGCAAAAGCCCGGGCGGGCAAGGCGATTTCGGAGCGATCGCCCCGTACACGACCACCGAGGTCGCGCGGATACCGCTGGCTGCGGTGACCGTTCCGCCTTCTCTTGATCAGCCTCGACGTGCTGCAGCGGCCGAACTCAACGCGCCCTGCAGCGCGCCGAGGCACGTATCCCGCAGTTCTGCGCGGGAGAACGCCTCGTTGGCCAGCCATTCCACGCAGATCGTGCGGACGAACACCAGCCACGCGTGCAGCGCTGCCGATGCGACCTCGCGGCTCAGGCCGTCGAGTTCGGCCGAATTGAGGATGCGTTGCCGGAGCTGTCCCATCTCGTCGGCGATGATCGCCTGGATCACCGGGTCGCCCGACAGCGTCCGGTTCGCGGCCAGCACGGTCTGCCGGTTCGCGACGAAGTAGTCGATGTGCGCGTCCAGGCCGGCCGACACCTGTTCGGCCATCGGGCGGGCAGGGTCGACCTTCGCCGCGTCCAGCAGTTCGTCGGCCGCGCGCTGGTAGATCGCGGCGAACAGGTCTCGTTTGCTCGCGAAGTAGCGGTACAGGTTGGCCCGGGAAATCCCGGCCAGCTCCGCTACCTCCTCCATCAGCACGTCGTCGTAGGGCCGCGTCGCGAACAGTTGCGCGCCGATATCGAGCAGCTCGCCGCGGCGCTGGTCCGGTGGCAGTCGTCGTCGTGCTCCCATGCCGGAAACATTAATTGACGCGTGTCTCGTACGGGTCGTACGCTCTTCTCGTTACGAGACATGTGTCTAGTAAGGCGGGTGCGGTGACCGGTACCGAAACAGCGAGCGGCAGGGTGAAGGCGATCGCCGTCCCCATCGACGTCAGATCGCGCGCCTCACTGCTGAACCCCGACTACCAGGACGCGTTCGCCGTCGAGACCGGCGAGGAGGTTCCTCGGGACGCCGAACGCTGGATCCGGGAGGTTTTCGAATCGGCCCCGGCGCTCGTCCGCGCCTTCCTCCGGACCGGCTGGTCGCTGTTCGGAGCGCAACTCGGCCCGTCGGGATCCCCAGCGCACGTCCTGGGTTGGCAGATCGGCGAGAACCACCCGGACTGGATTCGCCTGGAGGTCTTCTGGAAGCTCGGATTGCGGGCGAACCTGGTGTTGCGCGCGCAATCCTCCTCGATCGTTCTGGCGACCTTCGTCGAGCACCAGCGCAGGGCCGCTCGAATCCTCTGGCCCACGCTGATTCTCGTCCACCGCTGCACCCTTCGCTATCTGCTCTCCCGCGCTGCGCGGCCCACCGTCATCCGCAAGACCAGGGGCTGAGGAGTCGTTTCAGAGAGCTCCGGGAATGCCCATCCGAAGGCGACCGATGGGCGATTTCGCGCGAAATCGGCGCCTGCGCCCAGGCGGCCACGGCCCACACACCCATTCTCCAATCACCTCTAAACTGGGGGCGGGTCGTGACTGGCGTTCGGGTGGAGCACCACCGGGGAACGGCCCGGGTCGGCTGGTCGTCGGCTCGCAGCCGCGCGCCTGGGTGCCATCGGAAGACCGACGCCCGAGGAGCGAACGTGGCCGAAACCCTTGATGTCCCCCTGATGTCCGGTACCGAACCGGCACGCGAGATCATGGCTCGCGCCGCCGAGCGCGCAGCGCGATTCGAGCAGCAGACGGGCGAAAAGCCTTGCCTGGCGACAGTTCTGGTCGGCGATGACCCGGCATCGGCTACTTACGTGCGGATGAAGCGGAACCGGTGCGCGAAGCTCGGCATCGAGTCGCGGCACGTTCCCCTTCCGGCTTCCACCACGACGGAAGCGTTGGTCGCCGCGATCACCGAGTTGGCCGATGATCCTGCTGTGCACGGGATTCTGCTCCAGCACCCGGTTCCCGGGCACATCGACGAGCGCGCGGCGTTCGACGCCATCCCGGTCGGCAAGGACGTCGACGGCGTCGGCTCGTCGTCGTTCGCCGCGATGGCGTTCGGCCGGGACGGCTTCGCTTCGTGCACGCCGGCGGGGATCATGCGTCTCCTCGGCGCCTACAGCGTGGATCCGAGTGGCAAGCATGCCGTCGTGATCGGGCGCAGTCCCATCCTGGGGAAGCCGATGGCCATGTTGTTGCTGGCGCGCGGTGCCACCGTCACGGTCTGCCATTCGAAGACCGGCGATCTGGCGTCCATCGTGCGGACCGCGGACATCGTCGTCGCCGCGGTGGGAAAGCCGGAGTTCGTGCGGGGCGAGTGGCTCAAACCCGGCGCGGTCGTGGTCGATGCGGGTTACAACGAAGGCAACGTCGGGGACGTGGCGTTCGACGAGGCCGGTAACCGGGCGGGACTGCTCACCCCAGTCCCGGGCGGAGTGGGGCCGATGACGATCTCGCTGCTGATGGAGCAGACCGTCGAGGCAGCCTTCCGGCAGGCGGGACTTCTCTGACGTTCAGCGAAGGTGCCCGTACCGCTCGTTCAGGTCTTCGGCCGTGTCCGGGCTCTCCTCGCTGTCGGTGTAGCCGGACTCCCACGGCACCGCGCAGGGCGAGTTGTGCTCGGGGTCCGAGCAGATGACGCGGGTGAGCTCGTCCCTGAGGACGTCCATCTGCGGGCGGGAGGTGAGCAGGCCGACCCGGACCTGGTGGATGCGCCGGGATCCGGGGTCGGCTTCAGGGTGCCCGAACCCCCATTGCCGGGGGAGGTCCTCGTAGAACTCGGCGAGCGGCATGGCCGCCGAGTTCTCCTGGCGCGCAACGGAGAGCTGGTACGGCACTGCGCGGCCGTCCAGCAGCCGGGTCCATCCTTCGGTGAGCCGCGCTGTGTCTTCTTCGGTCGCGTAGAAGCCGATTTGGATCTCGAAGAGGCGTTCAGGCGGCACGGGTTCTCCAGGACGGGCAGCGGTTGGCGGTGCACTCGACGGTAGCGCGGAGCACGGGGCTACCGCTCGCCATTTGTTCGTTGCCCGGGTTCTCCGCCGGTTGGTGCGGTGAGGCCGAACTTCCCGCGGTACGCAGTGGGCGTGAGGCCGGTCCGGCGACGCATCTGGGCCCGCAGGTTGGCTGCCGTCCCCAACCCGCTCGCTGCGGCCACGCGGTCGAGCCGGAGCTCGCCGCGCTCGATCAACCGGCAGGCCAGCGCCACGCGCTCGGAGGTGAGCCACTCCAGCGGCGTGGTTCCCAACTCGACCTGGAACCTGCGGTGCAGCGTCGCCGGGCTCACCGCGGCTCGTTCGGCCAGGTCGGCCACCGCCATCGGCTGGTCGAGCCGTCGCTGTGCCCAGGCCAGCACCGGGCCCAGGGATGCGTCCGGCACGGCCGCGACCGGCCGTTCGATGAACTGCTGCTGGCCGCCATCGCGGTGCGCGGCGAACACCAGTCGGCGGCTCACCGCATTCGCGATCTCGGCGCCGTGGTCGCGGCGGATGAGGTGCAGGCCGAGGTCCAGCGCGGCAGCGCTGCCCGCTGCGGTCAGGACATCGCCATCGTCCACGTACAGAACATCCGGCTCCAGCCGGACTGCCGGGTAGCGGGCGGCGAACAACTCGGCCCACCGCCAGTGCGTCGTCGCCCGGCGACCGTCGAGAACGCCTGCCGCGGCCAGCGCGAAGGTCCCGGTGCAGAAGCTCACCAACCGGGCTCCCCGCTCGGCGGCCCGCCGGATGGCCTGCAGCACCGCAGGTGCCGGCGTCACCTCGGGATCGGGCCTGTTCGGGACGATCACGGTGTCGGCCGCCTCGACCGCTTCCAGGGTCGCCACCCCGGACATCGTGAACAGCCCACGGTGCATGCGCACCACCGGTTCGGCCGCGCAAAGCGTGCACTCATACCACGGTCGGTCCAGCTCGGGGCGGCGCAATCCGAACAGTTCCGTGGCCACGCCCAGCTCGAACGGGTTCGAGCCCTCGTCGACGATCACGGCCACCCGGTGCGAGGATCCTTGCGGCATGTGCAATTCCTAGCACTCCCGCAGCGACTCGCCGCCGGACAGGATCGCGTCGTGAGTGATGAACCGATCGACCTGCAAGCCGCGCTGGGGGCCTTCGATGCCCTGTGGAGCCCCAGGATCGTCACGCAGGTCAACGATTACGACGTCCGGATCGCCAAGGTGGCCGGCGAGTTCGTTTGGCACAGCCATGACCACACCGACGAGTTCTTCCTCGTCCTGGAAGGAGAACTGGGCATCGGGCTGCGTGACGCCGGCGGCGAGCGTGTCGTCACCCTGCCCCGAGGATCGGTCTTCGTCGTCCCCCGCGGCGTCGAGCACCGCCCGTTCTCGACCGGCGGTGCGTCCATCCTGATGCTCGAGCCGACCGGGACGTCGAACGTCGGCGACCGGCACGACCGGATCCCTGGCCACATCACGGCGACCACCGGACACGCGCTCGCCTGATCGGGGGAGCGGGGAGCCGTTCGGTTCCCCGCTCCCACTGGTGATCCCGTAGCCGAGGCCCGCGCGAGTCAGCGAGTTCCGGCTCATGCGAACCCCCGTCCAGCGGAGGGCGGTTCGGGTCAGGCGGCTACCGACCGCAGGCCTTCCCGGTACGTCGGGAACTGCGGCGCCCAGCCCAGCTCGCGCTTGGCCTTGCCGTTGTCCAGCCGGATGTGCGTGCCGACCAGCAGGGAATGCAGGTAGGGGGTGACGCGCAGCAGCCAGCCGGGAATCCGCCGCGGAACGGGTGCGCCGACGGCGGCCGCCACGGCGTCGAGGTAGTCGTCCATGCCGACGGGCTCGTCGTCGACGATGTTGTAGGCATGGCCGGCGCGGCCGCGTTCGAGCGCGGCGATCGTCGCGGAGGCCGCGTCGGCGATGTGGATGAGGTGCATGGTCCCCGCCGGGCGGGGCACCGGAAGCCGGCGTCGGCGGGCCATGTCCATCATCGAGAGGGTGGACCGCTCGGGGCCGTAGAACAAGCCGTAGCGCAGCGCGATGCCGTCGATGCCCGCCGCGCCGAGCGCCTGGTCCTCATTGGACCGAAGCGATCGCAGGTGGCGGTCGAATGCGCCGCGACCGGGCTGCCCGTACGGGTGCTCCTCGGTGAGGCGGGCCGGGCCGTGGTCGCGCCAGCCGTAGCCGAGGAAGAACGACTGCGTGATGAAACGGGTTGCGCCCAGGCTCCTCGCCGCGCGCAGCAGGTTGCGTGTGCCTTCCTCGCGCAGTGCATCGGTGGCGTAGAGATCGCGGTGGAACGTCGGCGTGCGGGTGATCGCCGTGGCCTGGTGGATCACCGCGTCGGCGGTTCGCCCATCGAGGGCGGTGAGCAGCGCGTCCGCATCCATCACGTCTGCGACCACGGGTTGGACCCCGGCGGCGCGCAGGCGTTCGGCTCCGCTGGTCGTGCGGGTGAGTCCGAGCACGGTATGGCCCGCGGAGAGAAGCAGGGGGAGCAGCTCGGAGCTGATCGTCGCCGTTGCACCGGCGAGCACGATTCTCATGTCAGATCTCCGTTCTGGTCGTCGAGCGGCGCAGGCTGCGCACCCGGGCCACGAGCGCGACCGCGGCGATGGCCGAAACGGCCAGCAGGGACCACCCGTCGGACGGGTGGCCGCCGCCCGTGTCGAGCATGTGGTTGATCGCATGCAGGATGTTGGTGAGCGCGAAGCCCGCTAGCACGACGGCGAGGACGTCGCGCCACCACAGCGCAGCGAGCATCATCAGACCGATGCCGATCTGGAAGACCCCGGCGTCGTGGAGGAAGTGCTCGTGGTTGGGCCAGTTGGCCCACTGCGCGAAGCTCGCGGGCGCGAAGCGGCACCAGGCGCCGAGGATCACCATCATGGCCGCCCCCAGGACGGTGATCGTCGTGATGAAGGCGTGTCTGCGGGTTCTCATCTGCTGCCCTCCCGAGTCGGGCGAAATCCGGCGTTCGTGCAACAGACGAGATCGGCCGGGCGGATGTGACAGGGCCGCGTTCCGCCTCTCGCCGAGCGGACCGGGTGTCCCGCCCGACCAGTATTGGACAGAGCGTTCCAAAAATTGATAGGGTCTCCGCATGGCACGACCGAGGTTGTTCGACGAGGAGCGAGCGCTGGAAGCGGCGATGCGCACCTTCTGGGCGAATGGCTACGAGGCCACCTCCACGCAGGACCTGTGCGAGGCGACCGGTCTCGGGCGCAGCAGCATCTACAACACCTTCAGCAGCAAGCACGACCTGTTCATGCGCGCGCTGACCCGCTACATCAACACGACCTCGGCCGTTCAGCTCGCGATCCTGGAGGATTCCGGGCGATCCGAGGTGGATCGCATCCGCGCGCTGCTCGCCGTGATCGTCGATACCGAGCTGGAGAACCGCCGCGACGGGCGCAGCTTCGGTTGCCTGACGGTCAACTCCACCGTTGAGCTCGCCGGGCGCGATCCGGAGACCGCGAAGCTGCTCGATCGCGACACCGAGGCGCGGCTGGCCGCCCTGCGGGCCGTGATCGAGGCGGGGCAGCGGGATGGCGGGATCGCGTCCGCGCGCGATGCCGATTCGCTGGCCCGCTTCCTCAACGCGGTGATCGGCGGCATGCGGATCGCCGGGCAGGCCGGTGCCGATCGGGCCGTCCTCGAGTCCATCGCCGAAACCGCCATGGACGCGTTGGCCCGCTGAAATCGCGTTCGTCCACCGCGAGTCTTTTCATGCCCAAATTTTGAACTGATCAATCCAAAATATGGAGAGCGTCATGCCACGCGCCGTCTACATACTCGCCCTTGGCATCTTCGCCATGGTGACCAGCGAATTCGTGGTCGCCGGGCTGATGCCGCAGATGGCCGAGGGACTTTCGGCCACCATCCCGCAGATCGGCTATCTCATCACGGCCTTCGCGGCGGCGATGGCCTTCGGCGGACCGTTCCTGACCGTCGCGCTGCTGAAGACGAGCCCGAAACTCGCACTGCTGGCCCTGTTCGCGATCTTCCTCGCGGGCAACCTGCTCGCGGCCACCGCCACCGGCTACAGCCTCATGCTGGTGGCCCGCATCGTGACCGGCGTGGCTTCCCAGGCGTTCTTCGGGATCGCCATCTCGCTCAGCGCGCAGCTGACCCGCCCGGAGGTGCGCGGTCGGGCCATCGCGGTCGTGATGAACGGCCTGATGCTCGGCACCTTGCTGGGCATGCCGCTGTCCACATTGGTCGGTGAGCGGTTCGGCTGGCGGGCGGCGTTCTGGGCCATCGCCGCGCTCGCCGTCATCGCCGCGCTGTGCACCGCGCTCGGCGTGCCGAAGCTGGGGCGAGCCGGCGATGAGGGGAACTTCCGGCAGGAGCTCGTCGCGTTCCGCAAGCCGAAGCTGTGGCTGGTGCTGACCACCAGCACGCTCATCATCGGCGCCACCTTCGCCGCCTTCAGCTATTTCAACCCGATCCTCACCCAGGTCACCGGGTTCAGCACCGGCGCCGTCCCGCTGCTGCTCGTCGCCTACGGCGCCGCCACGGTGGTCGGCAACACGATCGTCGGACGCCTCGCCGACCGGTACACGATCCCGGTCCTGCTCGGCGGGCTGGTCCTGAACGCGGGCTTCCTCATCGGCTTCGCGCTGCTGGCGCACCTCAGCGTGCCCGCGGTCGTCTTCATGCTCGGCATCGGCCTGGTCGGGGTCACCATGAACCCGGCGATGATCACCCGAGTGCAGCGCACCGGCAACGCCCGGCCGCTGGTCAACACGGTGCACTCGTCCTTCATCACGCTCGGCGTGATCATCGGGTCCTGGATCGGCGGGCTGGTCATCGACGGATTCGGCCTGCGAGCGCCGCTCTGGCTGGGCGCTGCCCTGGCTGCGCTCGGCATCGTCACGCTCCTGCCCGACCTCGCCCGTCGGCGGCGGCCCGCGGCGCAACCTGCCGCGGAGCCGAGCCTCGCGAGCCAGTAGTCCGCGGTCGTGAGTGGCGGTGGCCGCCCTGGCGAGCCACTGCCACTCATGCCGTCCGGCTAGACTCCGTGGCGTGATGACACCCGTTCATGCTGCTGTGGTCGGTTAGTTCCGGGCTGCTGCCCCACCGGCCGATCGACGTGCCCGTGCCCGTTGGCCGGGATGTTCGTGCTGATCCAGCGACTCCGCTGTTGCTCGCCGGGTGCTGGGGCGCAAGCCGTCCACTTCTCACCTTTCGCAGGTCACTGACCTGCGCTCGGCCGCATCAGCAGGAGCGGTTCATGAATCTTTCCCCTAGCAGTGCTGCGCGCCCGCAGCACGTCGTTTCCGAAAGCGGTGTCCTCCGCTGGCTTTCGGCGAACGGTTCCCGCCCACCGGCGCGGATCGTCGACGCGGATGACCGGATGTTCGCGAACGAGGCGCACCGGTTGGTCTCGCGAGGAACGGGCTTGCTGTGGCACGGCGACTTCCACAACGCGCGCCAACTGCTCAGCGCCGTGTCTCGCCGCCTCCAGCGGAATCGGCGAGGCGGCTCGTCCGCTGCCGAGTCGTTCCGGCTGCATCGACAGCAGCAGGCGCGCCGAGCACACGCGCTGGCGCTGGTTCTGGTGCGACTCGATCCCGGCCATGCGTTGAACCTGCGGCGCGCGCCGGATGTCCGGACGGCGTGCCAGGAGGCGTACGGCCCGGCGGACACCCCGTACGTGGTCCCGCTGCGGGAGTTGCTCGGCGTGATCGGGGCTAGCGAATGGCGCCGGAAGGGTGTTCCGGTCCCGGCGCTCGGCGCGCGAATCCACCCGCACTACGGCGTTTTCGCCCCCACCCGAAGCGAGTACGTGGACCTGGTCGCTGAAATCCCGATGCCCCCGGCGGAACTCGCCTTCGACATCGGCACCGGGACGGGTGTGCTGGCCGCGGTGCTCGCCCGCCGCGGCGTCGAACGCGTCGTGGCCACGGACACCTCGGCGCGGGCGGTCCGGTGCGCCGAGGACAACGCCGGGCGGCTGGGCCTCGCCGGGCGGATCGAGCCGGTGCAGGCCGACCTGTTCCCGCCCGGGCGCGCGGAACTTGTCGTGTGCAACCCGCCGTGGCTGCCGGCGAAACCCCATTCGCTGCTCGACCACGCCGTTTACGACCCAGGAGGACGGATGCTCCTGGAATTCCTCGCCGGGGTGCCGGGACACCTGAAACCGGGCGGCGAGGCTTGGCTGATCCTCTCGGATCTCGCCGAACGCCTCGGACTGCGCACCCGAGACGACCTGCTCGAGGCCATCAGCGGGGCCGGGCTCCGCGTCGTCGGGAGATCGGAAGCCCGGCCGAGCCATCCGAAGGCCGGGGACCCCACCGATCCGCTGCACGCCGCCCGAGCCGCCGAAGTCACGACGTTGTGGCGGCTCGCGCCGGTTGGGGACGACATCATCCGGACGTAGCCTCGGGGCAGTCGTCTTGCTGCACGCGGTTCTGAGCTGGTTGTTCGTCGCAGCGTTCGTGCGCTGGCGAGAGGCATCGGCGATTCGGTGCGGACCGCGTCGGTTCCGGCGAGGGTGCTGCAGCCGTGGCACCCTCGCCGGGCGGATGACCTGTCACATCCGGCGGGGCCGTCTCGTCCTACCGGTGACCAGCTCAGGAAGGACGGGTAAATGCAGAAGCCGATCCTGGTGACAGGCGGGACGGGCACGTTGGGCAGGGCAGTGGTGCGGCAGCTGCTCGACGCCGAGCACGAAGTGCGGGTGCTCAGCCGCGGCCCGCGCCCCGCGAACGTCCAGCACCGGTGGGCGACCGGGGATCTGCGCACGGGAGCGGGCATCGACGCGGCGACCTCCGATGTGGACGCGATCGTGCATTGCGCCACCACGTTGGGGCGCAAGGACGTGGCGGCGACCCAATGCCTGATCGATGCCGCGCGCCGCAACGACGTTCCGCACCTGGTCTACATCTCGATCGTCGGCGTGGACCGGGTGCCGATCCCGTACTACCGCGCCAAGCTCGAAGCGGAGGAGCGGGTGACGAACTCGGGGCTGCCGTGGACGATCCTGCGGACCACCCAGTTCCACGACCTGATCGCCCGCATCACCTCGGCGCAGCGCCGGTCCCCGGTGGTCGCGATGCTCGCCGGGGTGAGCTTCCAGCCCATCGACGTCCGCGACGTCGCGGAGCGCCTGGCCGAGCTCGCGGCCGGGTCACCGGCCGGCCGGGTAGCGGACATGGGCGGGCCGGAGGTCCGCAGTCATCGCGACCTGACCCGAGCCTACCTGGATTCGACCGGGCGCCGCCGAATCCTGCTGCCGGTGAAGTTGCCGGTCGCGGCGTTCGACGCCTACCGCCGAGGGGGTCACCTCGCCCCGGACAACGCCGTCGGCCGCATCACCTTCGACGACTTCCTGGCCGGGCGGTGACGGTTCGCGCGTGGCTGCGGACAGGCTTGATCTTCCTGACGTTCGTGCACGTCGCAGTGGGTTCCTGGACGTTGTTCTTCCCGCATTCGTTCTACGGCCGGGTGCCGACGGTGGGCGACTACCCGCCGTTCAACGAGCACCTCTTCCGCGATTTCGGCGCGATGAACCTCGCCATGGCCGTGGTGCTCGGCACGGGTGCGGTGCTCCTGGAACGGACACTGGTCTACGTCGCGTTGACGTCGAACCTCGTTTGGGCGGTTCCGCACCTGGCGTTCCACGCCGTGCATCCGCCGCACACCGCGGGGACGTTGCTGGTGGTGGCGCTCGTCGTGATCGCGACGATCCCGGTGGTGCTGCTGGTGCTCACCCGCGGCGCTTTGCCAGCAGGTGAGCGGCGACGGCTGTCGCGCCGGTGACGGCGAACACCGACGGCCAGGCACCGACCTTCTTGGCCAGCGGGTGCGAGCCGGCCAACGCCGCCGTGTAGGTTGCGCCCAGCGCGAGGGCCGGCGCCACTCCGGTCCGGCGGCGGCACACCTCCATCGCGCCCAGGCCGGCGCCCGCGGCCACCACACCGCCCCAGTGCCGGTGCTTGGTCGCGCGGGCGACCGCGAAGCCGCCGATCAATCCGGCCGAGGTCAACAGGCTGGACGGAATGGACATGCTCGCTCCTCGCGGGTTCGGTTCCGGCTCCCCGCTCCGACTCTACTGGGCGGCACGCGGTGGGTTCTGGCGTAAACCCGCCGGGGGAGTGTTTGACTTCGCGTTCCGCTGTAAGAAAAGTGCTGGTGTCGATTTCCCTCCGGTCCCCGGGAGCCTGCATGCGACGCGTTCGGATGGGTCTGCTGGCGGCGGTTTGCGTCCTGCCGCTCACCGGGATGCCGGCTCTCGCGGAACCACCGCAGGGCCCGGTGTTCCAGGACGGCGAGGCACAACCGGTGTTCGACCCGGCGCAGGCGGTGCGCGAGGACCTGTTCGTCACCGCGCCGGTGGACAGCGATCGCGACGGGCAGGACGACGTCGTGCACGTCCAGGTGGTGCGGCCGGCGGAAACGGCGCAAGGCCTGCGGGTGCCGGTCGTCTACCAGGCCAGTCCGTACTTCTCCGGCGGGAACGACGTCCCGAACCACAACGTCGACACCGAGCTGCACGTGCCCGAGAAACCGGGCAACCGGACCATCCGCACCGCCGGCGGTGACGAACGCGTCGCGGCGGCAGCCGACATCAGCTGGGCCTACGAGGAATACCTGCTGGCCAGGGGATATGCGGTGGTGTACGGGGAATCGCTGGGCACCGGGCTGTCCACCGGTTGCCCGACCACCGGTGCCGAGAACGAGACGATCGGCGCCAAGTCGGTGGTCGACTGGCTGAACTCCCGCGCACCCGGGCACGACGCCTCCGGCGCGCCGGTCGAGGCGGCCTGGGCGACCGGCAAGGTCGGCATGATGGGCGTCTCCTACAACGGAACCCTGCCGAACGCGGTGGCCAGCACGGGCGTCGAAGGGCTGGAGGCGATCGTGCCGATCGGCGCGATCTCGAACTGGTACGACTACTACCGCTCCGACGGAGCGGTGGTGGCGCCCGGCGGCTACCAGGGCGAGGACGCCGACGTGCTGGCCAAGTACGTGCACACCCGGGCGGACCGGGAGCCGTGCCGGACGGTGCTCGACCAGCTCACGGCGGACCAGGACCGGATCACCGGCGACTACAGCCCGTTCTGGGACGAGCGGAACTACCTCGACGACGTCGACAAGGTCCATGCCGCGGTGCTGTCCGTGCACGGGCTCAACGACTGGAACGTCAAGACCCGGCAGGCCGCGCAGTGGTACGCGGCGCTGCGGGAACACGATGTGCCGCACAAGATCTGGTGGCACCAGTCGGGGCACACCGATCCGCTCCGGCTGCGGGAGCAGGAGTGGCTTCGCACGTTGAACCGGTGGTTCACCCGGTACCTGTACGACGTGCCCAACGGCGTCGAGGGCGAGCCGAGGGCCACCGTGCAGCGGGAGGACGGCAGCTGGGCGGACGAGGCAGAGTGGCCTGCGCCGGACGCCCGCGAGGTGACCTTGCGGCCCGCCCCGGGTGGCCCCGAGCGAGGCGGGCTCACGGCCGCGCGGGTTCCGGGCCGGGTTTCGGAGGGTCTGCGCGACGACGCGGGCCAGTTGGCGGAAGACCTGGCGGCGGCGCCGAGTTCGCCGGACCGGCTCGCCTACTTCGGCTCCCCGTTGGCGGCTCCGGCCCGGGTCAGCGGCACGGTTCGGGCCGAGCTGGCGCTGACCTTCGACCGGCCGGCCGCCAACGTGACGGCGCTGCTGGTGGACCAGGCGCCGGACGGCGCGGTCACGGTGGTCACCCGGGGCTGGGCGGATCCGCAGAACCGGCACGCGATCGACCGGACGTCGCCGATCGAGCCGGGGAAGAACTACTCGATCAACGTGGTGATGCAGCCCGACGACTACGTGTTCGCGCCGGGGCACCGGCTCGGGATCGTCGTGCTGTCCAGCGACCACGACTTCACGTTGCGCCCGAAGCCGGGTGCCGGGCTGGAGCTCGACCTGTCCCGCACTCGGTTCCGGCTGCCGATCGTCGGGTCGGTCGAGTAGGCCGATCGCGACGAAGATTCGCGATTGAGGCGTGGAAACGGAGAGTTAGCGTCGAAGTAGTGATGCGATTGGCCCGGCTGATCGTCACTCCATAGTGGATATTTCGGCCTATGTCGGCCGAGTTGTCCACAGCGGACGGATCTGTCCACAAATTCCGAAAATGCCCTTTCGTCGACGCGGGTTCGGCGTCGATCGTTGCGGCATGACAACACGACTCAACGCCACCATCGCGCTGACCGAGCCCGCCGACCTGATCGCCGCCGTGCCGCACATGCTCGGGTTCCACCCGGCGCATTCGCTGGTCGTGCTGACCCTGCACGACGTGGCGGAAACGCCGACGTTCGGCGTGACGCTGCGCACCGATCTGCCATGCCCGATGGGTGTTTGCGGCTTCGGCGAGCACCTGCTCGACGGGCCATTGGGCCAGCGGCGGATAGAAGCCGTGATCCTGGTCGTCGTCGGGGAGAAAACCAGCACCGCGGCCTGCGGCGACGCCTGCGGCGGGCGGTGCGAAAGCCTCGAACGATCCACAGTGGATGATCGCGATACCGGTCCGCCGCACGCCGACCTGATCGAAGTGATCCGCGACGCGTTCCACCGCGCCGGGGTCGTGACGGCCCACGCGTTGTGGGTGCCGGAGATCCGAGCCGGTGCCGAGTGGGAGTGCTACGCCGATCCGGGCTGCTCCGGTGTGATCGCCGATCCGAGGGGTTCCGCGGTCGGCGCGGCGCTGGCCGCGGAGGGGGCGGTGACCTTCGGCAGCCGCGATGAGCTGCGGACGCTCGTCGCGCCGGAGTCCGACGAGGTCTTGGCGCGCTGGTCGGCGAAGCTCGACCTGCTGGCCGAGGAACGCGCCGAGGGCTACGACCCGGGAAAGGTCGCCCGCGACGTCCGGACCGTCTTCGCGGCGATCGAGCGCGTCGGCGCCGGTGCCGCGCTCACCGAGGACGACCTGCTGCGCGTGCTGGTCGCGGTGTCCGACACCAGGGTCCGCGACATCGCCCTGGGCACAGCGCTGGGCGATGCGGCCAGGGCAGCCGAAGAGCTGTGGCTGACCCTGGTCCGCAAGGCCCCCGACCCGGAACTGCCCGAGGTCGCCGCGTTGCTGGCGTTCTCCGCCTACCTGCGGGGCGAAGGGGTGCTGGCCGGTGCCGCATTGGAGCGGATCGAGCGGGCCCAACCCGACCACCGGCTCGGGATCCTGCTGCGGCAGGCCATCGAAGCCGGCATCTCACCGGCCGACCTGGCGGTCATCGCCCGCGACGCCGCCGAAGATGCCCAGATCATGCTTGAAGAGGACGGAGCCTGGTGATGAATCACGATGAGACGATCCGAAGCGAAATGCCTTGGCGGCGTTCAGGATCCCTGGCGCTGCCGGGTGAACTCCCAAGCGTCCCGCACGATCACCTCGAGGTCGGCGCGCCGCGGCGTCCAGCCCAGTTCCTCCCGCGCGCGCTGGCTCGACGCCACCAGCGTCGCCGGGTCACCGGCCCGGCGCGGCGCGACCTTCGCCGGGATCGGGTGGCCGGTCACCTCGCGACAGGTGTCGATCACCTGCTTGACGGAGAAGCCGGTGCCGTTGCCGAGGTTGTAGATCCGGTGCCGGCCCGGGGCTGCGCTCTCCAGCGCCAGCAGGTGGGCGTCGGCGAGGTCGGTGACGTGGATGTAGTCGCGGACGCAGGTGCCGTCGGCGGTGGGCCAGTCCTCGCCGAAGATCTGCACCTGCTCCCGCTGGCCGAGCGCGACCTGCAGCACGATCGGGATCAGGTGCGTCTCGACCGTGTGCCGCTCGCCGAACGCCCCGTGCGCGCCGGCGACGTTGAAGTACCGCAGGCTGACCGCGCCGATGCCGTGGGCGGCGGCGTAGGACGTGATCGCGTGGTCGATCGCCAGCTTCGTCGCGCCGTAGGTGTTCGTCGGGCGCGTCGCGGTGTCCTCGGTGATCGGCGTGACCTCCGGCTCGCCGTAGGTCGCGGCGGTGGAGGAGAACACCAGCCGCGGCGTGCCGTGCTCGCGCATCGCGTCCAGCAGCCGCAGCGAGGTGACCACGTTGCCCTGCCAGTACTTCTGCGGATCCTGCATGGATTCGCCGACCAGCGACTTCGCCGCGAAGTGCAGCACGCCGTCGAACGGCTCCGAGAGCAGCTCGCTCGCCGCCGTCGAGATGTCGGCCTCGACGAACTTGCAGCCGTCCGGGATCGCGTCGGCGTGCCCGGTGGACAGGTCGTCGACCACGACGACCTCGTGGCCGGCTTCCACCAAGCGCGCCGCGCACACGCTTCCGACGTAGCCTGCGCCGCCTGTGACGAGGAGCTTCACCTGCGTACTGCCTTCCGTGGGAGATCTTCTGAGGGCGCCGTCAACCGGCAGGCGGGAGCGGTCGCCCGGTGGTCACCGGTCCCGCCCCGCACCGGCGGAGGGTACCGCTGTGAACAAGCGGGGCGCCGCGAGGTGCCGCCCCTCGAAAGCGTCCCGGACAGCGCGCTCGATGCGGTGCCTGTCGTCGACCCGCACCAGCGCGATCGCCGAGCCGCCGAAGCCGCCGCCGATCATCCGGGAGCCCAGCGCACCGGCGGCCAACGCGCTGTCCACCACGAGGTCCAGCTCGGGGCTGGAAACCCGGTAGTCGTCGCGGAGGCTGGTGTGGGAGGCGATCAGCAGCGGGCCGATCTCGGCGTACCGCCCGGCGCGGAGTTCGTCCACAGTGGCCAGCACCCGGCCGTTCTCGGTGACGACGTGCCGGACAAGCGGTCGGAGTTCTTCCGGAAGCTTCGGCAGGGTCGTCGCGAGGTCATCGCCGGGCACGTCGCGAAGTGCTTTGATCCCCAGCAGTTCCGCCGCGCGTTCGCAGCCCTGCCGCCGCTGTCCGTAACCGGACTCGCTGTGCGAGTGCTTCACGCGAGTGTCGATCACCAGCAGCTCCAGGCCGGCGCTGCGGGGATCGAACGGGATCTGCTCGGAGTCGCCGGAGCGGACGTCGTAGAACAGCGCATGTTCCGCGGTGCAGGCCAGCGACGCGGTCTGGTCGAGCAGGCCGGTCGGCGCCCCGGCGAAATCGTTCTCCGCACGCTGGACCAGGCGCGCGATCTCGCCCAGGCTAGGGGCGTTCGGCTCGCCAGGCGCCAGCCGCGCGGTGTCGAGCAGCGCCAGCGCCACCGCGCATTCCAGGGCGTGGGAGGACGACAGGCCGGCACCGGTCGGCACCTCGCCGACGATCACCAGGTCGGCGCCGCCGAGCGGGAACCCGGCCTCGCGCAGGGCCCATGCGACGCCGGCCGGGTAGGCGACCCAGCCGGTGGTGGTGCCGGGGCTCAGCTCGTCGATCGACACGACGGGCGCGCGGTGCACTCGTCCGTCGCTGCCGAGAGTGGCGACGGAGAGGAGCCGGTCGGGACGGGGACGGATCGCGACGGCGGTGCGGTGCGGCAGGGCGAAGGGGAGCACGAACCCGTCGTTGTAGTCGGTGTGCTCCCCGATCAGGTTCACCCGCCCAGGGGCGGACCAGACCGCGCTCGCCGCGCCGCCGTGCTCGTCGGCGAACAACGCCGCCGCGCGGTCCGCCGGATTCACTTGGTGCGCACCATGACCGCGTGCGCGATGCTGACCGACAGCTCGGTGCTGCCGTTCTGGCCGCGGACCTCGATCGGCTTGTTCGGCCCGACCACCGACATGATCTCCACCTCGTTGCCCGGCACGACGCCGACGTCCTTCAGTTCGGTCATCAGGTCGGGGTCGAGCTGGACGTGCTCGGCGATGCGGCGGATGACTGCGCGGCCCCCGCCGTTGCGGGCGATCTCGTCGACCCGCTGCAGGTCGCCGTCGGCCGGCGCCTCGACGTGGTCCACGCCGAGCTCGTCGAGCCCCGGGATCGGGTTGCCGTAGGGAGAGGTCGTGGGACCACCGAGCAGCTTGACGAGCTTGCGCTCGACGGCTTCGCTCATCACGTGCTCCCAGCGGCACGCTTCATTGTGGACGTGCTCCCACTCGAGGCCGATCACGTCGACGAGAAGCCGTTCGGCGAGGCGGTGCTTGCGCATCACGCTGATCGCGCGGGCGCGGCCGGCCTTGGTGAGCTCGAGGTGGCGGTCCTCGGCGACGGTCAGCAGCCCGTCGCGTTCCATGCGGGCGACCGTCTGGCTCACCGTGGGGCCGCTCTGCTCCAACCGTTCGGCGATGCGGGCCCGGAGCGGAACCACGCCCTCTTCTTCGAGGTCGTAGATGGTGCGGAGGTACATCTCAGTGGTATCGATGAGATCGTTCACGTCGGCTCCCCATTCAGTCCCAACCACGATGCTAGTCGCCCCGGGCGACAGCGGTCAGTGGTCCGGGAGTTGACTTCCAGGATTTCCGACAGACCTCGTCGCCGGGCTACGAAAGGGCCGTCATGCATCCTTTGATCAGTACTGATGATCTCATGGCCGCGTTGCGGCGGCAGCCGCCCCCGACGCTCCTCGACGTCCGGTGGTCGCTGCTCGGGCCGCCGGGCCGGGAGGACTACGAAAAGGGGCATCTGCCCGGTGCGGTGTTCGTCGATCTGGACGCCGAGCTCGCGGCCGAACCAGGCCCCGAGGGGCGCCACCCGCTGCCCGACCCGGCCGACCTGGAGGCGGTGTTCCGCAGGGCGGGCGTCGACGCCGAGCGCCCGGTGGTCGTCTACGACGCGGACAACGGTTCGGTGGCGGCCCGCGCTTGGTGGCTGCTGCGTTGGGCGGGGCACGAGTCGGTGGCGGTGCTCGACGGCGGCTACGCGGCCTGGGTGGCGGCGGGGCGAACCACGACGACGGACCTGCCGCAGCCCGCGGAGGGCGACTTCCGGGTCCGGCCGGGCTCGATGCCGGTGGTGGACGCGGACGCCGCTGCCCGGCTCGCCAGGGAAGGCACGCTGCTGGACGCCCGTGCGCCGGAGCGCTACCGCGGCGACGTCGAGCCGGTGGATCCGCGGGCCGGGCACATTCCGGGCGCGCTGAACGCGCCGTTCGCGGCGCACGTGGCGGAGTCCGGCCGGTGGCGGTCCCCTGCGGAGCTGGCGAAGCACTTCGCCGACCTGGGCGTCGATGCGGCAGGCCCGGTCGGGGCGTACTGCGGGTCGGGCGTGACCGCATGTTCGGTCCTGCTCGCGTTGGAGCACGCGGGCCTGTCCGACCGGCGGCGTCCGGCGGTGCTGTACGCCGGCTCGTGGTCGAACTGGTCGGCGGACCCGGAGAGGCCGGCCGCGACCGGATCGGAGGCCGGATGACAGATCGTTCCGCCGGTGCGCGCGGGTGACTCGGAACACTGTGTTGGTCGACACAGGGCAGGTAGCGTCCGGGGCATGGGTTCTCAGTGCGCGGTCGTGTGGGACGAGTCGGTGCTCGGCTACGACCTGGGTGGGCAACACCCGCTGCATCCGATCAGGCTGGAGCTGACGATGCGGCTGGCCCGTGCGCTCGGGGTGCTCGACGGCGTCGAGACGATCAAGCCCGAACCGGCCACCGACGCGGACCTGGAGCGCGTGCACACCGCCGAATACATGGCGGCGGTGCGCTCGGCGCCGATGGCGGGCTGGGAGGTCGGCCACGGGCTGGGCACCGACGACAACCCGATCTTCGACCGGATGCACGAGGCATCGGCGCTGATCGCGGGCGCCTCGATCCGGGCGGCCGAGCAGATCGTGTCGGGCAAGGCAGACCGGGCGGTCAACATCGCCGGCGGACTGCACCACGCGATGGCCGACCGTGCGGCGGGCTTCTGCGTCTACAACGACTGCTCGGTGGCCATCGCGTGGATGCTGGAGCAGGGCGTGGAGCGCATCGCCTACCTCGACGTCGACGTGCACCACGGGGACGGCGTGCAGGCGTCGTTCTACGACGACCCGCGGGTCATGACCATCTCGTTGCACCAGCACCCGCTGACGCTCTGGCCGGGCACCGGGTTCTCCACGGAGATCGGCTCCGGCGGGGCCGACGGCACCGCCGTCAACATCCCGCTGCCGCCGGGCACGGGTGACGCCGACTGGCGACGGGCCTTCCACGCCGTGGTGCCGTCGGTGCTCGACGCGTTCCGGCCGCAGGTGCTGGTGACGCAGTGCGGCGCGGACGCGCACCGGGAAGACCCGCTGGCGGACCTGTCGATGAGCGTCGACGGGCAGCGCGCGACCTACCAGGACCTGCGGGAACTCGCCGACAGCTACGCTGGCGGCAAGTGGCTGGCGCTGGGCGGCGGTGGCTACTCGCTGTTCCGGGTGGTGCCGCGCGCCTGGACGCACCTGCTGGCGACGCTGCTGGACCGCGACCTCGCCCCGGAGACGACCATCCCGGAGGACTGGATCGCGCACACCGTGCGCGTCGCGGACAACGTTCCGCTGCCGACTTCGATGACCGACGGGGCCGACCCGGCCTTCCAGCGGTGGTCGGGGGTCACCGCGTCCGCGGTGGACACCTCGATTCGCGACACCCGGCACGCGGTGTTTCCGTTGCATGGTCTCGACCCGGTCGACAGCCGCGACTGAGGAGTCCGAAGTGGACGGAGTAGTGGAGCAGCAGGAAGCAGCCACCCCGCGGGCGGACTACCCCCGCCGGTGGGAGGCGGACGTGGTGCTGTCCGACGGCGGCACCGTGCACCTGCGGCCGATAACCGAAGCCGATGCCGAGAAGCTGGTGGCCTTCCACGGGCGGCTCAGCGACCGGACCAGGTACTACCGCTACTTCGGCCCGTACCCGCGGATGCCCCAGCGCGACGTGGAGCGGTTCACCCGCGTCGACTACGTCGACCGCGTCGCGCTGGTGGCGCTGCTCGGCGACGACATCGTGGCGGTGGGCCGCTACGACAGGCTCGGCGAGCAGCAGTCGGCCGAGGTCGCGTTCGTGGTGCAGGACCAGCACCAGGGGCGCGGCTTGGGTTCGATCCTGCTGGAGCACCTGGCCGCCGCGGCGCGGGAACGCGGGCTGCGGCGCTTCGTGGCCGAGGTGCTCGCCGAGAACTCGACCATGGTCCGGGTCTTCCGCGACGCCGGTTACCAGGTGAGCCGGGCCATGGAAGAGGGCGTGGTGCACCTGGAGTTCGACATCGACCCGACCGAGGAGTCGGTGGCCGTGGCCCGCGCCCGCGAGCAGGCGGCCGAGGCCCGCAGCGTGCACAACCTGCTGCGGCCGCGTTCGGTGGCGGTGATCGGGGCGTCCACCGATCACGCCAAGATCGGTCACGCGGTGCTGACCAACCTGCTCACGGCGGACTTCACCGGCCCGGTCTACCCGGTCAACCCGGAGCACCGCTCGGTGCGCGGCGTGCGCGCCTACGCCTCGGTGCTCGACATCCCCGACGAGGTCGACCTGGCGGTGGTGGCGATTCCGGCCGCCGGCGTGACCGGGGTGCTCGACGACTGCCTGGCCAAGGGCGTGAAGGCCCTGGTCATCGTCAGCGCCGGGTTCAGCGAGGCCGGCCCGGACGGCCGCGAGGTGGAACGCGAGATGGTGCGGGCTGCGCGCGTGCACGGCATGCGCGTGGTCGGCCCCAACGCGCTGGGGGTGGTCAACACCGACCCTGAGTTCCGGCTGAACGCGAGCCTGGCGCCGCAGCTGCCCGGCCGCGGCCGCACCGGCTTCTTCTGCCAGTCCGGTGCGCTCGGGGTGGCGATCCTGGCCACCGCGACCGAGCGCGGCCTCGGGCTGTCGACGTTCGTCTCGGCGGGCAACCGCGCCGACGTGTCCGGCAACGACCTGCTGCAGTACTGGCAGACCGACCCGGCCACCGATGTCGTGCTGCTGTACCTGGAGTCCTTCGGCAACCCGCGCAAGTTCGGCCGGTTGGCGCGGCGGCTGGCCCGCAGCAAGCCGGTCGTGGTGGTGAAGTCGGGTCGCAACGCGGTGCGTCCCGGCTTGGCGGCCACGTCGGTGCAGATCGACGAGACCAGCGTGCAGGCGTTGTTCGAGCAGTCCGGCGTCATCCGGGTCGAGTCGGTTGCGCAGATGTTCGACACGGCGCTGCTGCTGGCGCACCAGCCGCTGCCGCAGGGCGACCGGGTCGCGATCGTGGGCAACTCCTCGGCGCTGGGCATGATCGCCGCCGACGTGGCGCAGGCGCAGCAGCTGGAGCTGGCCTGCGACCCGGTCGACGTGGGGGCGTCGGCGGGGCCGGAGGAGTTCGCGGGGGCGGTCCGCGACGCCGCCCTGCGCCCGGACGTCGACGCGTTGGTGACGGTGTTCGCCCCGCCGGTGGCGGTTCCCGGCACCGCGTACGCCCGCGCCTTGCGGGAGGCGTTGCAGGAAGCCGGTGTCGCGCGTTCGAAGCCGGTGGTGACCACGTTCCTGGCGGCCGAAGGCGTGCCCGACGAGCTCGTGGTTCCCGGCCCGGACGGATTGACCGGCAAGGGCTCGGTGCCGTCCTATCCGAGCCCGGAGCGGTCGGTGCTGGCGCTCGCGCGGGTCACCAGGTACGCGCAGTGGCGCGCCGCGCCGAAGGGGCATTTCGTGCGGCCGCCGGAGATCGACGAGGACCGGGCGCGGGCACTGGTCGAGGGCTGGCTCGCGGAGGGCATCACCGACCTCGACGACGACCAGGCGGTGCGGCTGCTCGGCTGCTACGGCATCGACCTGGTGCCGTTCCGCCTGGTCACCGGAGTCGAAGAGGCCGTGGCGGTGGCGGAGGAGCTGGGCTACCCGGTGGCGCTGAAGTCGGCGAGCGATCAACTGCGGCACCGCAACGACCTGGTCGGCGTCCGCCTCGACCTGGGCAGCGCCCATGCCGTGCGATCGGCGTACGCCGATATCCGGCAGGTTTCGGGGATCGACGAGGTCTACGTGCAACGCATGGCGGCCCGGGGCACTTCGTGCGTCATCGACCTGACCGAGGACCCGTCGTTCGGCACCCTGGTGTCGTTCGGCCTTTCCGGGGTGGCCAGCGAATTGCTCGGGGACAAGGCGTACCGCGCGCTGCCGCTGTCCGATGTGGACGTCTCCGCACTGGTGCGTGCGCCGCGGGCGGCGCCGCTGCTGGCCGGGTACCGGGGCACCGAACCGGCCGATCTCGCGGCGCTGGAGGACCTCGTGCTGCGGGTGGCGACCCTGGCCGAGGACTTGCCGGAAGTCCGCGACCTGGCGTTGCAGCCGGTGCTCGCTTCGCCGACCGGTGCCGTGGTCGCCGGGGCCAGGGTCGGCATCCGGGCGTCGCCGGCGGCGCTGGACGACGGGCCGCGGCGGCTCCGCTGACGGCTTGCCACGTGGCGCACTGCCCGAAACTGGCTGGTTCCGTTAATCTGGCGGCGTGGACGAGCAGACCGTCGAGAACAACGCCGAGAACGGTTCGGGCGACCAGGCTTCCCTGGTGCTCGGGCAGGTTTCGGCCGGCGCGCACCGGCTGACCGTGCGCGCCGCCAAGCAGGACGATTCCGCCAGCCCGGTGGTCGTCCTGCTCCCCGCGATGGGCGTGCCCGCCAGGTACTACCGCCCGTTCGTCGCCGATCTCCACGCCCAGGGCCTGGCGGTGGTGACCTTCGACGTGCGCGGGCAGGGCGAGAGCAAGCCGTCGGCCGCCCGCGGCGTGCGTTTCGGCTACCAGAGCATGATCGACGACGTGGATGGCGTGCTCGATCTCGTCGACGCTGCTTTCCCGCAGGCGCCGCGGTTCCTGCTCGGGCACAGCCTGGGTGGCCAGATCGCGCTGCTGCACGCGGCATGCCGCCCGGACCGGGTGCAGGGCGTGGCACTGGTGGCTTCCGGTTCGGTGTGGTTCGGGAGCTTCCCCGGGATGTACAAGCTCCGCACCCTGTTCGGCACGCAGCTGGTGGCGGCCACGTCGGCGCTGCTCGGCTACTGGCCCGGCCACCGGTTCGGCTTCGGCGGCCGCCAGGCGACCGACCTGATGCAGGACTGGGCGCGGCAGGCCCGCACCGGCCGTTACCGGCTCAACGGCTCGACGACCGAGTACGAGGCGGCGCTGCGGGAACTCCGGCAGCCGCTGCTGACCGTCAGCGTCGCGGGCGACCGGCTGGCCCCGAAGTCCTCAGTGGACCACCTGGCGGCGAAAGCGGGGCGGGCGCCGCGCACTGACAAGCACTACACCCGGGCGGCGTCTGGCGCGGAGAACCTCGGCCACTTCAACTGGGTGCGCAACGGCGGCGAACTGTCCCGCTGGGTCCGGGACTGGATCGCCGCCGTCGATTCCTCGGTCCGCGCCTAGCGAGGTCGCGGAAGCCGATCGCTTCGGTGGGGCGGGAAATCCGCCCCACCGGGCGTCAGCAGACCGAGTCGGTCGGCTTGGGGACGTCGAGCCCGAACAGCGGGCGCAGCTTCAGCCCGACCCAGGTGCCGACCAGCGCCAGCAGGCCCCAGGCCCAGCCGTGCAACGAGAACGAGGCGATCCCGGAGAAGTAGGCGCCGATGTTGCAGCCGTACGCCAGCCGCGCGCCGTAGCCCATCAGCAAGCCGCCGATCACGGCAGCGAGCACGACCTTCGCGGGCAACCGCTTGGCCAGCACGAAAGCGCCCGACGCCGCCGACGCCACGAGTGCGCCGACGATGATCCCGAAGTCCAGCACCGAGGTGGAGTCGGCCAGCACCGGACCGGTCAGGGCCGCTGCGCGTTCCCCTTGCCAGTACGGCCAACTCGCCACGTCCACGCCCACCGCCTGGAGAGCCTTCGAGCCCCACAGCACGAACGCCGAGGTGATGCCCCACGGGCTGCCGCGGGTCAGCAGCACGACCGCGTTGAGCCCGGCCAGCACGATCGCCCCGACCCAAAGCGGCCACGAGCCGCGCAGCACGCGCCAAAGCCCGCGCGACGTCGGCGGGCGGCCCGCCGGAGGCGCGTTGTGCCGCCGAGCCCATCGCGTTGCGGCGTAGCCGATCGCGCCGAGCACGGCGAGCTGAACCACCAGTGCGCCGAAGTAACCGAGCCCGGTGTCCTCGGCGAGGGAGAACGATCCGAGGGTGATCGCGTCCGAGGTCCACAGTGGAAGGTGCAGTGCGCCGAGCACCGAACCGCAGATGAAGAAGAAGAGCGTGACCACCAGCAAGGTGTTCCCGCCGCCGACGGCGAACAAGGTGCCCGATGCGCACGCGCCCCCGAGCTGCATCCCGATGCCGAACAGGACCGCGCCGACGACCAGTCCGAGCCCGAGCGGTTCGACGTTTCCCTTCGGCGTGGCGCCGAAGAACGTCACACCGCCGGCCAGGATCGGGGCGAACAAGATCGACGCCGCGCCGAGCATCAGCAGGTGAGCCCGGACTCCCGACGTCTGTCCAACCGAGACGAGTTGCCGCCAGGCCGAGGTGAAACCGAAGCGGGAGTGGAAAAGCGTCAGCCCGAGCGCGAGGCCCAGTCCGGCCAGCACGGCGGACTTCACGCCGACCACAACGGCCGCAGCGGTCACGAGCGCCACGGCCGCGATCACCCCGACGGTCAGCGGAACCCACTGCGGCTTGCCCTGCGGTGCTGGGCCCGCGTCGGCGGATGTGGCAGGTGTGGCGGTGGTGGACATTCCTCACTCCCGAATGTGAAGCGGATTCGTCGACGAAACCACGCGCAGGCCGTCGACCACCAGCCGTTTCGAAATGTGGGAAAGATGTGGATCCAACTCGGTGCGGATTTCGCGCAACCGGCCACGCGGGGCGCTCCGTCCTTAGGGCATGAGACGCCTACAAACCGCAGTGGGCGCGGGTGTTCTGCTCGTAGCGTTGGCAGCCTGCGCCCAACAGCCATCCAATGAAGTTGGTTTCGGTGGCCAGCCCCCGGCTCCGCCCGGCCCGGTGCTGCCGAAACCCGAACAGGAACGCACGCAGGTCGCCGAGACCGCGGTCGACGTGTCGTTGCTACCCAAGGGATATCCGAAGAAGGTCTGGACCCAGGACGGCGGAGCGGTCGTCGTGGCCACCGGTCAGGAAGGCGGCTGCAGCAAGGTGCACGCCGAGCTGGCCGAACAGACCGCCGACCACGTGAAGGTGGTGCTGGTCGAAGAAACCCCGGAACCGCCGGGAATGTGCACGATGGACCTTCGCTACCCGCCGGTGGCGGTGCAGCTCGACGCACCGCTGGACGCGCGGAAGGTCGTTCTGGAACAACGAGATGTCAAGGTTCCCCGCTGATCGGTGACCGCGTGATACCTGCCAATCGCGTCGATCGGCTGAGCTGAAACCGGTACTCCCGCAGGAGGTGGGGCTCCTGCGGGAGTACCGGTGTGTGGTCAGCGGCCGAAGGAGATCTGCAGGGTCGGCTTGGTGGAGTTGGCGAAGAAGTCGTTGCCCTTGTCGTCGACCACGACGAACGCGGGGAAGTCCTCGACCTCGATGCGCCACACCGCTTCCATGCCGAGCTCGGGGTACTCCAGCACCTCGACCTTGCGGATGCAGTCCTGGGCCAGGCGCGCGGCGGGGCCGCCGATGGAACCGAGGTAGAAGCCGCCGTGGGTGTGGCAGGACTCGGTCACCTTCGCCGACCGGTTTCCCTTGGCGAGCATGACCAGCGAGCCGCCCGCGGCCTGGAACTGCTCGACGTAGGCGTCCATGCGACCGGCGGTGGTGGGGCCGAACGAGCCGGAGGCGTAGCCCTCCGGCGTCTTGGCCGGGCCCGCGTAGTACACGGGGTGGTCGCGCAGGTATTCGGGCATCGGCTCGCCGGCGTCCAGCCGCTCGGCGATCTTGGCGTGCGCGATGTCGCGGGCGACCACCAGCGGTCCGGTCAGCGACACGCGCGTCTTGACCGGGAGCTTGGACAGCTCCGCGCGGATCTCCGCCATCGGCCGGTTCAGGTCGATCTTGACGACCTCGTCGGAGAGCTGCTCGTCGACCACGTCCGGCAGGTAGCGGGCCGGGTCGCGCTCCAACTGCTCCAGGAACACGCCCTCCGGGGTGATCTTGGCCTTGGCCTGGCGATCCGCGGAGCAGGACACCGCGACACCCACCGGCAGCGAGGCGCCGTGCCGCGGCAACCGGATGACCCGCACGTCGTGGCAGAAGTACTTGCCGCCGAACTGCGCGCCGATGCCGAACTGCCTGGTCATCTCCAGCACCTGCTGCTCCATCTCGACGTCGCGCAGGGCGTGCCCGGAGGCCGAGCCCTCCCGCGGCAGCTCGTCGAGGTAGCGGGCCGAGGCGAGCTTCGCGACCTTGAGGTTGAACTCGGCGGACATGCCGCCCACCACGATCGCCAGGTGGTACGGCGGGCAGGCCGCGGTGCCCAGCGAGCGCAGCTTCTCCTCCAGGAACCGGCCGAGCCGCGTCGGGTTCAGCAGCGCCTTGGTCTCTTGGTACAGGAACGTCTTGTTGGCGCTGCCGCCGCCCTTGGCCATGAACAGGAACTCGTAGGCCGGGTCGGTGCCGGGCTTGTTGTACAGCTCGATCTGCGCGGGCAGGTTGCTGCCGGTGTTGCGCTCGTCCCAGAAGTTCAGCGGCGCCATCTGCGAGTACCGCAGGTTGAGGTCCTGGTAGGCGTCGAAGACGCCCCTGGCGATCGCCTCTTCGTCGCGACCGCCGGTGAGCACGGTCTCGGTGCGCTTGCCGATGACGATCGCGGTGCCGGTGTCCTGGCACATCGGCAGCACGCCGCCGGCGGACACGCACGCGTTGCGCAGCAGGTCGGTGGCCACGAACCGGTCGTTGGGGCTGGCCTCCGGGTCTTCGACGATCGCGCGCAGCTGCGCCAGGTGGGACGGGCGCAGCAGGTGCTGGATGTCCTTGATCGCCTCGGTTGCCAGGGCGGTGAGCGTGGTCGGCTCGACTTCGAGGAATCGTCGCCCGGCCGCCTCGACGACTCGGATGCCTTCGGTGGTCACCAGGCGGTAGTCGGTGTTGTCGGGGCCGAGGGGGAGCACCTCGGTGAAATCGAACGTGGTGGGCACGTCGCGGCTCCTTTGCGCGCGTTCGGGTTACGCGATGACCAATAAAACCGCGCGGTCGATCAGCGCGTCCACGGGGGTAGCCCAGGTGTGACGGATCGCCTGCCCTGGTGGCGCGGCGGAGCACCTGCGAGGCTGGCGGTCGAACGTCTCATCGCACCCCGGAAGCGGGGCCGGAGCAACGGAGGTCGCCTTGCCGACGACAGATCCCCTCGATGCGCTGGTCAACCTTCGTGACCTGGGCGGGCAGCCCGCCGGTGACGGCGTGGTGACGAGGGCCGGCGTGGTGTTCCGGAGTGACGCTCCGCACAGCGGCGACCGGGTGCCGGAGGGAGCGTCGCCGTGGCCGCCGAAGGTCGTGGTGGACCTGCGGGATTCGGTGGAGACCCGTGACCAGGAACACCCGCTCGCGTCGGTGGCCACCGTGCACCACGTGCCGCTGCTGGAGGAGGCGCGGGACGCGGACATCGATGTCGACGAGGCGGCCCACGAGCTGACGGCGCTGTACCAGTCGATCCTGCAGGGCGCCCCGAAGAAGCTGGTCGAGGTGTTCCGCATCGTTCTGGAGGCGGACGGCCCGGTGCTGATCCACTGCGCGGCGGGCAAGGACCGCACGGGAGTGGTCTCGGCGATGCTGCTGGGCGCGGTGGGAGTCCGCCGCGACGCGATCGTGGCGGACTACGTGCGCACGGACCGGAACATGTTCCGCGTCCTGCAGCGCCTGAACGTGGCGCCGGAGCTGCCGCCGGGCGTGGACGAGGAGATGGTCCACGAGCTCCTGTCGACGCCGACGGAGGCGATCGAGAGCGTCCTGAGCGCCTTCGAGACCCACGAGGAGGGTGCGAGGGGCTGGCTGCGGACGCACGGGGCCACGAACGAAGAACTGGACCGCTGGCAGGCCAAGTTCATCGGCTGAGCCAAGGCGGCGAGAAGCCTGCAGCGAACGGCCTGTTCACCTCGGAAGAAGAGGTGAACAGGCCGTTCGCGTAGAAGCGGTGCGTGGATCGGGAAAAGAGGTCGGGAGGCCGGACCCGCCCCGACGACGAGTCCGCCCTCCCGTGGCGAGCGGCGAACCCGCCGCTAAGACCGAAGCGGAAGAACAAAAAAGGGGGGAAGAACGATGTTCCCGCCGAAACCCAACAAGGTCAACAAGCCATCCGGGTGTACAAAACCCCGAACAACAAAAGAACGAACTCCCCAACCCGAAGGCCCGACCCAGACGCCCACAAGATCGAGAACCGAACGCAAAGCCCCGAACCTCGAACCAGAACCCGGAAGCTCAGAACCCCGAAAACCCAGAACCCAAAAGGTTCAGAACTACGAAGGTTCAGAGCGAGGAAGGTTTGGAGCGAGGAAGGTTCAGAACCCCCGAAGACGACCACCGCACCGTGGGGGTCTGCGGGGGCTCGGCCCCCGCAAAATCATCCTGACCGCGCCGTGGTCCGCGCTTTCCGCGGACACACGACGCCCAAAAATCGCGCGGTCAGCTCGCGTACGCGCGCAGGCGGTCGGCGCGGTCGCCCTGGCGGAGCTTCGCCATGACTTCCCGCTCGATCTGCCGGACCCGCTCGCGGGACAGCCCGAACGACTTGCCGATCTGGTCCAGGGTGCGCGGCTGGCCGTCGTCGAGGCCGTAGCGCATCCGGATCACCGCCTGCTCGCGCTCCTCGAGCGTGGCCAGCACGCGGCGCAGGTCGTCCTGCAGGAACCCGGAGATCACCGCGTTCTCGGCGTCGGCCGATTCGGCGTCCTCGATGAAGTCGCCGAGCGGCGCGTCCTCCTCGGCCCCGACCGGCATGTCCAGGCTGACCGGGTCGCGGGAGTGGTCCATCAGGTCGAGGATCTTCTCCACCGGGATGCCGGCCTCTTCGGAGAGCTCCTCGTCGGTGGCCTCGCGGCCGAGTTTCTGGTGCAGGTCGCGCTTGATCCGGGCCAGCTTGTTGACCTGCTCGACCAGGTGGACGGGCAGCCGGATGGTGCGGCTCTGGTCGGCCATGCCGCGGGTGATGGCCTGCCGGATCCACCAGGTCGCGTAGGTGGAGAACTTGAAGCCCTTGGTGTAGTCGAACTTCTCCACCGCGCGGATCAGGCCGAGGTTGCCCTCCTGGATGAGGTCCAGCAGCGGCATGCCGCGGCCGGTGTAGCGCTTGGCCAGGCTGACCACCAGGCGGAGGTTGGCCTCCATGAGGTGGTTCTTCGCCCGGCGGCCGTCTCGGACCACGGCGCCGAGGTCGGAGCGCCGCTCGGGGGAGAGGTTCTTGCTGGTCTCCAGCAGGTGCTTGGCGAAAACCCCGGCCTCGATCCGCTTGGCGAGGTCGACCTCTTCCTGTGCGGTGAGCAGCGCGGTGCGCCCGATGCCGTTGAGGTAGACGCGCACCAGGTCGGCCGATGGGCCCTGGGTGTCCAGGTCTTCGGTGACGGTGACGTCTGGCTTGGTGGTCTGCGGGACGGTCATTGAGCTCCCTCCCTGGCGGGCTGGCTTGGCGGGCGCAAATCACACTCGCGCGCCGTTGCGCGGTGTGGAGGACGCGTACGCTCGGTTGTACGGGCTCCGCGTCGACGTCTTCTCCGGCGCTGCCGATGGGTTCGTTGGTGGCCTGTCGGCATGGCCGTCGAAGCTTCGTTACCTGGAAAACGACCGGCGTGCCGAATTCGTTCCCGAAGTTCTAGACGAAGAGACGTCATGGCGGTCACATCCGTTGCGCCGCCAAGCCTGAGGATTTCCTGAGAGCCCTCGTTACATTTAGACCTCAACCAAAAGTGTGAATGGCCCGTCGTTCAGGCTCTCCACCGCCATCATCGCCCCGAACACCCCGGTGGCCACTCGCGCACCCCGCTCGCGCAGCGCCGCCACAACCCCGTCCACCAGCGGTTCGGCCTGTTCCGGGCGGGCCGCCTCGGTCCACGACGGACGGCGTCCCTTCTTGGTCGACCCGTAGAGCGTGAACTGGCTGACGACGAGCAGCGGTGCCCCGGTCGTGGCGCAGGACTCCTCGTCCCGCAGCGCCCGAATCTCGTGCAGTTTGCGCGCCATATTGACGACTTCTTGAGGCCCGTCGGAATGCGTCACACCCAATAGCACTAACAGCCCGGGTTCTTCGATCTTGCCGACCACGACGCCGTCGACAGTTACCGAGGCGCGAGTGACTCGGGTGACGATTGCTCTCATTGGTCGCCGCCCGCCCATTCCGCCGGCAGCAGCATTCCGTGCCGAACGAGTTCGCGCACCATCGGGATCGCGGCCCGGGTCAGGTCTTCGGAGTCCTCGCCATAGCCCATCGCGAGCAGTTCGAGGAGTTCGCCGAGCGGCAGCGCCCCGCGGCACCCGGCGAGCAGCCGCACGCCCAGCTCGTCGATCTCGTGCTGCCAGCCCGGTCCGTCGGTGCGGTGCAGCCGGTGCACGAGCGGCTGCCAGCCTTCGTCGCCGGGCTCGGAGACCGCTTCCAGCACGGTGCTGTCGGCGGTGACCAGGCGGGCCGCCAGCAGGGCCTCGGCGGACTCGTGGGCGCGCAGCCAGTCGACGCGGCGCAGCCACTGGTCCGATTCCGGGCCCAGCGGGTCGTCGAAGGCGTGCCGGAGGTCCTCGCAGACGACCTCGCCGCGCGCGTCGGTGCGGCGCAGCGTGACGAACCCGAAGCCGATGCCGATCACGTCGTTGGCCTCGAACCAGTCCAGCCACTCGGCCGCCTTCTGCAGGCCCTGCGGGGACCGCAGGTCGTACCCGGCGTCGCGCAGCCAGGTGCCCACGTAGAGGGCTGGGTCGGCGACGTCGCGCTGCACGAACCAGGCATCGACCCCGGCGCCGGGCGGCAGCCAGCGAGACACCCGGTCCTGCCAGTCCTCGCCGTCCCGGTGCACCCAGGAGGCCAGCAGCTGCCCGGTGCCGCCCTCGGCGAGGAAGCCGGGCAGCTGCCGCACGACCAGCGCGCTCGCGTCGTCCCCGGCCAGCCCCGAGTCGCGGTAGGTGAAGTCGGTGCGCGGCGGGCCGACGACGAACGGCGGGTTGCACACGACCTGGTCGAACTTGCGTCCCCGGACCGGGTCGAACCACTCGCCCTCGGCGAGCTCGACGTCGACGCGGTTGAGCCGGAACGTCGCCTCGGCCAGCGCCAGCGCCCGCTTGGACACGTCGGTCGCGGTGATCCGTTGCGCGTGCGTGCTCGCGTGCAGAGCTTGCACGCCGCAACCGGTGCCGAGGTCGAGCACCGAGCCCACCGGTCGCCGCGAGGTCGCCCGGACCAGGCTCAGCGACGCGTGCCCGACGCCGAGCACGTGGTCGGCCTCCACCGGGCGGCCGCCGCGCAGGTCCGAATCCAGGTCCGAGACGACCCACCACGATTCGTCGTCGACGCCGTGCGGGCGGACGTCGAGCCCGGCGCGCAGCCGGTCGCCGTCGTCGACGAGCAGCCCAGCGGCCTTCGCCTCGGTCAACGGCAGCGGGGCGAGCGCGGCTTCGACGGCGGCCTGCGACTCGGCCTGGCCGAGCAGGAACAAGCGGACCAAGGTGCCGAGCGCGCCGGCGTCGCTGGTGGCGCGCAGCGCCGGAACGGGCTCGCCTCGGCCCAGTGCGGCGTGCGCTTCGGGACCGAGGAGCTCCACGACGCCGTCGGCGTCGTAACCGGCGGTTTGGAAGGCGTCGCGAAGTCGATCGATGCGGTCATGGGACAGGTCTGGAATCACGATCCCGATCCTCACACGGCCACCCGTTCGCGCATCTGGGCGCACCCGCGGCGCGGAGCTCCGGAAAACCGATCGCGCCCCGTGCTCGCCCTGCACGAACATGGGTGGATGAGACCTGTGATCGGTGCCGCCCTCGTCCGGTGCGGCGAATGCGGCGGGCACGAATACAGCGGCGCGCCCGATTGCACCCGCTGCCGGACGCTGGTGGACGACGTCGTCGAAGAGGAATGGCGGCGCTTCCGCGCCGAGTGGGCGGAGGAACCGGAGGCGGAGGTCGCCGGGCTGGTGGTGGCCGAGCCGGACCGGCACGACTGGCGGGTGGTGGACGCCGCGCTCGACCGGATCGCCTGCGACGAATGCGGAGGCCGGCTCGGCCGCGGACCGATGGACTGCGCCGCGTGCAACCTCGCCCACGGCTTCCGGTACGCCGCCGTCGAGACCGATCGTCCCGGTGCTTCGCCGCTCAACGAGCACGCGGTTCGCGTGAACGTCTCGGTCGTCCGCAGACCGCAGATGACGTCGGCGCAGGAACTGCTCGTCAGGCGGCTGCTGCTGCCTGCGCTGCTGGTCGGCTTCCTGCCGACGACCGCGGAGGCCCAGCGCGTGAGCGCCTTGGTCAAAGGAGGAGCCACACAGGACCGGGTTGTCGAGCTGATCGACGACTGGCTCGGAGCGTGGCGCCCAGGAGGGCCGAGCGCGACTCACCCGTGAGGCAAGAAGCCTGGGGAATCAGCAGATCGCGAGAAGGCTTCGCCCGGCACCGATGGGGGCCTGCCCCATTCGCTTGGCTGAGCACCTCGTCTCCGAGGTCGATTGGCGACGGCATCCATTGCTGCGCCGATACCGCATCGATCATTTACGCCTACTTACTTTTTGGTGCGTACCGCACTAAGTAGTGGGTACTTGTCGGCCCCGTGCCCGGAGGTGACGATCTGCAGGCTTGCTGGAAGTGGAATTGAAGGAGCGATTCACGATGACCAAGTCCTCGCCGGTTCCGATCGCGGTCCTCGGTCTCGGCGCCATGGGGCGAGCTCTGGCGAATGCGTTCTTGCGCGGCGGCCACCCCACCGCGGTGTGGAACCGCACGCCGGGCAGGGACGCCGAACTCGTCGCCGCCGGAGCCACCACCGCCGCGACGGTCGACGAGGCGGTCGCCGCCGGTGGCCTGATCGTCGCCTGCCTGCTGGACCACGGATCGGTGCACGACGTCCTCGACCCGGTGGCCGGTGACCTCGCCGGGCGAACCGTCATCAGCCTGACCTCCACCGCGCCGAGCGATGCGCGGGAACTTGCCGCCTGGGCGGAGCGCCACGGCATCGACTACCTCGACGGCGGCATCATGGCCAGTCCGGCCATGATCGGCCGGCCGGAGTCGTTCCTGCTGTACAGCGGCGCGAAAGAGGTGTTCGACGAGAACAGGGCGGTACTGGAGCTGCTGGGTTCGGCCGAGTACTTCGGTGCGGACGCGGGTATGGCCTCGCTCTACGATTTCGCATTGCTGACCGCGATGTACACCATGTTCGCCGGGTTCTCCCACGGTGCGGCCATGGTGCGCACCGAAGGCGTCCCGGCCACCGAGTTCGCGAAGTACGCGCAGCAGTGGCTCTCGGCGATGGTGCAGGTCATCCCGCTGAGCGGGGAAGCCATCGAGGCCGGTGCGGAGGCCGATGGGCAGAGCCTCGACTTCACCAAGGCAGCCCTCGACGCCATCGTCCGGGCGAGCCGGGAAGCCGGGGTGGGGCTGGACGTGGTCGGTCCGCTCAAAGCCCTGGTCGACCGCCAGGTCGCCGACGGACACGGCGCGAAGGCCTTCGACGCGGTGTTCGAAGGGGTCAAGGCGCCCGGTTCCGAGTGAGCCGCCGCGGCGACCGCCGTCGCGCCTGACGTTCGAAAATGAGGCGCATGTCCAACATGCTGCACCTCACCGGCGACGCCGACGCCGACAAGCTGCTCAGCGACGACTCGTTCGCCCTGCTCACGGGCATGCTTCTGGATCAGCAGGTCGCGACACCCCGAAGGTGAATCGGGTGCCTGATCACCTGGCCGATCTCGACGTGCCCGTGCAGCGGCGTGCGCGTCATGACTGCGTCCGGAAACTGGTGTCTCCTCCGGAGTCGGCAGCCAGTGCGGTGGCCAGGGTGTTGAGTCGACCGAAGGCGCGGGCCATACCCACATGGTCGGCGTAGTCGCGTGATTCGACGATGACTCCGTCACGTACCCGTGCCACGAAGATGCACGGCACCGTGAACGGATGGCCGTTCGCCGAACCGACGTAGCTGAACTCGAAGATGACCACTTCGGGATCCGCGGTTTCGTGGACGTGGCCCACGGGCTCGAACCGGTCGACTCCTGGCGCTCGGGCTGGTCCTTCGGCGAAGTGCTGGCGAAGTTCGGCACGGGTTCGCAGTGGTGTGTCGCCCGTTGGCGCGAATGGGTGTCGGACGTCGGTGTGTTCGGCGTACAAGCCGGCCAGGTGGTCGAGCTGTCCCTGTGTCTCCTGCTCGGTGAGATTGCCGGCGATCAGCCGGCTGACTCCCGTCGCGACGGTGCGGACAACATCGGCTGGTGATGACGGCACTACACCCTCCAAAGAGCTAATCGGAGTCTGAACTCCGGAAGCGTATCGAAGTCTGGACTCCGGTTAAAGTGGTCCGCACCGAGTCTTGAAGGGGGCTGGATGCGGCAGGACGCGCGGGAGAACCGGGAACGGATCCTGGCGGCGGCCGAGGAGGTTTTCGGCTCGCGCGGGGCCGCCGGGTCGACCGAGGAGGTGGCCCAGCGGGCCGGCGTCGGCATCGCCACGGTCTTTCGCCACTTCCCGACCAAGGAGGAGCTGATCGAGGCAGCGCTGCTGCGGCATTTCGATCAGCTCACCGAACGGGCCTACGCTCTTGCCGCCGGGGAGGACCCGGCCACAGCGTGGTGCGGCCTCGTGCGGGCGATGATCGAAACCGGCGCCACGAAACTGACGCTCGCCTCAGTGCTGGCCGATCGCGAGGGAGTTCCGGACAGTGCCGGCGCAGCGTCGAACCGGTTGAAGGTTGCCGTCAGCGAGATCCTCAGTCGGGCGCAGGACGCCGGAACCGTCCGACCCTCGGTCACGATCGAGGAGGTCTACCTGCTCATCCGCGGGCTCGCTCAAGCGTCAGCGACGATGCGGCCTCGGTCCGACGTTCTGGAACGCGCCATCGACGTCGTGCTCACCGGACTGTCGCAGTCCGGTCGCCTGCCTGTGGACGACGGCTGACCGGCCGGATCGAAACGAACGCACTCGGCCAACGGTGGTTCGGCCGAAACCCAGGATGTACGCCCCTCGGCACCGGACATCGGTGGGTTCGGTTGCGTGCCAGGATGGTGGCATGTCCAACATGCTGCACCTCACCGGCGACGCCGACGCCGACAAGCTGCTCAGCGACGACTCGTTCGCCCTGCTCACGGGCATGCTTCTGGATCAGCAGGTCGCGATGGAGGTCGCGTTCGCGGGGCCGAAGAAGATCGCCGACCGGATGGGCGGGTTCGGCGTCACCAAGATCGCGGAATCCGATCTGGACGAGTTCGTCGAGCTGTGCGTGCAGAAGCCGGCGATCCACCGGTACGGCGGGTCGATGGGGCGGCGGGTGCACGCGCTGGCCCAGTACGTCGTCGAGCACTACGACGGCCGGACCGAAGCGATCTGGACCGAGGGCGACCCGGACGGCAAGGAGGTGCTGAAGCGGCTCAAGACGCTGCCCGGTTACGGCGACCAGAAGGCGCGGATCTTCCTCGCCCTGCTGGGCAAGCAGCGGGGTGTCCAGCCCACCGGGTGGCGCGAGGCCGCCGGGGCCTACGGCGAGGACGGGTCGAGGCGCTCGATCGCCGACGTCGTCGACGAGCAGACCCTGAACGAGGTCCGGTCCTGGAAGAAGGAGCAGAAGGCCGCGGCCAAGGCCGCCAAGGGCTGACTCCCGGAATTCGCTCTCACCGCGATGCGCCCCCGCGCTAGTGTCCGGCTGGGGAGGCGTTCATGGACGAGCGAAGGCTGGTGCGGGTCTCGAAGTACCTGGCCAAGCACCTGCGCCACCAGCCCGAGCGGATCGGGATCGAGCTCGACGAGCACGGTTGGGTGGCGGTCGACGAGCTGCTGGCGGCGGCAGGGTCGCACGGGTTCCCGATTTCGCGGGCGGAGCTGGTGCGGGTCGTCGAGGACAACGACAAGCAGCGGTACGTGATCGACGGCGACCGCATCAGGGCCAGTCAGGGGCATTCGGTCGCGGTGGATCTCGACCTGCCGGTGGCGCAGCCGCCCGCGTGGCTGTTCCACGGCACGGTCGCGCGCAGCCTGACCGGCATCCGCGCCGAGGGGCTGCGGCCGATGAACCGGCATCACGTTCACCTGTCGGTCGATCGCGAGACCGCGAAGCGCGTCGGCGGGCGGCGGGGGAGGCCGGTCGTGCTGACCGTGGACGCTGCCGGGATGCACGCGGCCGGGCACGAGTTCCGGGTCAGCGCCAACGGCGTCTGGCTGGTGGACCACGTCCGGCCCGGGTTCATCCGCTACCCGGACTGACTCGGCGGCGGCACTACGGGTGGTAACCGGATAACGCCCGGCAACGTCAACGCGGAAGCCAAGGCAGGGCCTGCGAACGCGCGGGCCTTCGCACTGGGGGATCGCCTATGACTCGCTACGCCGTTGCCGCCGCATTGTCCGGACTGATGCTCGCGATAGGGGCGTGCAGTGCTCCGCCGCCGCGTTTGCTGCCGCCCCGAGTTGCACCGTCGTCGATGCCGTTGCCGACCAAGATGTCGGCTCGGCCGGTCGCACCCGTGGCCGCTCGCGCTCCGGAGCTGACCTGCGAGCCGGACGCCGCACCGCGCTTCGACGACCCGGACAACCCGAACGCCATCACGAACAAGGCGTGCGGCTCGGTCGACGGGAACGGCACCGCACGCTCCGCAGATCCGTGGATCGACGACCAGCTGACGGCGACGCGCGATGCGCCGCCGGCCCCGTCGACCACCTCAGACCCGTGCGCCGGGCTGACCTACGAGCAGTGCCACGGCATTCCGGATCCGCCCGCGAGCTCCACGCCCGACGAACCGTCCACCGCGCCGGTCACGACGACCGCAGTGCCGACGACGAGCCACCCGCCGATCAGCTCGGCACCTGCGGAGGCGAGGACCGGTTCGCCGACCACTTCCGGATCGGCGCCCACCACGACCGGATGAGTCAGGCCGCCGCAGCGGCGCCGGGGCTCTGGTAGCGGTCGACGTACTCCTGCTCGGAAAGCTCGGCGATCGCGTACATGATCTCGTCGGTGATCGAGCGCAGCACCGGCAGCGACGACTCCATCCCGGCGTAGCGGGAGAAGTCCAGCGGGTCGCCGAAGCGGACCGTCACCGGGTGCGGCCGGGGGATCTTCTTGCCGCGCGGCTGGAGCTTGTCCGTGCCGGTCAACCCGACCGGCACCACCGGCGCGCCGGCGGCCAGTGCCAGCCGGGCCACGCCGGTCCGCCCCCGGTACAGCCGCCCGTCGGGCGAGCGGGTGCCTTCCGGGTGGATGCCGAACGCGCCGCCGTCGAGCAGCACCTGTTCGGCGGTGTCCAGGGCCTCCTTCGCGGCGCGCCCGCGGCCGCGCTCCACCGGGATCGCGCCGAGCGAGCCGAACAGCCACTTGACCAGCGCGCCCTTCGTGCCGGTGCCGTTGAAGTACTCGGCCTTGGCCAGGAACGACACCGGCCGCGGCAGCACCAGCGGCACGATGAAGCTGTCGAGCACGGCGAGGTGGTTCGGGGCGAGGATCACCGGGCCGGTCGCCGGCACCTTGTCGGCATCGATCACGGTCGGCCGGTAGATCGTCCGCGCCACCGCGCCCACGACCCGCTTGCTCACCGAGTACAGCATTCGCCCTCCCGCGCCGTTGATCCCGGTCGAATCTAACCCGGCGAGGTTTCGGCGGTGCGTCCTGCCGGTCAACCTCTGGGTCAGGCCGGTCGGCCCGGCGCCCGGGGTCGCGGGACACGCGAACCCGGGGTATCCGAGGACGCGATCGGGTGGCAGCATGGGAGGCGGAGGTAGCGTCGTGAACAGCTCACATCGTGACGACACCCCGGTGCTGATCACCGAGGCACAGCCGTCCTACGACGATCAGCAGGCGCAGCGGCGCCGCAGGTACGCGATCATGATGGCCAGCCGGATTCCGTGTCTGGTGATCGCCGCAGTGGTGTTCCAGCTGTGGCAATTGTGGTGGTTGTCACTGATCATCCTGGCGATTTCCATCCCGCTGCCGTGGATGGCGGTGCTCATCGCCAACGACCGCCCGGCCAAGAAGAGCGAGCACGTGAACCGGTTCCGCCGTTCACCGCACTCGATCGAATCCCGCAGCCACCAGGTCATCGAGGGCGCCTGACGGGGAACACCCGGCCGGATGCGGACATGCGTCGATGCCGTGCGGCATCATTGGGGGCATGAGCACGATGACGATGCCGGAGACCGATACCCGGACCGAGACCACTGATCAGACCAGTGACGACCGTCCGGAGATGTTCCACTACGTGCAGAAGGACAAGATCGCGGAGAGCGCGGTCATGGGCACGTTCGTGGTCGCGCTGTGCGGCGAGGTCTTCCCGGTCACCAAGTCGCCGAAGCCGGGCTCGCCCGTCTGCCCGGACTGCAAGGAGATCTTCGCGTCCCTCCCCCCAGGCGGCAAGGACTGACCTTCCGGACCCGCGCGGCGGCCCTCAGCCGCCGTGCGGTTCGGCCTGCTTGTCGGTCGGTTTCTTCGGTAGCGGCGCGCCGTTGCGCGGCCGCTCCGCGGGCGGGCTCGGCTCCTCGCCCTCCTCGGCCTGGCCGTTGCGCCACGCGCGGTAGCCCTCTTCGGTGTGCATCCGCTGCGCGAGCCGCTTCATCTCCAGGCGCCGCCACCTCCGGCGCTCCCGGCGGGTCATCTTCGCCGGCCACATCTCCTGGATCGCGTTGTTGAACTGCGCGCCCATGATGATCGCCAGCCCGATGAAGAACGCGAACAGCAGGAACGCGATCGGGGTGGCCAGCGCGCCGTAGGTGTAGCCGGTGCCGGTCACCCACGTGATGTAGAGCCGCAGGCCGATGCTGGCGCACAGGAAGATCGCCATCGCCAGCAGCGCCCCGGGCAGGCCGCGATGCCACGGCAGCTTCCTGGGCAGCGCCACCTTGTACAGCGTCGCCAGCGCGACCGCCAGGCCGATCCCGGTCGCCGGGTAGTAGAACGCCTGGATCAGCCAGGCGATGTCGTCCTGGAAGTCCTGCGGGAAGAGAGTCGGCAGCCAGTCCGGGCCCAGCGCGACCACCGGCAGCCCGACCACCGCGAGGATCAGGCACACCAGGTACAGCAGCAGCGCGAAGATCCGCTGCCAGACGCTGTTGCGCACCAGGTACTGGTCGTAGGCGAGCGTGATCGAGTCGACCAGCGACGCCAGCGCCGACGAACCCGCCCACAGCGAGATCAGGAAGCCGACCGAGACTATCTCGCTGCGCCCCTTGGTGAGGATGTCGGCGACGGTCGGGCCGATGATCTGGTCCACCACGTTCGCCGTGAACACCGAGCGGGAGAACGCGAGGATCTTGTCGTGCACGGCGTCGACGACCTCGGGGCCGAACCAGTCGCCGACGAAGCCCAGGCTGCCCAGCAGCCCGAGCAGCAACGGCGGCATGGACAACGTCTGCCAGAACGCGGCGGCTGCCGATTCCGAGAAGATGTTGTCCCACCACGCCTTGTCGAGCGTGCGCATGACCAGGCGCAGTGGCCCGCGCCGCACCGGAGCTTCCCGTGGTGCGACGGTCGCACTGCGCCCCTGGCGGTCTGGTGGACTCGGCTGACCCATGGCACCCATAAGGATGCTGCATCGGCTGGCGCCGCGGGCGTCGGCCCGTCAAAACCGCCGGGAACACGGAGTGTCGCGCACCTCTCGTCCGGGCAAGCCGGTGCCCGCCGGACTCGAAAGGTAGGCTGCACGACGGCCCGCTTCGAGTCGATCGACGCTGAACGCGCGTGCGGGCGGTCGCGGGGCAGCGCAGGGCGCGCCCTCACCATCCAGCAGGGGAGCAAGAAGGAAGGGGCGGCGACCCGGCGTGTCCGAAGCGCAACTCGACCATTCCGTTCGATCCGTGCTCAGCGACCCCTCGCAGGCTCCATCCCGGCCACTGCGCGCCTGGCAGCGCCGGGCGCTCACCAAGTACCTGTCGAGCAAGCCCCAGGACTTCCTGGCGGTGGCGACGCCGGGCGCGGGCAAGACGACGTTCGGCCTGCGGGTCGCCGCGGAGCTGCTTGCCGACCGCACGGTCGAGGCGGTGACCGTGGTTGCGCCCACCGAGCACCTCAAGCACCAGTGGGCCATGGCCGCCGGCGGCGCGGGCATCCCGCTGGACTCCAACTTCCGCAACAGCGACGGCATCACCTCCAGCGACTACCGCGGCGTCGTGGTCACCTACGCGCAGGTCGCGGCGCACCCGACGCTGCACCGGGTGCGCACCGAGCGCCGCAAGACGCTGGTGATCCTCGACGAGGTGCACCACGCGGGCGACGCGAAGTCCTGGGGCGACGCGATCCGGGAGGCGTTCACCCCGGCCGTGCGGCGCCTGTCGCTGACCGGAACGCCGTTCCGCAGCGACGACTCGCCGATCCCGTTCATCGGCTACGAGCCCGACGCCGACGGCTCGCTGCGCAGCCGGGCGGACCACTCCTACGGCTACTCCGACGCCCTCAACGACGGCGTCGTCCGGCCGGTGCTGTTCCTGGCGTACTCCGGTGAGGCCCGGTGGCGGACGAACGCCGGCGACGAGTTCAGCGCCCGCCTCGGCGAGCCGCTGACCGCCGAGCAGACCGCGCGGGCCTGGCGCACCGCGCTGGACCCGTCGGGCGAATGGATCCCGGCGGTGCTGCAGGCCGCCGACACCCGGCTGACGCAGCTGCGCAACGGCGGCCTCCCGGACGCCGGCGGCCTGGTGATCGCCACCGACCACGTCACGGCCAAGGCCTACGCGAAGGCCCTGCACCGGATCACCGGGCACGATCCGGTGGTGGTGCTCTCCGACGATCCGCAGGCGTCCGGCCGCATCGCCGACTTCGCCGAGTCCGAGGACCGCTGGATGGTCGCGGTCCGAATGGTGAGCGAAGGCGTCGACGTGCCGCGGCTGGCCGTCGGCGTCTACGCCACGAGCGCCTCGACCCCGCTGTTCTTCGCCCAGGCCATCGGCCGCTTCGTGCGGTCCCGGCGGCCCGGCGAGACGGCGAGCATCTTCCTGCCGAGCGTCCCGGTGCTGCTGGAGCTGGCCAGCCAGCTGGAGGCGCAGCGCGACCACGTGCTCGGCAAGCCGCACCGGGAGAAGGACGGCTGGGACGACGAGCTGCTGGCCGCGGCCAACAGCAAGCGCGACGAGCCCGGCGAGGATGAGAAGGCGTTCACCTCGCTGGGTGCCGAGGCCGAGCTGGACCAGGTGATCTACGACGGCTCGTCGTTCGGCACCGCGGCGTTCAGCACCTCCGAGGAGGAGCAGGACTACCTCGGCCTGCCCGGCTTGCTGGAACCGGACCAGGTGCGGGCGCTGCTGAGGCAGCGCCAGGAGCAGCAGCTGGAGGACGTGGGCAAGCGCGAAGCGGTCGCGAAGGCGGCGAAGGCCGCCGAGCAGGCGGAGCAGCGCGCGCGGCCGCAGACCGTGCAGGAGCGGCTGCAGAAGCTCCGCAAGGAGCTGAACACGCTCGTGTCGCTGCACCACCACCGCACCCGGAAGCCGCACGGCAAGATCTACAACGAGCTGCAGAAGTCCTGCGGCGGCCCGCCCACCGCGATGGCCACCGTGGAACAGCTCGAGGAGCGCATCGCCACCCTGCGCTCCTGGTGATATCGGCCCCGAACGGCGCAGCGCGATCGGTTTGGTCGCCGATCCGGGTCTCATAGGGTCGGGGCATGGCTTTCGACGTGGAGAAGATCCGGGCCCAGTACCCGGCGCTGGCGGACGGTCGGGCGTGGTTGGACGGCGCGGCGGGCACCCAGGTCCCGCAGTCGGTGATCGACGCGGTGAGCGACGCCTACCGGGTGGGCGCGTCCAACGTGGGCGGCCCGTACGAGTCCAGCCGCCGCTCCGCCGGGATCGTCGCCGAGGCGCGGGCGGCCGTCGCCGACCTGGTCGGCGCCCCGGAGCCCAGGTGCGTGGCGTTCGGCCCGAGCATGACCGCCCTGACCTATCGGTTCGCCGGCGTGTTCGCGGCGGGCTGGCGGCCCGGCGACGAGATCGTGGTGACCCAGCTGGACCACGACGCCAACGTGCGGCCGTGGGTTCAGCACGCGCGGCGGGCGGGCGCCGCCGTGCGGATGGCGGAGCTCGACCCGGCGACGGGCGAACTGCCCGTCGAGAACGTCACCGGACTCATCGGCGAGCGCACCAAGCTGGTCGCCGTCACGGCGGCCTCCAACGTGCTGGGCATCATGCCCGACCTGCGGGCGATCACCGACCGGGCCCGGCAGGTCGGCGCCGTGTCCTACGTCGACGGGGTGCAGCACTGCCCGCACGCCCACGTGCGGCTGGATGAGCTGGGCGCGGACCTCTACGCGACCAGCGCCTACAAGTGGGCCGGCCCGCACCTGGCCGCGGTGGTGGCCGCCGACCCGTGGTCGCTGGAGAACCTGCACCCGGACAAGCTGGCGCCGTCGCCGGACACCTCGCCGGAGCGGTTCGAGCTCGGCACCAACCCGTTCGCCGCGATGGCCGGTGCGGTGGCCGCGGTGGAGCACCTGGCCGGCCTGGACAGCGACGCCGACGGCAGCCGCGCCGAGCGGCTGGCGACCTCCCGCCGGTCCGTGCAGGCCCACGAGGACGAACTGGCCAGGGAGCTGTTCGACGGTCTCGCGGCTCTGGACGGCGTAGTGCGCTACGGCGCTCCGCAGGGCTCGTGCACTCCTACGGCGTTCTTCGGGCTTCCGGGCAAGGAACCCTCGGATGTGGCAGAGCAGCTGGCTGAGCGCGGTCTGAACGTCTCTCACGGCCATTCCTACGCCTGGGAGACGGTGCACGCCCTCGGCATCGGCCCGAAGGGCGGCGTGCGCGCCAGCCTCTCGCACTACACGAGCCAGGCGGAGGTGCGGCGGCTGCTCGACGCCTTGGCGGAGATCAGCGGATGACCGGACGCCCCTAGTCGGAAAACGACCGTGCCCCCGCAGGGCTCCTGCGGGGGCACGGTCTTCTCGGTCTGACGGGTGTTTACTGCTCGTCCTGCTGGAGGTCGGCCTGCGCGTCGCGCAGCCCCGCCTCGTACGCACGGGCGTGGTGCCCGCAGAACAGAAGCTCGCTACCGGATGGCAGTACGGCGCGAAGCTTCGCAGCGGCCCCGCAGCGGTCGCAGCGGTCGGCGGCGGTCAGCTCGGGGCGGGTGAGCGTTCCCGGCATCGTGATCTCCCTCCGTCCCGGCGTCGGAATCACCCGACGCCCTCGATCCTGCTACGACCACCGTTGGCCCACTGGCTGCGGGAGCGGTGCTCGTTGGCTCCACTCTTCCAGACGCTCGGGCCCGAGTCAGTGTTCCCGCGCCGGGTGGCGACGGTCGTCACGATGAAGCACCCGGTTGCAGCAGCGCCGGGTGCGGAGCGTGATCAACACCGTGAAAAGCCTTGTGACATGGGGAAATAAGCCATCGCGGGCCGGGCGGCGGGAAAGCGGAGTCGATCGACAACCGGACATTCAGTGGTTCAGATCACAGATCGGGCGCCGTTGCGGGCCCGTCATTTCCGCTGGAAGCGAACAGGAAATCCCACCAGGCGGACCGATTTTCGGCGTTTTCCGGCCCGAAAGCGCTGTCGCGGACGCGAAGAGGGCCGCCGACCGGATCGGTCGGCGGCCCTCTTCGGTGCCGTGTTCGTCAGTCCAGGTAGTCGCGGAGCACCTGGGACCGGGACGGGTGGCGCAGCTTCGACATCGTCTTGGACTCGATCTGCCGGATCCGCTCCCGGGTCACCCCGTAGACCTGGCCGATCTCGTCCAGCGTCCGCGGCTGGCCGTCGGTGAGCCCGAACCGCAGCCGGACCACGCCGGCCTCGCGCTCGGACAGCGTCGCCAGCACCGACTGCAGCTGGTCCTGCAGCAGCGTGAAGGACACCGCGTCGACCGCGACGACCGCCTCGGAGTCCTCGATGAAGTCGCCGAGCTGGCTGTCGCCCTCATCGCCGATCGTCTGGTCCAGGGAGATGGGTTCCCGGGCGTACTGCTGGATCTCCAGCACCTTCTCCGGGGTGATGTCCATTTCCTTGGCGAGCTCTTCGGGCGTGGGCTCGCGGCCCAGGTCCTGCAGCAGTTCGCGCTGGATGCGGCCGAGCTTGTTGATGACCTCGACCATGTGCACCGGGATGCGGATGGTGCGGGCCTGGTCGGCCATGGCGCGGGTGATGGCCTGCCGGATCCACCAGGTCGCGTAGGTGGAGAACTTGTAACCCTTGGTGTAGTCGAACTTCTCCACCGCGCGGATCAGGCCGAGGTTGCCCTCCTGGATGAGGTCCAGGAACGCCATGCCGCGGCCGGTGTAGCGCTTGGCGAGGCTGACGACCAGGCGGAGGTTGGCCTCCAGCAGGTGGTTCTTCGCCCGCTCACCGTCGCGCACGATCCAGCGCAGGTCGCGGCGCATCTGGGTGGTCAGCTGCTCGCCGGCCTCCTCGACCTGCCGCAGCCGCTCCGCGCCGTAGAGCCCGGCCTCGATGCGCTTGGCGAGCTCGACCTCTTCCTCGGCGTTGAGCAGCGCGACCTTGCCGATCTGCTTCAAGTAGGCGCGGACCGAGTCGGCGGAGGCCGTCAGCTCGGCGTCCTTGCGAGCCTGCCGGAGCGCCTCGGATTCCTCTTCGTCCCAGACGAAGTCGCCGGACTCCTTGGTCTCCTCCTCCGGAACGGGCTCTTCCGGGATTTCCACCTCGACGTCGGCGAGGTCGCCGACGTCCGGGGACGTCAGGTCGGTCTCGATCGGTTCATCGATCTCCATGCCCTCGCCGCTGCCCTTGGCGGAGGCCGACTTCGTCGACTTCTTCGCCGGGGCCTTGGCGCCCTTCTTGGCCCCCGCCGACTTCGCGGCGGCGGTCTTGCGGGCCGTCGGCTTAGCCCCCGTCGAGCTCTTGCGCGCGGCGGTGGACTTCGTCTGCTCGGTGTCAGACGAAGCAGCCGCCTCCGAAGCTGGGGTGGCCTGGGACTGGCCCGACTGGGACTGGGCACCGCCGGTTGTTGCAGCGGAGCGTCGGGTTGCTGTTTCTGCGGCTGCCACGTACGCCCTTTCGCGACGGTCGATCAGGGCAGGCCGGAGGGCGCGAAACCTCGGCCGCCGAAGGTCGGGGAACAAACCCACTGGATCCAGCCCTGCGGCTGATGAGGAATCACCCGGTGCCTGCCTCGGTGTTTCCTCGACGAGGACTTCGAATCAAGTGGGCCGCGTTCCATTGTAGCCGCGATGCGGGGGTGCGGTTCCGCTGCAAGGCGGAGTCCGCGCGTCCCGCGATGTGCTAGGAGGCCGGAAGATCAGGCGTTGTGCCTGGTCGCGGCCGCCGTCGCGGCACCGACGATGCCCGCGTCGTTGCGGAGCGCCGCGGCGACGACCGGCGTGCGTGTCTCCAGCCGCGGAATCCACTTGTGCCCCTTCTTGCTGACCCCGCCACCGGCGATGATCAGGTCGGGCCAGAGGAACTTCTCCAGCCCCTGGATGTAGTTGCTGACCCGCGGCGCCCACTCCTCGTAGGTCAGCTCCAGGTCGTCCTTGACCGAGGCCGCGGCCTGCGTCTCCGCGTCGTGGCCGTCCACCTCGATGTGCCCGAACTCGGTGTTGGGCACCAGCTTTCCGTCGATGAACATCGCGCTGCCGATGCCGGTGCCGAAGGTCAGCACCACCACCAGGCCGCGGTGCCCGGCGCCGGCCCCGGAGCGCATCTCGGCGGTGCCGGCCGCGTCCGCGTCGTTGAGCACCAGCACGTCGTCCCGGGTGCGGCCGAGCCGCTCGGCGAACAGCTCCTGGGCGTCGGTACCGATCCAGCCCTTGTCGACGTTCGCCGCGGTGAGCGCGGTGCCGTCCTTGATCACGCAGGGCAGGGTGATGCCGACCGGACCGGTCCAGGCGAACTTCTCGACGATCTCCGCCACGGCGTCCGCCACGGCGGACGGGGTCGAGGGCTGCGGGGTGGGGATCCGCATCCGCTCCTCGGCCAGCACACCACCGTCGATGTCGACCGGACATCCCTTGATGCCGGACCCGCCGATGTCCACGCCGAAACCGCGGGCAGTCGCCATGGCTGAATCCTTCCTATTCGATTCAGATGAAGGTGTGCAGACCTTAACCGGGTTGTGTTGCGATGTGTACGTGGGATTGGCAGCAGAAGTAGATGCGAAAGCCTTGTGCCAGGTAGCGGTGCGGATCGCCCGCGAAGCCGCGGAACTGGCGCGCACGGTGCGTGACGAAGCAGTCACCGATGGTGCGGTAGACACGAAGAGTACCGAGACCGACGTCGTCACCGCAGGTGATCGCGCGGTGGAGCGGCTCGTGCGGGAACGGCTGGCGGAGTTGCGCCCCGGCGAATCGGTGCTGGGGGAGGAGGAAGGCGGCGAAGGCGCGCTGGACGGGCTGCGCTGGGTCGTGGACCCGATCGACGGCACGGTCAACTACCTGTACGGCTTCCCCTGGTACTCGGTCTCGCTGGCCGCGCAGCTCGACGGGGTTTCGGTGGCGGGCGCGGTGGTGGAACCGGTGTCCGGCCGGGTGTGGAGCGCCGCGGCCGGGCACGGCGCGTTCCTGGACGGCCGCCGGCTCCGGGTCTCGTCCGCCGACCGGCTCGACCTGTCGCTGATCGGCACCGGATTCGCCTACGCGGTGGAGCGCCGCACGGCGCAGGCCGAGGTGCTCGGCCGGCTGCTGGGCCAGGTGCGCGACATCCGGCGGGCCGGGGTGGCGTCGCTGGACCTGTGCGCGGTCGGCGCGGGCTGGCTGGACGGCATGTTCGAGGTCGGGCTCAACCGGTGGGACTGGGCGGCGGGCGCGCTCGTCGCCGCCGAGGCCGGTGCCCACCTGCGGCTGCCCCAGCAAGGGTCGTCGGACGGGCTGGGCGACGGGATGATCGTCTGCGCCGCACCGGGCATCGCCGGTGAGCTGACCGAGGCGCTGCTCCGCGCCGACGCCGGCCGCGTCTGAGAGTGGCCCTGAGACGCGAAGGGCGCCTGCGACCGGTGTGGCCGCAGGCGCCCTTCGGACGGTCGTCAGCAGTGCACTTCGCGGGCCTTGTTGAGGAGATCGTTGCTGATCTGCGGCGGGGTCACCTCTTGGTGGGCGCCGTCCTGGTGGTCCCGCTGGGGCACCCAGTTCTCCAGCTCCTGGAGCACCTGCTTGGCCTCCGAGGTGGTCTTGATGTCCTTGAAGTCCGCCCCCAGCGCGAGATCGACGGAGGCGTCCTGGCGTTCGTCGCGCACCAGCTGGGCGCACGGCGCGATCAGGCTCAGCGTCCGCGCCGCGCTCACCCCGGCGCCGCCGAAGCGGATCTGGCCGTGGCACTTCAGGTCGTAGTTGACGTAGACCGGGTCGTTGTCCGCGCCGCCCTTGGCGAAGCCGAGGCTGGCGAGCTCGTCGCTGACCAGCGACGCCTGCCGGGCCTCGCCGTTGCCGTTGAGCACCCGCACCTGCACGTCCTGCTGCGGGATCGGGTTGGTCGAGTCGAGCGCGTTGCGCGGCAGCATCGACCCCAGCGGAACCGGCTCCGGCGCGGCGCCGCCCTGCGGCGCGGCCGTCGGCGTGCTGGGCGGATTGCAGGTCGTCGCCGCCTCGATGTCCTTCACCGAGTCGAAGACCCGGGTCCACAGCAGGCCCGACAGCAGCACGAGCGCGACCAGCACCACCAGGGCGGGCACCGGCCGACGCCGTCGGTACCGGGCTCGTCGACCCGACCTTGCACTCACGGCTGACACGTCCCGCCCCTCCCTGGATCCTTCGACCAGCCCGGCTTCACTAGATCAGCCTAGGCGCACAACCGGCGCCGTGCGGCGCTGGACGCCCCCGCCATGTCGGAGCCGTCCGCGACGGGCCGCTGAATCGATGCCGAGCGGCGAACTTCCTGGGCACCGCTTCGCGAGGCGAGGTGCCGGGCAACCGAAGAAGGCGACCGGGCGGCATCCGGGGATTGATCTTCGGCGGTCGGCGGATGCAGCGAACACCACACCTATGGGTGACCTGATGCGTGCGCGCACTCGGCATGAGCTACCCTCTCGGCGCCTCACGGAGTGCCGGATGAGGCGAGTCGCTCATTACGGGGGAACTGAACGCGTTGCAGGGCGAGACCACGATCACTGCGCCAACGGGCACAAATCCTGGTCCTGGAACGTTTACCAGCGGCACACCATTGCAGTCTCCACTAACGCAGGGGTGAATCACGATGGCGACCGACTACGACGCTCCGCGCCGCGAGTCCGAAGACTTGGCAGAGGACTCGTTGGAGGAGCTGAAGGCGCGACGCAACGATGCGCAATCCGGCGTCGTCGACGAGGACGAAGGGGCGATCGCGGAGAACTTCGAATTGCCGGGCGCGGACCTGTCCGGCGAGGAGATGACCGTCAAGGTGCTCCCGAAGCAGGCTGACGAGTTCACCTGCTCGAGCTGCTTCCTCGTCCACCACCGCAGCCGGCTGGCCGAAACCCGCAACGGCCAGTTCGTCTGCCGCGACTGCGCCGCCTGATCCAGGCGGCCAGGAGTCGACGAGACCGGGAAGTGGCTGGGCACACGCTGACGGCGTGTGCCCAGTTGTTTTCGGCGGTTGTACTCGCCTTGCGTGGCGGAACCTCAGGTGCCTTCTCGGCGCCGGGATCCCCGGCACACGTATGTCCTGATACGTCGTGGCGGGGCTGTCCTCGCGAGAAGGCACCTGAGAACCCGCGGCGGTGCAAGTGGCGAGGGTGGGCTGAGCGGCTGCGCCGTTTCGAAGACCTCATGCGCAGGCGGCAGGACCTGCTCTCCGGCCCGGATCGGTCAGGACTTCTTCAGGGCGGCGATGAGCAGTTCGGGGCGGCGCGTGCTGATCACCCAGTACGGCGTGGGGTCGTCCGGGTCGTTCAGCCAGATCCGCACCGAGGTTCGGATCGACGACCGGTGCACCATGAACGCCGCCGGGTCCAGGTCCGGGCCGAGCGCCCGGCGCTGCTCGGCGGGGGTGATGACCTCCGCGTCCTCGACGAACCGCAGCGGCAGGTGCGCGTCGCCCACCCAGAGCTCGCCGTCGACGACCTCGATCTTGGTGCGACCCAGCCAGAGCGGGATCGCGATGGCCAGCGGGATGAGCACGGCGTAAGGCAGCCATGCGCGCACGCCCGGGTAGCCCATGTGCACCGTGGCGGCCATGATCGCGGCTCCGATGACCGGCAGCGGCCACGCCCACCAGGACGTGTACAACCGCTCGCGGAACACCGGACGCCCCTTCGAATTCGCCTGACCGGGCACGTCCCCGGCGATGCTGGCCGCTTCTACGCTTTCCGACACGTCTTCAGGGTAGTCTCGCCGCCCGTGTCGAACGTGAAGGTCCTGCTGACCCGACTTGACCCCGATGTGCCGCTGCCCGCGTACGCGAAACCAGGCGACGCCGGCGCGGATCTGGTGACCACCAGCGACGTGGTGCTCGAACCCGGCGAACGCGTCGTGGTGGGCACGGGGATCGCGCTGGCCCTGCCGGAGGGCTACGCGGGCTTCGTGCACCCGCGTTCGGGCCTGGCGGCCAAGGCGGGGTTGAGCGTGGTCAACGCACCCGGCACGGTGGATTCCGGGTACCGCGGTGAGGTCAAGGTCTGCCTGATCAATCATGATCGTGCACAACCGCTGTCGCTGCGGCGCGGCGACCGGATCGCCCAGCTCGTGGTGCAGAAGGTCGAGCACGCGGTGTTCGAGGAGGTCGACGAGCTGCCGGCGTCGCAGCGGGGTGCCGGGGGCTACGGGTCCACCGGCGGGCACGAGGTGCTGGCGGTCTCGGGGGCCGAGGCCGGTCACAGGACGGAGGTCTGAGGGGATGTTCGGGTGGGGCCGGAAACGGGACGAACGTGAGGCCGCGGACGAGGCGCTGAACGCCGAGGAAGCGGAAGTCGTGGAGGGCGGCCCGTTCGACTCGAACGAGGCGCCCGACGACGAGGTCGAGCGGCTCGACCTCGGTTCGGTGCGGGTGCCGGTGCCCGAGGGCGGCCAGCTGCAGGTCGAGGTCGACCCGGCCGGGCCGGTGCGCGCCGTGCACCTGGTCACACCGGTCGGCCGGCTGACCGTCAGCGCGTTCGCGGCGCCGCGCAGCAGCGGGCTGTGGACCGAGGTCAGCGCCGAGCTCGCCGAGCAGCTGCGCAAGGACGGCGCCCGGGTGTACGCCGAAGAGGGCGACTGGGGCTCTGAACTGGTTGCGGACTCGCCGAACGCGGCGCTGCGGTTCGTCGGGGTCGACGGGCCGCGCTGGCTGCTGCGCGGCGTCGCGGCCGGGCCGGCGGAGCACGCCGAGGAGTGCGCGAAGCTGCTGTACGCGGTCCTCGACGAGACCATCGTGGTCCGCGGCGACGACCCGCTGCCGGTGCGCACGCCGCTGCCTATCCAGCTGCCGGAAGCGATCCTGCGCCACATCCAGCAGGCCCAGAACAACGGCCAGCAGGGCTAGGGGAGTCGGCCTCGGGTGCCGCCGGAGAACCGGGACGGCGCCCGAGGCGACTTCGGCGCAGCCGAGACCGGATCGGTTCGGGTGCGGGAATTTTTCGCTTTTCACCGGAAAGAACCAGTGCGAAGCCGAACACCCAGCGTGGCCGTGTTGATCAAGGTTTAGCCGATCGGGCGGGTCAAGTCGGTTATCCCGCCGGGTCCGCGACTGCGCCGTTCTGGACGGCTACGCTGGGGGTGCACGGGCTTCGAGTCGAGCCCCGGAAGCGCACGGGAGCGCTAGATGAGCAAGACCGACGGCGGCTACTGGCGTCGCCTCGTACGCCGCTTGACCAGCGACGTCGCCGAGTTGGACGCCGATGACCTCTCGGAACGGTCCCAAGCCGGCGGAGCCCAGCGCGCCAGCGACTGCCAGTGCGGGCAGGAGGCCGTGGTGCTCGGCCGGGTGCGCAGCGTGGGCCTGTGCCCGAAGGCGTCGGCACCGACGCTGGAGGCCGAGTTGTACGACGGCACCGAGGACGTGACCCTGGTCTGGCTCGGGCGCCGCCGGATCGCCGGCATCGAACCCGGGCGGATCATCAAGGCCCGGGGCCGGATCGCGGTCCGCGACGGCCGCAAGGTGCTTTACAACCCCTACTACGAGTTGCAGAACACCGCATGAGCGAACGCGACGCATCCGCCGCCGGGACACCAGCCCAGGACGCGGCCGACAACCAGCAGGACCCGACCGCGCAGCGGGCCGGCGATCCCGAGAAGACCCTGCTCGAGCAGATGGGCGGCGTCGGCGGGCTGGCCTACTCCGCGGTCCCGATCGTGGTCTTCGTGCTGGTCAGCTCCTTCACCTCGCTGATGCCGGCGATCTGGTCGGCGATCGGTGTCGCGATCGCGATCGCGATCTTCCGGCTGGTGCGCAAGGAGCCGCTGCAGCCCGCCATCTCCGGCGTGCTCGGGGTGGCGGTGTGCTCGTTCATCGCCTACCGCTCGGGCGATGCCAAGGGCTTCTTCCTGCTGGGCATCTGGACGAGCCTGATCTACGGCGGCGTGTTCCTGGTGTCGGTGCTGGCCCGCTGGCCGCTGGTGGGCGTGGCCTGGTCGGCGCTGAACGGGCTGGGCTTCTCCTGGCGCAAGCAGCGCCGGGCGCTGCGCGGCTACGACCTGGCGACGCTGGCCTGGACCGTGGTGTTCGCCGCGAAGTACGTGGTGCAGCAGTGGCTGTACGACTCCGACCAGACCGGCTGGCTGGCGTTCGCGCGGATCGCGATGGGCTACCCGCTGACCGGCCTGGCGCTGATCGTCACGGTGTGGGCGATCCGCCGCGCTTCGAAGGTCGCCGAGCAGGAGAAGGCCGAAACTCTGCCGGAGCCCGGAGCCATCGATTCCAAGCCTTCGCTGGGCTGACCCGCCCGGTTCGTCGATCCAATCGGCAGGGCCGCCGGTCTCGCGCGAGACCGGCGGCCCTGCCGATTGCATCCCGTCAGTCGGTGGGTTGGCGGTCGTGGATGATCGCCCGGATCTGCTGCTCGACGTCCGCGATGGCCACGAACAGCATCTCGTCGCCGGCTTCCAGCGGGTCGTCGGCCTGCGGCACGATCACCCGGCCGCCGCGCAGGATGGTGACCAGTGCCGCGTCGGACGGCAGCTTCAGGTCGCGGACCCGGCGGCCCGCCAGCGGCGTGGAATCCGGCAGCGTCACCTCGACCAGGTTGGCCTGGCCCTGCCGCAGCGTCATCAGCCGCACCAGGTCGCCGACGTTGACCGCTTCCTCCACCATCGCGGCCAGCATCCGCGGCGTGGACACCGCGACGTCGACGCCCCAGGCCTCGGTGAACAGCCATTCGTTGAGCGGGTCGTTGACGCGGGCCACCACGCGACGCACCGCGAACTCCGTCTTCGACAGCAGCGACACCACCAGGTTGACCTTGTCGTCCCCGGTGGCGGCGATGACCACGTCGCAGGACTCCAGCCCGGCTTCCTCCAGCGACGCCAGCTCGCAGGCGTCGGCGAGCATCCATTCGGCGCCGGGGATGTTCTTCGGGTGGTAGTTCTGGATGCTCCGCTCGATCAGCAGGACCTCGTGGTCGCCTTCGAGCAGCTCCCGTGCGATGGACTGGCCGACCGCGCCGGCGCCCGCGATCGCGATGCGCATTACTCGCTCTCCTCGGGGGTGCGGCGGGCCGCCGCCGTGACGTCGGTGACGGTGCCCGACAGCGCCGCCACGTAGACGGTGTCGTCGGCTTGGATGACGGTCTTGGCGTCCGGCAGCACGCCGTTGCCGAACCGCATGATGAACGCGACCCGGGCACCGGTGGCGGACTCCAGCTCGGCGACCCGGCGGCCGACCCAGCCGTCGTCCAGCGGCAGCTGCAGGACCGCGACGGTGCCGGAGGGCTCGCGCCACGCCGTGGCGACTCCCTCGGGTAGCAGCATGCGCAGGAACCGGTCGGTCGTCCACGGCACGGTGGCCACCGTCGGGATGCCCAGCCGCTGGTAGACCTCGGCGCGCTTGGGGTCGTAGATGCGTGCCACGACGTGCTCGATGCCGAAGGTCTCGCGGGCGACCCTGGCCGAGACGATGTTGGAGTTGTCCCCGTTGGACACCGCGGCGAACGCGGCCGCCCGTTCGATCCCCGCCTCGACCAGGATGTCCCGGTCGAAGCCGTTGCCGGTGACCTGCTGGCCGCGGAAGTCCTTGCCCAGGCGGTGGAACGACTGGGGGTTCTTGTCGACCACGGCCACGGTGTGATCGAGCCGTTGCAGGGCCGTGGCCAGGGAGGCCCCGACCCGGCCGCAGCCCATGATCACCACGTGCACGACCTTGTCTCCTCGCTGCGGGGGGTGTGGGGTTGTCGGCCACGACCTCGCGATCGTCTGCCGACCGTACCGGCACGGGCGCTGATCCGGTCCGGTTCGCGCCCATCGGTTCCGGGCTGGTGCACCGTACCGGGTGAGACGCCCCCGGGGGCAGGGCGGCGCGCAGGATGTGACCTGAGAGCAATTCCGGCAGCCAGGGTCGCCAGCCGACCCGCCTTTGCGCTTACGCTCTGTGCCGTGTCCAAGCTCGCAACCGCGGCGAAACGGTTGATCGTAGGTCGGCCGTTCCGCAGCGACCGCCTTTCGCACACGCTGCTGCCCAAGCGCATCGCCCTGCCGATTTTCTCGTCGGATGCGATGTCCAGCGTTGCTTACGCGCCTGAAGAGATCCTGCTGGTGCTCTCGGCGGCCGGTGTGTCGGCGTTCGCGGTGAGCCCGTGGATCGGGATCGTCGTCGCGCTCGTGATGATCACGGTCGTCGCCTCCTACCGGCAGAACGTGCGCGCCTACCCCTCCGGTGGCGGCGACTACGAGGTCGCCACCGTCAACCACGGCCGCCGGTTCGGCCTGGTGGTGGCCAGCGCCCTGCTGGTCGACTACATCCTCACCGTCGCGGTGTCGATCTCCTCGGCCGCGGCGAACATCGGATCGGTCATCCCGTTCGTGGCCGAGCACAAGGTGCTGTTCGCGGTCGGGGCGATCGCGCTGCTGACCGCGATGAACCTGCGCGGCGTCCGGGAGTCCGGATCGCTGTTCGCGGTCCCGGTCTACGCCTTCCTCATCGGTGTGCTCGGCATGATCGCCTGGGGGTTCTTCCAGGCGTTCGTGCTCGGCCGCGAGCTGCGCGCCGAGAGCGCGAGCTTCCAGATCCTGCCCGACGAGACGCAGATGGCCGGCGTGGCGTTCGTGTTCCTGGTGTTGCGGGCGTTCTCCTCCGGTAGCGCTGCGCTGACCGGTGTCGAGGCGATCAGCAACGGGGTGCCCGCGTTCCGCAAGCCGAAGTCCCGCAACGCGGCCACCACGCTGGCGCTGATGGGCGGCTTCGCCATCGCGATGTTCCTCGGCCTGATCGTGCTGGCCCAGCTGACCGGCGCGGTGATCGCGGAGAACCCGGCGCACCAGCTGATCGGCGCGCCGCCGGGCTACGAGCAGAAGACGCTGGTCGCCCAGCTCGCCAACGCGGTGTTCATGGGCTTCCCGCCCGGCGTCTGGTACCTGGTGTTCTTCACCGGCCTGATCCTGGTGCTGGCCGCCAACACGGCGTTCAACGGCTTCCCCGTGCTGGGTTCGATCCTGGCGCAGGACCGGTTCCTGCCGCGCCAGCTGCACACCCGCGGCGACCGGCTGGCGTTCTCCAACGGCATCCTGTTCCTGGCCGCCGGGGCGATCATCCTGGTGTTCGCCTTCGAGGCCGAGGTGACCCGGCTGATCCAGCTCTACATCGTCGGCGTGTTCGTGTCGTTCGTGCTCAGCCAGAGCGGCATGATCCGGCACTGGAACAGGTTGCTGCGCAAGGAAACCGATCCGCAGGCCCGGCGGCGGATGCGGCGCGCGCAGGCGATCAACTCCTTCGGCCTGTTCATGACGGCCAGCGTGCTGGTGATCGTGCTGATCACCAAGTTCACCCACGGCGCCTGGATCGCGATCGCCGCGATGGCCGCGATCTACGTGCTGATGACCGCGATCCGCCGCCACTACGACCGCGTCGCCGACGAGCTCAAGCAGCAGGAGGCGGACGCGGTGCTGCCGTCGCGCAACCACGCGCTGATCCTGGTCTCCAAGCTGCACCTGCCGACCATGCGCGCGATCGCCTACGCCCGCGCCACCCGGCCGGACGTGCTCGAAGGCGTCACCGTCAACGTGGACGACGAGGACACCCGCGAGCTGACGAAGCGGTGGGAGGCGGAGAATCTCCCGGTGCCGTTGAAGGTGCTGGAGTCGCCGTACCGGGAGATCACCCGGCCGGTGCTCGAATACGTCAAGCGGATCCGGCGGGACAGCCCCCGCGACGTGGTCACCGTGTTCATCCCCGAATACGTCGTCGGCCACTGGTGGGAGCAGCTGCTGCACAACCAGAGCGCGCTGCGGCTGAAGAGCCGCCTGCTGTTCCAGCCGGGCGTGATGGTCACCAGCGTGCCGTGGCAGCTGGAGTCGTCCGCGCGGGTCCGCCAGAAGCAGCTCACCTCGATGCCGGGCGCGGCCCGGCGCGGGCTGGGTACGAACGGGAAGGTGAACAGTGACCGAAAGGCCGGACTGGACAGGTAGGCGGCTGGAGGTCGAGATCGGGCCGGTCGCGCACGGCGGCCACTGCGTGGCCCGGCACGAGGGCCGGGTGATGTTCGTCCGCCACGCGCTGCCCGGCGAGGTCGTCGTCGCGGAGGTCACGGAGGACGCCGGCGGCGGTTTCTGCCGCGCGGACGCGGTCGAGGTGCTGACCGCGGCGCCGGGGCGGGTCAGCCCGCCGTGCCCGATGGCGGACATGGCGCTCGGCCGCGACCGGTGCGGCGGCTGCGACTGGCAGCACGCCTCCGGCGAGGCGCAGCGGGAATTGAAGGCCGCGGTGATCGCCGAGCAGCTGCAGCGGATCGCCGGGCTCGACTGGCCGGTCCGGGTGCAGGAACTGCCCGGCGGGCTGCTGCGCTGGCGCAGCCGGGCGCGGCTGGCGGTGGACCGCAAGGGCCGGGCGGGGTTCCGCGCGCACCGCAGCCACCGGGTGATCCCGGTGGAGGACTGCCCGATCACCGTCGAGGGCGCGCTGGACGAGGTCACGAACCGCCGGTGGCGTCCGGGCGCGGAGCTGACGGTGGCCGCCGATGCCACCGGTGAAGTGCACGTCACGGCCGTGGACCACAAGCCGCAGCGGCGGCACGGGCGGGCCGTCGCCCGGCAGGTGCAGGGTGGCGGGGTGGCCCGCGAATCCGCCGGCGGGCGGTCCTTCGACGTCGCGGTGCAGGGCTTCTGGCAGGTGCACAAGGCCGCCCCGGACGTCTTCACCGAGGTCGTCGCGCGGCTGGCGGCCGCGCCGGTGGGTGGCGTGGCGTGGGACCTCTACGGCGGGGTCGGCCTGTTCGCGGCCGTGCTCGCCGAGCAGGTCGGCCCGGCGGGTTCGGTGGTGCTGGTCGAGTCGTCGAAGCGCGCGGTGGAGGACGCGGTGGCGAACCTGCGGGACCTGCCGCAGGTGTCGTTCCGGGCGGGCACGGTCGAGGCGGTGGCCACCGACGAGGGCCTGCAGGCGCCGGACGTCGTGGTGCTGGACCCGCCGCGCAAGGGCGCGGGCCGGGACGTGGTGGAGTCGGTGACCGCGCGCCGCCCGGCGCGGATCGTGCACGTCGCGTGCGATCCGGCGGCGCTGGCGCGGGACGTCGGCCTGTTCGCGGAGCGCGGCTACCGGATGACCGAGCTGGAGGCCTTCGACGCCTTCCCGATGACGCACCACATCGAATGCATCGCACTGCTGGAGCCGGATCCGCGCTGAGCCGGGCCGGGGCCGGGAACGGGATCATGAGATGACGCAACGCGAACACGTGCCGGAGGTCCTCCCGGCCCCGCCCGCTACCGGGACCGCGGTGCAGCCCGTCCCGGCACCGGGGACGACGGCGCCGGACGCCGTGCCAGGGCGTCGGGCGACCGCGTTTCTGTTGGCGGCGCTGGGAATCGTGCTGGTCCCGGCCGGTCTGCTGCTGCTCGGTTCGTCCACTGTGCCCGGTTATTTCACCGGGTGGGCCGTGGGCTGGATCGTGGTCGCCGCGGCGGCGTGGCTGGCCGACTCCCGCACGCCGCGCCGCTGGCCGGGCTGGGCGCTGCTCGCAGCCGTGCCGCAGGCGATCGTCAACGTCATGTTCGCCGCGCCGATCGGCCTGGTCTCGCTGGTCGCCGTGATCGCCTCGCCCGCCCTGGCGGTGCTGGCGCACCGCCGGCTCGTCAGGCTCGCGGAGGATCTCGCGGAGCTGGACGTCGAGATCGCGGTGCCGCTCGACGCGCTCGGCAGCGGGCGGCTGTTGATCGGCCGGGACCGGATCGTGCTCGACCGGACCGGCAGCGCCGGACGGGTCCGGCAGGCGCTGCCCCTGGCCGAGCTGGCCTTCGCACAGGCAGGGGAGATCAGCGGGGAATCGGGCGGCTGGTGGCCGCTGCCCGGCGGCGCCGGCATCCGCCTGCGCAGCGGCCCGGCGCTCCGACTGGTCGCCGGGCCGCAGCAGTGGGTGGTCCACGTCGCCGATCCGCAACTGGTCGCCGCGATCGTCCGGCGGCGCGCCACCGCGGCGTGGCCGCTGCGCACCGGCCCGCAGGACCTCGCCGCCTGGCACCGGCTGCGCGGCTGGGCCGCCGCTCGCACCACGACGGTGCGGGGCGGCAGCCGGGCGCAGGCCTACCCGGGGTTCCGGATCCTGCTCGGCGGCGTGCTGGCGGTGTTCGGCTCGATGCTGCTGACCACCGCGATCGGCCGGGGCATCGGCGACCCGGCGTTGTGGATCATCGCAGTGGCCGTGCTGGGCGCGGGCGCGTTCCTGGCCGTCGACTGGCTCCGGGTGCGGCGCCGCCTCGACCAGGCCGAACTGCACCAGCTGCCGCCCGGCAGCCCGCCATGGGGAGACCTCCGCCCGGATCACGCCCCGCTGCCCGAGTGGCGGCCGTTCTCGAGGTGATGACCCCCACAGCGCTGGTCGCCGCCGGGTGAGCAGGGCGGAAAACCGTTCGCGCGGGGCCGGGTCGATCGCTCCGGCCGCATCGGGCGGTCCGCGGGGCGCCGCTGACCCCAGCGGTTCGGCGGAATGCGCAGGTGGTGCTCCGGGTAGCCGCGCGGTTGCGCACGGTGCCGCGCACCACGCCGGGCCGTCGGCAGCCCCCTCCGTAGACTGGGACGCGCTATGCATCGCGGCGGAGCCAGGCAGCCAGCCCGGCCCCGGCATGCGAATGAACCCGACCGGCACGACGAGTGAGGTGGAACGGTGACGCTGCTGGGGTCCGTGCACAGTCCGGCCGATGTGAAGCGCCTGACGCACCCTGAGCTGGCGCAACTGGCTTCGGAGATCAGGCGGTTCCTGATCGAGAAGGTGTCCCGCACGGGCGGGCACCTGGGGCCGAACCTGGGCGCGGTGGAACTGACCCTGGCCGTCCACCGGGTCTTCGACTCGCCGCAGGACGCCATCGTGTTCGACACCGGGCACCAGGCGTACGTGCACAAGATCATCACGGGTCGGCAGGACGGATTCGACCAGCTGCGCAAGCGCGATGGCCTCTCCGGCTACCCGTCGCGCACCGAGAGCGCCCACGACTTCGTGGAGAACAGCCACGCCTCCACTGCGCTGTCCTACGCCGACGGCCTGGCCCGTTCCTTCCAGCTCGGCGGCAAGCCGCAGCACGCGGTGGCGATCGTCGGCGACGGCGCGCTCACCGGCGGCATGTGCTGGGAGGCGCTGAACAACATCGCCGCGGACCAGGAGCGTCCGGTGGTGATCGTGGTCAACGACAACGGCCGGTCCTACGCGCCGACGATCGGCGGCCTCGCCGAGCACCTCGCCGCGCTGCGGCTGAACCCCAGCTACGAGAAGGCGCTGGAGAGCGGCCGTCGCACGCTGCGCAACCTCCCGGTCGTCGGGCGCTCGCTCTACACCGGACTGCACGCGGCCAAGAGCGGCATCAAGGACGCGATCAGCCCGCAGGTGATGTTCTCCGACCTCGGCATCAAGTACCTGGGCCCGGTCGACGGCCACGACCTGCGCGCGATGGAGCACGCGCTGCAGATGGCCAAGTCCTTCGGCGGCCCGGTGATCGTGCACGCGGTGACCCGCAAGGGCAACGGGTTCGCGCCGGCCGAGAACGACCAGGCCGAGCAGATGCACCAGGTCAAGGTCATCGACCCGGAGACCGGACTGCCGACCAAGCCGGCCCCGAAGAGCTGGACGGACGTCTACGCCGAGGAGCTGGTGCGCATCGGTGCCGAGCGCCCGGACGTGGTGGCCATCACCGCGGCGATGCTCGGCCCGACCGGGCTGAAGAAGTTCGCCGAGGCGTACCCGGACCGCTGCATCGACGTGGGCATCGCCGAGCAGCACGGCATGACCGCGGCGGCCGGGATGGCGATGGGCGGCCTGCACCCGGTGTTCGCGGTGTACTCGACGTTCCTGAACCGGGCGTTCGACCAGCTGCTGATGGACGTGGCGCTGCACAAGCAGCCGGTCACGGTCACGCTGGACCGCTCCGGCGTCACCGGTGACGACGGCGCCAGCCACAACGGCATGTGGGACCTGTCGATCCTGGGTCTGATCCCCGGCATCCAGGTCGCCGCGCCGCGCGACGCCGTGACGCTGCGCGAGGAGCTGCGCGAGGCAGTCGCCGTCGACGACGGCCCGACCGTGATGCGGTTCTCCAAGGGCTCGGTGATCGAGGAGGTCCCGGCCGTGGAGCGGGTCGGCGGCGTCGACGTGCTGCGCCGCTCGGGGGGCGCGGACGACGTGCTGCTGGTCGCGGTCGGCGCGTTCGGCAAGCTGGCGGTCGCCGCGGCGGAGCGGCTCGCCGCGCAGGGCATCGGGGTGACCGTGGTCGACCCGCGCTGGGTGCTGCCGGTCCCGGAGCAGATCGTCGAGATGGCCGCGCAGCACCGGCTGGTGGTCACCCTGGAGGACTGCGGTCGGCACGGCGGGTTCGGCTGGGCGCTGGCGGCGGCGCTGCGCGACGCGGAGCTGGACGTGCCGCTGCGCGACCTGGCGGTGCCGAACCGCTTCCTGACGCACTCCTCGCGCGAGGAGGTGCTGGCCGACCTCGGCCTCACCGAGCAGGACATCGCCCGCCGGATCACGGAGTGGGTCGCCAAGCGCGGCGACGGGCGCGTCCCGCTGCGGGTCGCGGCCGACCCGGACCGCCCGGAAGCCGCCAACGGCTGACCGCTCGGCGACCGATGCCGTTCCGTTCTCGTGCGGTGGCGTCGGTCGCCGTGGCGGTGCCGGTACCCGTCGAGACTTCGGGCGAGTGGTGGGCTCGTCCGTCCTTGCCGCAGATCAGCGGGTGATGCCTCGACCGGGCAACACCCGCTGATCGCGCGTTCACGAGGCCCTGGACTCGAGCAGGCAGCCAGGGCAGACCGAAGGGCTCACGGCCCCGTGCGTGCCAGGTGGTCGGAGAGGTTCCAGGAGCGCCAGCCCTCGTCGAACAGGTCCTCGGTGATCTCCGCGACGACCGGCCCGCGAGCCTCCTCCGGCAGGCCCTGCAGCGCGGGAAGCGCGTCCGCCGACAGCCTCTCCAGGTACTCCTGGTCGAGCTTGCCGGTCGCCTCGAAGCGGGCGATGTTGCGCTCGGCGATGAACGCGTCGGGGTTGAGCGCCGCCAGCCCGAGCAGCGCCGCCATCGCCGTGCCGACCACCGCGGCGGGCAGCCAGCCTGCCCGCAGCCGGGCGCCGGCCGCGATGACCAGCAGGTACACCACGCCCAGCCACAGCTCGCAGGACATCACCAGCAGGCGCATCACGGTGTAGCCGTAAGCGTCCTGGTAGGCCCACATGCGGATCAGCGCGGAGAACACGATGAGCAACGTGAGGACCGCGAGCGCACCGCCCAGCCCGCGCAGCAGGTTGCGATCAAATTGGGTGCTCTTGGGCGCCCAGCGCGCCGCGGCGCCGATGATCGGCAGGGTGAGGATCGTGACGAACGTCAGCTGCCAGAAGCCGCTGCGGGCGTAGCCCGCATAGGTCAGCTGCTCGGTGTGCTGAACGTGCTGCTCGCCGCCGAACATCGGAGTGCTCTGCACCGCGATGAACGCCGCGAACAGCACTACCAGCACGCCGATCGGCAGCGCCCATTCGAGCCGCCGCAGCGTCTTGACCTCGCGGGTCGTCTCCGCCGGTTCCGGTGGGCGGAGCAGGGTGAAGGCGGCGCCCAGGGTGGACGCTCCGAACACGACCAGCACGAACGTCCAGCGGAAGAAGGACTCCCCGTCGAGGCGCGGCAGCACGGCCGAGGCCAGCGCCGCGAAGTTCTCGTCGGCTCCGGCGAACAACGCGCCGAAGATCAGCAGCAGTAGGACCGTGACCGCCAGCGACGCCACTAGCCGCAGGCCGACCGAGCCGCGGCCGCGTTCGCGCATGCCCCGCACCGCCCAGGGCAAGGCTCGGAGGGCTGCTACCGGGATCGCGATGGCGGCCAGCCCGAACGTCCGAACGCTCCGCCCGCCGGTCACCGCGAGCACTCCGGCGACCCCGGCGGTCAGCACGCACCACGCCGTGAGCCAGTCCGCCGACCGGAAGGCGCACACCGACAGCAGCAGCAAGGCCACCACCGCCCAGCACACCTGTCCGATGTGGACCTTCCGTTCCGCCTTGCGGCCCACCAGGACCATCCCGGCGGCGATGGTCAGGCCGAGCAGCGGCCAGCCGATCCCGGGCCCGCCCAGCGGCACGAAGATCGCCGCGGCGGCGCCGCCGATCACCGCCGCGAGCAACGCCACGGGAGCGCCCGAGACCCCCGGCCGCGGCCAGAAGGCATCGAACAGCGGCGGCGGTGGAGCGAATGGCTGGGGTGGGGCGTACGGCGGATGGGGTGGCGGATAAGGAGTTCCCGCGGGCATCGGCAGCTGCGCCATCGGGGCCATCGGCACCGGAGCTCCCTGCACCGGTTGCATCGGCGGCAACGGCGTGCTTTGGGCGGCCGGGGGAGGACCCGGCTCGGGGGCTTCCGGAGCGGCGGCTGGTTGATCGGGTTCGCCCGCCGGCTGTTCATCCGGTTCGGCCGCGGTGTCGTCACCTGGTGCGGTTTCCGCGGACGATCCGTCCGGCGTGTCGGGCTCGCCGGCCTGCCGCCCGTCCTCCTCGGGCGTCACCTCGCGCCCTGCGGCGTAATCCGGTTCCGGAGCTTGGTTCGGTTTGCCGGGCATGATCCTCCAGCGGTGCGTTGATCGCTTTTCCGTTGGACGCACGACGGTCGAATCGGTTCACTGGATTTGCCGGATTTCGGGAGGATTTTCCTCCCGGCCCCGGCCGAAGGCGTTGACGCCGGTCCGCTCGGCGGGACGGGCCCGCGACCGACCGGTCGCGCAGCCGCGCACGCCGTCCCGGCTCCGCCGCCGGGCTGTGGCAGGGTGAACAGGTGCGAATCCTGGTCGTCGAGGATGAGAAGCCGCTGGCCGATGCGATAGCTCGCGGGCTGCGCCGGGAAGGCATGGCCGTGGACGTCGCCTACGACGGCGAGAGCGGGCAGGAGAAGGCGTCGATCACCCGCTACGACGTGCTGGTGCTCGACCGCGATCTGCCGGGCATGTCCGGCGACGAGCTGTGCCGCCGGCTGGTGTCCTCCGGCGAGCTGACCCGGGTGCTGATGCTCACCGCGAGCGGCACCGTCGCCGACCGCGTCGCCGGGTTGTCCCTGGGCGCCGACGACTACCTGGCCAAGCCGTTCGCGTTCGCGGAGCTGATCGCCCGGGTCCGGGCGCTGGGGCGGCGGGCCACGCCGGCGCAGCCGCCGCTGCTCACCGCGCTGGAGCTGGAGCTGGATTCCGCGCGGCGCACCGTGCACCGGCGCAACGGCGAGGTGGAGCTGACCCGCAAGGAGTTCGGCGTGCTGGAGGTGCTGCTGTCGGCCGGCGGCGGCGTGGTCAGCTCCGAGGAACTGCTGGAACGGGTGTGGGACGAGAACGCCGACCCGTTCACCACGACGGTGCGGGTCACGATGATGACGCTGCGCAAGAAGCTGGGGGAGCCGGGCGTCATCGAAACCGTGGTCGGCTCCGGCTACCGGGTGCCGTCCGCAGGCGGCGCCGAGCAGGCCCGGGACTGAGCCGATGCGCGCGGCCGCCCGATCGATCACCCGCCGCGGTCCGGGACTGCGAACCCGGCTGACGCTGCTGGCCACGGCCCTGGTCGCCGCGGTGAGCGGGCTGCTGCTGTGGCTGGGCTGGATGCTGGTCGGCAACGTGGTCGCCGCGGTGCCCCGGCTGCCCGCCGGGACGCTGGTCCGGGTGCACGGCGTGGACGTGCCCGCCGAGCTGCTGGGGGAGGCGCTGCGCGACTCCGCGCGGCAGCAGGTGCTGTTGATCGGCGGATTCGCCTTCGTAGCAGTGGTTCTGGCGGCGGCGCTGCTGGCGTGGACGGTGACCGGCCGGGTCCTGCGCCCGCTGCACGACGTGACTGCCACGGCGCACCGGTTGTCCGCGGAGTCGTTGGACGAGCGGATCGCGCTGAGCGGCCCGCGCGATGAAGTCGCCCAGCTGGCCGACACCTTCGACGCGATGCTCGACCGGTTGCAGGCGGCGTTCGACTCGCAGCGCCGGTTCGTGGCCAACGCGAGTCACGAACTGCGCACGCCGTTGTCGGTGATCCGCACGGAACTCGACGTCACGCTGTCGGACCCGGACGCCGATGAGGCGGAGCTGCGGCGGATGGCCGATGTGGTCCGCGAAGCGACGGCCCGCGCGGAGCGGCTGGTGGAGGCGCTGCTGCTGTTGGCCCGTACCGAAGGCGTGGAGTTGGCGGTGCGGGAGCCGGTGGACCTCACGGAGCTCGTGGGCCGCGCGCTGCGCGCGGTGGAGCAGGAGGCGCGGCAGCGCGGACTGCGCATCAAGTGCTGCGAGGAACCGGCTTTCGCCGTCGGCGATCCGGCGCTGCTGGAGCGCGTCGCGGGCAACCTGCTGGAGAACGCGTTGCGGCACAACGTGGATGGCGGCTGGGTGGAGATCAGCACCGGCAGCGATCCACAGTGGACGACGCTGCGGGTCGCGTCGTCCGGGCCGCGGATTCCGGACGATCAGGTGGAATCGCTCTTCGAACCCTTCCGCCGGGCCGGCGTCCAGCGCACGGCCAGGAACGGCGCGGGTCTGGGCCTGTCGATCGTCCAAGCGGCGGCGAAGGCGCACCACGGCCGGGTCCGGGCGGAATCCCTCCCGACCGGCGGCCTCGCGGTAACGGTCCAGCTCCCCGCCGCGCCGTAGCACCGTCGGGCCGAGCCACGCTCAGACGGCGATGCGCTCTGCCACCACCTGCTGGAAGTGGGCGCACTGGGCGACGTCCTCGTGATCGCAGCCGAGGGCGCAGTCGATGAGTTCGAGGGACGCCTGCGCGGCGGCGATGCGGGAGCGGAGAGCCGCTGCCTCCTCCCGCAGGATGTCCCTTCGCTTCACCGGATCGCCGGTGGCGGCCAGCGAGCGGATGGTGTCGAGGGACAGCCCGGCCTCCTTGGCGCGCAGGATGACGGCGACGCGGGTGAGGTCGGCGGTGTCGTAGCGGCGGCGTCCGGCTGCGTCGCGCGCGGGGGCGAGGAGCCCCATGGCCTCCCAATGGCGCAGGACGTGCGTGGCCAGGCCGAAGCGACCGGCGAGGGCACCGATGCTCATCGGCTCGTGCTCGCTTGACTTCATGCCGACATTAAGACGCAGCCTGGTGCCCATGATCAAGCGATCGACGGACGACCTCATCGCACGGCTCGACGCGGCCGACCGGCTGCCGGGCGCTGCGGAACTGCGAAACCTCTCCTACGACCTGCTCGGCGTCGGCCCCGGAAGGTCGGCGGTGGACGTCGGATGTGGTGCCGGACGTGCCGTGGCGGAGCTGGCCGACCGAGGTGCGCGCGCCATCGGCGTGGACCCGGACGAGCGGATGATCGCCGTCGCCCGCGACCGGTGGCCCCACGCGGACTTCCGGATCGCCGGGGCGTGCGAACTGCCGCTGGCGGACGCCTCGGTGGACGGCTACCGGGCCGACAAGGTGTTCCACGAACTGGCCGAGCCGGAGCGGGCCTTGGCGGAAGCGCGCCGGGTTCTCGCACCCGGTGGGCGGATCGTGCTGCTGGGCCAGGACTGGGACGACATCCTCATCGACTCCGACGATCCGGTCCTCACCCGGACCATCGTGCACGCCCGCGCCGACCTGATCACCAGCCCGCGCGCCGCCCGCCGCTACCGAAACCTGCTGCTGGACGCCGCGTTCGACGACGTGGCGGTCGAGGTGCGCACCGGCGTGTTCACCGGGAAGTCGATGCTGCCCATGCTCACCGGACTCGCCGCAGGAGCCCGCTCCACCGGCGCCATCACGCGCGAGCAGGCGGACGGCTGGATGGCCGAGCAGCGTGCGCGGGCGGAGGCCGACCGGCTCTTCCTCGCGCTGCCGATGTTCGTGGCAGCGGCCGTCAAGCGAGCCGGGCCGGTGCCGAACGCTCGCGGGGCTATAGAGGCTGTTTTGGATGCCGTGGTGTGAGGTGTGGTAGCGCGGGGTTTTGCCTTTGAAGCGGCGCAGCCGCTTAGCCCGCCCTCGCAGCTTGCACCGCTGCGGGTTCTCAGGTGTCTTCTCGCGAGGACAACCCCGACGTGGTGAATTGGTCATTCATGAGTCGGGGATCCCACAGCGAGAAGGCGACCGTAATTCCCGCAGGGGGGCCGCTACCCGCACCGCCACGCAGAGCGAGTTTCGAAACAGGCTCTATAGCCGGAGTGAGGCCACATCGAGTTCGAACGGGACTGGACTGGCGGTGATCCGCGCACTCCCATGACCGGCCTTCGCGGTCGCGTCGCACACGTAGCGATCGTTCTCGAGGCGGTAGGCGGCGAGTTCGACGGGGCCGCCGTGGTCCTGGGCGACGCTCCAGAAGTACGGGATGCCGGCTCGCTCGCAGGCCTGGAACTTCTCCTGCTGCTCGCTGGAGGTGTTGCCCGGGGACCAGATCTCGCCGATGAGCAGGACGTTCCCGGGCTGGAACGACGTGCCGACGGGCGGCGTGTCGAGAACGACGAAGTCGGGGATGAGGGCGGAGCGGTAACTCGTGCTGATCTCGATCCCGATGCCACCGACCGCGTAGAGATCGGGCCGCCCGGCCGAGGTGATGGCCTGGTCGAAGAGCGAGATGATCCGCTTCTCGGCCCACTGGTGCTGCCCGGTCGGCGGCGGCGTCACGAGCCAGTACCCCTCGATGAGCTCCAGGCGCGACCCGTCCTCCCGGGCGGGCAGCGCGTGCCAGTCGGCGATCGTGAACGGCCCCAGTTCGTGCCGGACAAGCGCGGTCACCGGCCATCACCTCTTTTCCGTCCGGCTCCATCATGGCAGAACACGGCACCCGAGCTCACGCACGCGAACGGGGCCGGGGCGAAACGCCCCGGCCCCGTCGGCCGCGAATCGCCGGTCAGGCGGGCACGGAGGCCACGCCCGGGGCGAGGAATCGCTTGCCGTTGATCTTCTCCGAGACGCCGGCCCGGTCCAGGTACGGCGTGATACCGCCCAGCCAGAACGGCCAGCCCGCGCCGAGGAGCATGCACAGGTCGATGTCCTGCGCCTCGACGACCACGCCCTCCTCGAGCATGATCCGGATCTCCTCGGCCAGCGCGTTCAGCGCCCGGTCGCGGACCTGCTCGGACGTCGACGGCTTGTCGCCCTGCTCCCACAGCGCCGCGACCTCGGGGTCCACGACCTGCTTGCCGGACTCGTCGGTGATCCACACCGCGGCCTTGCGCGCGTCGACGAACCGCTGCATGTTGTCGCTGAGCCCGAACCGGCCCGGGTAGGCCGCGTGCATCGTCTCGTTGACGTGCTGGGCGACCGCCGGGCCGACCAGCTGCAGCAGCACCATCGGGCTCATCGGCAGGCCGAGCGGCTCCAGCGCGTTGTCGGCCACCTCGAACGGCGTGCCCTCGTCGATGGTCGCGATGACCTCGCCCATGAACCTGGTCAGCAGCCGGTTCACCACGAACGCCGGCGCGTCCTTGACCAGCACGCACGACTTCTTCAGCTGCTTGCCGACCTTGAACGCGGTCGCCAGCGCCGCGTCGTCGGTCTGCTCGCCGCGCACGACCTCCAGCAGCGGCAGCACCGCGACCGGGTTGAAGAAGTGGAAGCCGACGACCCGCTCCGGGTTCTTCAGCTTCGAACCCATCTCGGTGATCGACAGCGACGAGGTGTTGGTGGCCAGGATCGCCTCGGGGGAGACGTGCTCCTCCAGCTCGGCGAACACCTGCTGCTTGACCGACATCTCCTCGAAGACGGCCTCGATGACGAAGTCGGCGTCGGCGAACGCCTTCTTGTCCAGCGAGCCGGTGACCAGCCCCTTGAGCCGGTTCACCGCGTCCGGCGACAGGCGGCCCTTGGCGGCGAGCTTGTCGATCTCGCCGTGGATGTAGGCCACGCCCCGGTCGATGCGCTCCTGGTCGATGTCGGTGATCACCACCGGCACCTCGAGGCGGCGCACGAACAGCAGCGCCAGCTGACCGGCCATCAGCCCGGCGCCGACCACGCCGACCTTGGTGACGTTGCGAGCCAGCGACTTGTCCGGCGCCCCGGCGGGCCGCTTGGCGCGCTTCTGCGTCAGGTCGAAGGAGTAGAGCCCCGAGCGCAGCTCGTCGGACATCAGCGCGTCGGTCAGCGCCTCGGTCTCGGCGGCGTAGCCGGCGTCCAGGTCGTTGCCGCGGGCCAGCTCGATCAGCTCGACGGCCTTGGTCACCGCGGGGGAGGCGCCATGGGTGCGCGCCTCGACGATGCCCTTGGCGCGGGCGACGGCGTCGTCCCAGGCCTTGCCGCGGTCGATCTCCGGGCGGGTCACGGCCTGCTCGCCGTTGATCACGCGGACCGCCCAGCGCAGCGACTCCTCCAGGAAGTCCGGGCTCTCCAGCAGCTCGTCGAAGATGCCCAGCCGGCGGGCCTTCTTCGGGTTGAGCATCCGGTTCTGGCTGAGCGCGTTCTCGATGATCACCGTCACCGCGGCGTCCGGGCCGATCAGGTTCGGCAGCAGCTGGGTGCCGCCCCAACCCGGGAACAGGCCCAGGAAGCACTCCGGGAAGGCGATGGCGCCGGCGTTCGCCGCCACCGTCCGGTAGTGGCAGGACAGCGCCAGCTCCAGGCCGCCGCCGAGCGTCGCGCCGTTGACGAAGGCGAAGGTCGGGATCTTCGACTCGGTGAGCCGCCGGAACACGTCGTGCCCGGTCTGCGCGATCTGGTGGGCGTGCTCCCGCTCGGTGATCCGCCCGATGCCGGAGAGGTCCGCGCCCACGGCGAACACGAACGGCTTGCCGGTGACCGCGATGGCCGCGGGCTCGGCGGCGAACGCCTCGTCCAGCGCGGCGTTCAGGCTGGTCAGGCCGCCGGGGCCGAAGGTGGACGGCCGGGTGTGGTCGTGGCCGTTGTCGATGGTGATCAGCGCGAGCTTGCCGGCCAGGCCGGGCACGTCGACGAGCCGGGTGAACGCCTTGGTCACCACTTCGTCGGGGAACAGCGCCGCGAAGTCGTTGGTCACTGCTCGCCTCCAGCGTTGTAGTTCGGGTTCTCCCAGATGACCGTGCCGCCCATGCCGAAGCCGATGCACATGGTCGTGATGCCGTAGCGCACCTCGGGGCGCTCGGCGAAGTGCCGGGACAGCTGCGTCATCAGCCGCACGCCGGAAGAGGCCAGCGGGTGGCCGCAGGCGATCGCGCCGCCCCACGGGTTGACCCGCGGGTCGTCGTCGGCGATGCCGAAGTGCTCCAGGAACGCCAACACCTGGACCGCGAAGGCCTCGTTGATCTCGAACAGGCCGATGTCGTCGATGCTCAGCCCGGCGCGCTGCAGCGCCTTCTCGGTCGCGGGCACCGGCCCGACGCCCATGACCTCGGGCTCGACGCCGGCGAAGGAGTAACCGACCAGCCGCATCCCGACCGGCAGGCCGAGCTCGGCCGCGGTGTCGGCGTCGGCCAGCAGGCAGCCCGTCGCGCCGTCGTTGAGGCCCGCGGCGTTGCCCGGGGTGACCCGGCCGTGCGGGCGGAACGGCGTCTTCAGGCCGCTCAGCGCCTCGACGGTGGTGCCCGGACGCGGCGGCTCGTCGGTGGTGGCCAGGCCCCAGCCCTGCTCGGAGCGGGTGGACACCGGGACCAGGTCCGGAGTGATCTTCCCGGCCCGCAGCGCCTCGTCGTAGCGCTGCTGGCTCAGGGCCGCGTAGGCGTCGGTGCGCTGCTTGGTCAGCGTCGGGTACCGGTCGTGCAGGTTCTCCGCGGTCGAGCCCATGATCAGCGCCGACGGGTCGACGATCTTGTCGGAGACGAAGCGCGGGTTGGGGTCGACGCCCTCGCCCATGGGGTGGTTGCCCATGTGCTCGACGCCGCCTGCGATCGCCACGTCGTAGGCGCCGAAGGCGATGCCGCTGGACACGGTGGTCACGGCCGTCATGGCACCGGCGCACATCCGGTCGATGGCGAAGCCGGGGACCGACTTGGGCAGCCCGGCCAGCAGCGCCGCGCTGCGGCCGATGGTCAGGCCCTGGTCGCCGATCTGGGTGGTGGCGGCGATGGCGACCTCGTCGATGCGCTCCGCCGGCAGTTCCGGGTGCCGCCGCAGCAGCTCCCGGATGACCTTGACGACCATGTCGTCGGCGCGGGTCTGGGCGTACTGGCCCTTCGAACCGGCCTTGCCGAACGGCGTGCGTACGCCGTCGACGAAGACCACGTCCCGAACCGCTGGGCGGCTGCGGCTGTCGGCGGGTGCCGACGCAGGTGCGGCCACGGCGTGCTCCTCACTGGCTTGGTGGATGGTGCTGGCCGGATCGTCGGTCGATTACCGGCCGGTAACCGCACTCTAGCGCTTATTACCCGTCGGTAACCACACGGGCGGACCGTGTCGGCTGTCTCACATTCTGATCAACACCGCCGATGACGACCATTCCGGGCCGACCCCGCGTGCCGAGCCCGGATCCGCCCGCGACAGGCGACGCGTCGCGGCGCAGGCTGTGGGCATGAGCGAAACTTCCGAGCGTTACCGCGCGCTGGCCACCGAGTTCACCCGCCGCGTCGAGGCAGTGCCCGCCGGCGGGTGGTCGGCGCAATCCCCGTGCGAGGGCTGGACCGCGTTGGACGTCCTGCGCCACGTCGTCGACGTGCACCGCGACATCCCCAGCTGGGCCGGGGAGGCGATCACCCTGGCGAAGGTCGTGGACGACGACCCGCTGGGGGCGTGGCTGGAGGCCCGCTACGCGGTCCAGGCGCTGCTCGACGATCCGCAACGGGCGGGCCGCGAGTACGAAGGCATGTTCGGGCGCACCACCGCCGAGGCGACGATCGACCGGTTCCTCTGCTTCGACCTGCTCGTGCACGGGTGGGACATCGCCAGGGCCACCGGGCAGGACGAGGCGCTGCCAGCGGACGAGGTCACCAGGGTTTTCGCCGATGCCCGCGCCCTTGGCGACAACATCCGGCACAAGAGCGTCTGCGGCCCCGAGGTGCCCATCGCCGAGAACGCACCCGAGCAGGACCGGATGCTCGCGTTCCTCGGCCGCAATCCGTGACCGGCGCCCCCCGGGTGGTGGTTCGGTGCGAACCACCACCCGGCGGGCCTCAGTCGGCCGTTGCCGCAGGCGTCGCGTGGAGGGCCTTGCTGAGGTCCTCCACGGTGAGCTCGATCTGCCACTCGCGGGCGCCCTTGTCGCGCAGCAGCTCCGTCACGCCGGTGACGCTGCGGTCTTCCGGCGGCATCCAGCAGGTCCGCCGGACCAGGTCGGGGAGCAGCAGGTTCTCCACCGGCAGGTGGTGGCGCTCGGCGATCTTCGACAACGCCGAACGCGCCGCGGACAGCCGCGCCGCGGCGTCGGGATCCCGGTCGCTCCACCGGTTGGTCGGGGGTGGCCCGTCGTGCGGCGAAGCCGGTGCCGGCAGCTCGTCGTTCTCCAGCCGGCGCGCCGCCCGCAGCGCCTGCAGCCACAGCGACGCCCGGCGCCGCTGCTGCCGCCCGCCGAACACCGGCAGGGCGACCAGGTCGGCCTCGGTCTTCGGATTGGCCTGCGCGGCTTGCACGATCGAGGAGTCCGGCAGCACGCGGCCCGGCGCGAGATCGCGGTCCCGGGCGACGGTGTCGCGGGCTTCCCACAGCGCTCGAACGGCGGCGAGCTGCCGGGGACTGCGCAGCCGGTGAATCCCGGACGTGCGGCGCCACGGTTCGGCTCGCGGCGGTGCGGGTGCGGCGTTGCGGACCGCCTCGAACTCCTGGTGCGCCCAGTCCAGCTTCCCCTGCCGCTCCAGCTCGTCGCGCATCGCGTCGCGCAGGGCGATCAGCAGTTCCACGTCGAGGGCGGCGTACACCAGCCAGTCCTGGGGGAGCGGTCGGCGGGACCAGTCCGCCGCGCTGTGCCCCTTCTCCAGCCGGTAGCCCAGCATGCGTTCCACGAGCGTGCCCAGCGAGACCCGTTCGAACCCGGCGAGCCGGCCGGCCAGCTCGGTGTCGAACAACCGCGCCGGTCGAAGGTCGAGCTCGGCCAGGCACGGCAGGTCCTGGGACGCAGCGTGCAGCACCCACTCTGTGTCGTCCAGCGCCGGCGGCAGCGGATCGAGCGCACCGTCCAGCGCGATCGGGTCCACCAGCACGGTCCCGGCACCCTCTCGGCGGAGTTGCACCAGGTAAGCGCGTTGCGAGTAGCGATAACCCGAAGCGCGCTCGGTATCCACGGCGACCGGTCCGGTCCCCGCGGCGAGTGCTGTCGCGGCGGCTTTCAACGCGGCAGGTGTGTCCACCACCGGCGGCACGCCGTCGGTGGGTTCGGTCAACAACACCGGCTCCGGGCGGTCGGACCCGACGGTCTCGGGGCTTGCAGCTTCCACGGCTATCAGACCTTACGTGCTTCGGCCCGCGCCGTGGGGCTACTCCACCCGAGCTCGTCGGGTCGACCGCACCGGTGCAGGTGCGTCAGCGTCCGGTCACCGGATCACGCCGGCCCGCATGGCCAGCGCGACCATCTGCGCCCGGTCGCCGGTGCCCAGCTTGCGCCCTATCCGCGACAGGTGGCTCTTCACCGTGAGCGCGGACAGGTTCAGCGCCTCGCCGATCTCCTTGTTGGAACGGCCGTCGGCCACCAACTGGAGCACCTCGACCTCGCGCCCGGACAGCTCGCGAGGCGTGTTGTCCGTTCCCGGCACGCGGGTACCGGCGGCAAGCACCGGAGCCACGCTGGGATCGGCGTACACGCCGCCATCGAGCACGCGGCGCACACCGTCGGTGACCACCATGGGCGAGGCCGACTTCAGCAGGTACGCCTGCGCACCTGCCTGGAAGGCGGCCCGGACCGCATACGGGTCATCGGACGAAGCGAGCACCACGATCCGTGGCCAGCCCTGGCTCCGGAGTTCGGTTACCAGCTCGATGCCGGTCCCGTCCGGGAGTCCGAGATCGAGAATTGCGAGGTCGCACGGACCGGTCGCCAGGGCGCGAGCCCTGGCTTCGGCCATGGATGCGGCCTCGTGCACCGTGCCGGCGCCCATCTGCAGCAACCGGGCGGCGATTGCCTCCCGGAGCAGCGGATGGTCGTCCACCACGAGCACCGTGAACAGCTCTTCCCGCGGGTGCGGGACCATGTTGGCCGGCAAAGCGCCGGCGGGCGTGGTTCGAGCGGCCTGACCTAAGCCGACGGCAGCCACGTCACTACCTCCCTGGAGTCGGTCGTGCCCCCCGACCGGCACCGGGACTCTCGACCAATCAGCCGCGCCACTGATCGACCGAAAGTGGTGTCGTCGGGGGCAGCGTAACCGCCCAAGCGGGTCAGCGGGACGATCAATCGGGTATCTATCCCGATCGAGTTGTTACCTGAACATGATCGCATCGCTCTTTTGGGTGACTATGAGCTATCTCCGTAACGTCGGAGCGTGGCCAAGCGACGTAACACGAACGCGGATTGTGAATAACTTGCGCAATCAACGGTTTCGGCGGCCTCGCAGGGTCTTCGCGAAAGGAAATCGCGCATCGGCGTGTCGGCCGCCACGGAAACGGGATCGGTTGCGCCGAACCTTACGCGCCGGAGTCGGCCGACACAGCCGGTGATCGGGCGATCTCGCGATCAGTCGCGGTGCGCCGTCCCGGACCGCCCGCCGAGCATCGAGACGCCTTCCGGCGGCAGGCCCGCCGCGCTCGCCATCAACTCGTGGAACGCCGCCGCGTGCGGCGCCAGCTCCGCGTCGGTGGCCGTCCACGAACCGCGCAACTCCAGATCGTGGCTGCGGGCCGGGCCCGCGATGTCGCCGAAGCGGGCCGACGAGGTCAGCGTGACCGTGCCGCCCAGTGCGGTCCAGGACGCGCCGGAATCCTCCAGCGCATCGGTCAGCCACGACCAGCCGACCGCCGGCAGCAGCGGATCGGTGGCCAGTTCCGGATCGAGTTCGGCCCGCAGGTAGACGACGAGCCGCAGCACGCCCGCCCACGCCTCCTGGCCTTCCGGGTCGTAGAGCAGCACCAAGCGGGCGGTGGCCAGCTCACCGGCCGGGCCGTTCGCCTCCGCTGCGAGCGCATGAGCCCAAGGAGCGAGGCGCTTGGGCGGCCCCACCTCGGTCAGCTCTATCTCCGCTCGCGGACGCGAAGACGTCAACGCGGCAACCGCCTGCCGGAAAACCTCGGGCGCCACCGGCATCTCCGTCACGCCGCAGACTGTATGCGGCCGGGCGCGGGCGGTTGCGGAGGCACGCCGAACGGGGGATGAAGACGCTTCGCGACCGGCCTCAGAGTCGTCCTCGGCGGGGCGCCGAGGCAGGGGAAAGGGGCGGGCCGGTGCGTGCGAAGATTGCCGCGTAAGCCCGGTCGGCCCGCCGTGGCGCCGTCCCCGGGACGCCTCTCGACCTACGGACAGCGACCTCGATGACGAACTCCGCGAACCCCGCGCCGGCCTCGGCCCGCCGGAACCTGGCCGACGCCCCCCTGCTGGTTGCCGCCCGCGGCGGCACCCCCCGGCACACCCCGGTCTGGTTCATGCGGCAGGCGGGTCGTTCGCTGCCCGAGTACCGCAAGCTCCGCGAGGGCGTGCCGATGCTGCAGGCGTGCCTGACGCCGGAACTGGTCAGCGAGATCACCCTGCAGCCGGTGCGCCGGCACGGGGTCGACGCCGCGATCCTGTTCAGCGACATCGTGCTGCCCCTGTACGCCGCGGGCGTCGGGCTGGACATCGTCGCGGGCACCGGCCCCGTCGTGTCGAACCCGGTGCGCACCCCGGCCGACGTCGCGGCGCTGCCGACGCTGGACGCGGCGCAGGTCGCGCCGGTCGCCGACGCGATCGGGCTGCTGGTGCGCGAGCTGGGGCAGACGCCGCTGATCGGGTTCGCCGGTGCGCCGTTCACGCTGGCGTCCTACCTGGTGGAGGGCGGCCCGAGCCGCAACCACGAGCGCACCAAGGCGCTCATGCACTCCGACCCGAAGACCTGGCACGCCCTGCTGGACCGGCTGGCCGACACCACGCTGGAGTTCCTGAAGGTGCAGCTGGCGGCCGGGGTGGACGCGATCCAGCTCTTCGACTCCTGGGCCGGGGCCCTGTCGCTGCGCGACTACCGCGAATTCGTGCTGCCGCACAGCCGGCGGATCTTCGCCGCCGTCGCCGAGATCGCGGACGTGCCGAAGATCCACTTCGGGGTGGGCACCGGCGAGCTGCTCGGCGCGATGCGCTCCGCTGGAGCCGACGTCGTCGGCGTGGACTGGCGGATGCCGCTGGACGAGGCCGCGGCGCGGCTGCGCGCGGCGGAGCCGGATGCCGCCGCGCCGGTGGTGCAGGGCAACCTCGACCCGGCGCTGCTCTTCGCCGGATGGGACGCGATCGAGCGCGAGGTGCACCGGATCCTCGGCGAGGGCAAGGCGGCCGGCGGCCACATCTTCAACCTTGGTCACGGCGTGCTGCCCAGCACGGACCCCGAGGTGCTCACCCGCGTCGTCGAGCTGGTGCACACCGCGAGCAAGCAGCAGTGATGACGCGCCGGGTCGCAGTCGTCGGCGGCGGCATCGCCGGTCTCGTCGCCGCCTACCGGCTCCGCCGCGAGCTGGGGCCGGACGCCGAGATCGTGCTCTTCGAGCAGGGCGAGCGCCTCGGCGGCAAGCTCCGCACCGTCGAGCTCGCCGGCTGCCGCTACGACGTCGGGGCGGAGGCGTTCCTCGACCGGCGTCCGGAAGTCCGGCAGCTGGCCGAGGAGCTCGGCGTGCCGGAAGAGGTCGTGCACCCGGGCAGGGTGTCCGCGACCGTGCGCGCCGGCGGCCGGACCTGCCGGTTGCCCGGCGGAACCGTGATGGGCGTCCCGGCTTCGCCGGAGGCGGTGCAGGACGTGCTTTCCCCGGCGGGAGTGGCCGCGGTCCGGGCGGAGGCGGAACTGCCGCCGGTCCGGCTCGGCGGCGCCGACATCTCGGTGGGCGAGCTGCTGCGCGGGCGGATGGGTGACGAGGTCGTCGACCGTCTCGTCGAACCGCTGCTCGGCGGCGTCTACGCGGGCGATGCCGACCGGCTCGGCCTGCGGGCCACGATCCCGGCGCTGGCCGCAGCGCTCGACGCCGGAGCGGAGTCGATCACCGCTGCCGTGGCGGCGGCGCTGCCCGCGCCGAAACCGGCGGATGCGCCGAAGCCGCCGGTGTTCGGCGCGTTCCGCTACGGCTACCGGGAGCTGGTCGACCGGCTGCTGATCGCCGCCGGCGCCGAGGTTCGGATAGGACTCCCGGTGCGGCAGCTGGCGCGGGCGGAGCAGGGATGGCGCCTGGAGATCGGCGCCGCGCCCAGCCCGGAGTTCCTGGACGTCGACGCCGTGGTCCTCGCCGTGCCCGCTCCGGCGGCTCGGCGGCTCCTCGGTGACGTCGTTCCGGCGGCGGCCGCGAAGCTGGCCGAGGTGGAGCTGTCCTCCTCGATCGTGGTCGGGCTCGCCCTGCCGCCCGACACGCGGCTGCCGGAGGCATCGGGCGTGCTGATCGCGCGCGGCGAGCAGCACGCGGACGGAACCCCGTTCACCGCCAAGGCATTCACCTTCTCCAGCAAGAAGTGGCCGCACCTGCGCGGCGCCGAGGGCGAGCTGCTGGTGCGCGGTTCGGTCGGGCGGTTCGGCGAGACCGCCGAGCTGCGGCTGGACGACGCCGAAGTGCTGCGCCGGGTCCTGGCCGACTTCACGGAGCTGACCGGGATCTCCACGGCTCCGGTGGACTCCGTCGTGACGCGTTGGGGCGGCGGGCTGCCGCAGTACGGCGTGGGACACCTCGACCTGGTCGCCGACGTCGAGCGCGCCGTGGCCGAGGTGCCCGGGCTGGCGATCGCGGGCGCCGCGCTGCACGGGGTCGGCGTTCCGGCGTGCATCGCAACCGGGACCGCGGCAGCGACCGATATCACGCGGGACCTGCTGCAGGCCGGTCGCCGCGAGGTGGGAGCATGAACGCATGGCGCGGCTGAACTACAACGAGCTGAACGACACCATCCGCTACACCATGTGGTCGGTCTTCCGGATCGAGCAGGGCACGCTGCCCGAGGACCGGGCCAAGGCCGCGCAGCAGACCCAGGAGTACCTGGACTCGCTGGCCGAGACCGGCGTCGTGGTTCGCGGCGTCTACGACGTCTCCGGGCTGCGCGCCGACGCGGACTTCATGATCTGGTGGCACGCCGAGCGGATCGAGGAAGTGCAGGCGGCCTACACCGGGTTCCGCCGGGAGACCCCGCTGGGGCAGGCGTCCGAGCCGGTGTGGAGCAACGTCGCGCTGCACCGCCCGGCCGAGTTCAACAAGAGCCACATCCCGGCGTTCCTGGCGGGCGAGGAGCCGCGCAAGTACATCTGCGTGTACCCGTTCGTGCGCTCCTACGAGTGGTACCTGCTGCCGGACGACGAGCGCCGCACGATGCTGGCCGACCACGGCAAGGAAGCCCGCGACTACCCGGACGTCCGGGCGAACACGGTGGCGTCCTTCGCGCTGGGCGACTACGAGTGGATCCTGGCCTTCGAGGCCGACGAGCTGCACCGGATCGTGGACCTGATGCGCCACCTGCGCGGCACCGAGGCCCGCCTGCACGTCCGCGAGGAGATCCCGTTCTACACCGGTCACCGCGTCGACGTCCCCGACCTGGTCACCCGCCTTCCCTGAACGGGTACAAGGCGTCAGAGTAGCGCGATAGTAGCGCTGTTGCGCTACTGTCGCGCTATGGCGACCATTCAGATCCGGGACATCCCGGAAGAGGCTTACGAGACGATCCGCAAACGAGCGCGATCCGCTGGGATGTCGCTGCAGACGTACATGCGCGATGAGATCGTGCGCATGGCATCGCGGCGAACGAAGGAAGAAGCGCTCGCGGCTGTTGAGGCAGCACTCGCTCGCGATCGCGGTACCGGAGTGACCGTCGAAAGCATCCTCGCGGCAAAGGATGCTGATCGGCGGTGAAGGAATTCGTCGTGGACGCCTCGACTCTCGTGTTGGCAACCACCGTCGTGTCGGACGAGGCTCGCCAGCTGCGGCATCAGCTGCTGCAGAGCGAGTGCCATGCACCGCACCATGTCGACGCCGAGGTCGGGAACGTGCTTAGAAGGCAGGAGTTGGGCGGGCAGATCGAGGAGGAAGCCGCGACGACTGCGCTCCTGGCGATGAAGCACTTGATCGACCACCGCTATCCGCACGTAGGTCCGCTCAGCCAAGCTGCGTGGGAATTGCGTGGTGCCATCACGTTCTACGATGCGCTCTACGTGGCGCTGGCTGCTGGTCTGGATGTGCCACTGCTGACCGCCGATGCGAGGCTGTCCCGCGCGCCGAAGCTTCCGTGCAAGGTCGAAGTCGTCGTGTGATCTCACTCCGCCGGGGTCAGGCGGACGGCGATCGAGTTGATGCAGTAGCGCTGGTCGGTGGGGGTCGGGTAGCCCTCGCCCTCGAACACGTGGCCCAGGTGGCCGTGGCAGGACGCGCACAGGACCTCGACGCGCACCATGCCGAGCGACCGGTCCTCGCGGAGGATCACCGCGTCGCTGTCGGTCGGGTCGTAGAACGACGGCCAGCCGCAGTGCGATTCGAACTTGGTGTCGCTGCGGAACAATTCGGCCCCGCAGCCGCGGCACTCGTAGACCCCGACCGTCTTGGTGTCGACGTACTCGCCCTGCCAGGCCGGCTCGGTGGCGGCTTGGCGCAGCACCGCGTACTCGTTCGGGCTGAGCTGTTCCCGCCACTCCTGATCGGTTTTGGTGACCTTCGGGGTTCCTGCGACCGGATCCATGCCTCCACGCTAATCCGTGCGAAGATCAACTGCATCGGCGCGGTCTCAGATCGAGTCGAACGCCACCACGGCCGACTTCGCCCCTCTGGTCCCGGCCAACTGCTGGGCCTCGGTTTCCACCTCCTCGCGGACGGCGGCGCTCAGGGCGCGGAAGCCCGTCGCGTCCACCTGGAGCTTGCTGCCGGCCTTCCTGGCTCGCCAGGTGCCGACGATCTCACCGTCGGCGAGCAGGGCCCCGGGAGAGCCGACCGCCCGCCAGAGGACCTTCCGGTGCGCGGGATCCGGCAGCAGCTCCGCGCGGTCCCGGGCTTGCAGGTACGGGTCGCCGGTCGGCAGCAGCCGCACGCCCCGTGGTGACGGCGGCGAGTCGAGCGCCGCGATGGCGTCCGGCACGAACCACGACTGCTTCCCGGCGACCGAGACCTCGACGAGGTCGGTCGGCCAGACCGGCCGCAGCGCGGTGGCGCTGGTGCCGAGGAGCGCGGCAACGTCGGTGATCGAGCCGGGGCCGAGCAGGCGCAGCACGTCTTTGATCAGGTCGTCGGTCCGGGCGGGCCGCTGCGGGACGTGCCACTTCGGGGCCGCCGTGATCCGCAGCCGCCCGGATGCGCGGACGAGCCGGATGCCCGCCGCCAGCCCGGATTGCAGGTACAGCGAGTAGAAGACGTGGGTCGATTCGCAGGCCTTGCACCACGCCGAGGCTTCCGGGACGTCGCGGGTGACCGCCGCGCTCAGCGTGCCCCGGTCCGTCGGTTCGAGCGAGTGCTCGCGCATCGCCGCGACCGTTTTGCCGAACACCGCGAGCGGGGCGTCGACCGACTTCATGACCGGCATCCGCGCCACCACGTCCGCGTCCGACATCGGGTAGAGCCGGCCGGCCAGCTCCGCGAGGTCCGCGGCGCGGTGCAGGTGCGCGCTGCCGCGCACCGACCAGGCGAGGACCACCGAGTTCGGGAGCTCTGCTCCGGGGACCCGCGTGCGCACCGACTGCAGCGCCGAGCCCGCCGGGGTGTCCGGCACGCCGAGCGGCAGCACTCCGAGGTTCTCGACGGCGCCTGCGGACCGGTCCAACTGCTGGACGGCGTGCCGGTAGGCCAGGACTCGTTCGCGGTCGGTCTCGATCACGGGTACTCCGATTCGACGGCAGGCGTCGAGCATGCCCCACGGCCCCGACAGATCAGCCGAGGAAGGTGCCGAACACGAACGAGACGGCGTTCCAGACCGTGAACAGCACGCCGAACAGGATCAGCAGGACCACCGCGACGGCCATCAGCCTGCGGTGACCGTTCGCCCGGTTCACGCTCTGCGCGAAGTCGTCCACGCCGCGCAGCATGCCCTCCACGGTGGCCTCGGAGTTCGGCCGCTGCATCCGGTCGCGATGCTCAGCGAAGGCCTGCACCTCGGGATCCTCCGGGTCGAGCCCGTGCAGGTCATCACCGAGGCGCTCGGTCTCCTCATCCCGGTCGCCGCGCTCCACGGCCCCACCGTAGCGCCTCACCACGGCACCGTCGGGCGGCTATTCGCGATCCGTGCCGCGTTCGGACGAGTCGGCCATCGAGCCGGCCGTCCGCCACACGGCCCACATGGTCCACAGTGGTCGGTGCTCTTCAGATGCGGGGGCGCGCGCTCGTGGCGGACGGGCGTGCGAGGAGGCCGCTCCGCGTCCCGTCGCTGGACATGATCCAGTCCGCGATGCACGCGCCGATGCGTTGGTCGGCCGGGTTTGCCAAGACCTTCGCGATCCGGCACTCGCTTGGCACCACGGCGAATCCGTCCCTGGACACCGCGATCTGACAGGTATCCGGTCTCGTACATGTGGAGGCTCCTCCCTGCTTGTGGAATCAATCGCTCGCCGGGAAAACGCCGTGGAACGCCCGCACGTGAGCTGCCGTGCCCGCCGTTCACCAGATCGGATGACGGAGAGCGCGTGCCGCCAGCCGAATCCCGGCCGGCCCCAGGGGCGGTGGTTACAGTCGCCGCGCTCCACACCGGACTCGGGAGGCGATGATGAGCGACCAGCCCGCGGAAGCCGACGGCCTGTTCCTTCCCGAGCTGGAGGTGGTTCCCCCGGAACGGCAGCGGCGCTGGACCGTCCTATTGCGACTGCTGCTGTTGATCCCGCACTTCATCGTGCTCTGGCTGCTGTCCATCGCGGCCGCCGTCGTGGTGATCCTCGGCTGGTTCGCCGCGCTGTTCCTGGGGCGGCTGCCAGATTGGATCGCCGGGTTCCTGTGCCTGTTCGTCGGCTACCAGGCCCGGGTGGTGGCGTCGAACATGCTGCTCGTCGACGAGTACCCGCCGTTCCTGGTGCCCGAGCCGGACTACCCGGTGCAGGCCGACATCCGGCCCGGCGAGCTGAACCGGTGGGCGGTGCTCTTCCGGATCATCCTGGTGATCCCGGCCGCGATCGTGAGCGCGATCGTCACCCAGGGCTTCGGCGTGCTGGCGTTCTTCATCTGGCTGATCGTGCTGGTCCTGGGCCGCAACCCGCGGCCGGTCTTCGACGCCTCCGCGGCGGTGCTGCGCTACAGCTACCGCACGAACGCCTACTTCTACCTGCTGACCGGCGCCTACCCGAAGAAGCTGTTCGGCGATGCGCGCGCGGAGGAGAACCCGCCGCGCCAGTCGCCGGGCACGCGCCCGCTGGTGATGTCCCAGGGCGGACGGGTCCTGCTGATCGTGTTCATCGTGCTCGGCGTGATCGGTTCGGTCACCAACGGCGTCGTGCAGTCGCAGTACCAGCCTCCGGAGTACCAGGACTACTACTACGGCCGATGACGTCCCGCAGTTTCAGTTGAAACCGCGGGACAACGCGGGGCGGGATCAGATCACGGCTTCGGTCCAGGCCCGGTCGAGGATCTCCGCGACGGTCTGCTCCGGGGTCTGGTCGGAGGTGTCCAGCCACAGGCCGATGCGTGGCGTCTGCTCGTGCAGCACGGCGTTCAGCTCCGCGATCGCCCAGCTGTCGTACGCGGTCTTGCCGCGACCCGCCTCGCGCTCCGCGATCGCCGCGGTCGATGGCGCGAGGACGACCACGAGCAGCGGCCGGCTGCCGATGTTCTCGGCCATCTCCGCCAGGTGCTCGCCCAGGATCACGTCCTGAGCGACGACGGTGAACCCCGCCGCGAAGTACGAGTCCGCGGCCTGCGCGGTCAACCGGTGGCGCAACCGCAACTGGCGCAGCGCCTCGTCGGACGGCGGCGCGGACATCTCCTCGCGGCCGCCGACCACCATCCGGCGGAACGCGTCGCCGCGCAGGTGCACCGAGCGCGGGAGCTCTTCGGCGACCCCCTGGGCGATGGTGGACTTCCCGGCGGCCTGGATGCCGGTGATCAGCAGGACGGCCTGGTGGCGCTCGTCGGACACGTTTCCTCCTCGTGCGAGGAGTGGATCTTCTCACCCGGTCGGCGCAGTCGTCATGCGCATTTCGCACCCGGTTACAGATCGCTATGCGTTCATGTGTCCTGTTCAGCGGGTTGGCCCAACGTGTTTCCCTCGCCCGGCGGTGTCTCGGTTGCTCCGTCGGCGAGCACCATCGCAACCGTTGGTATTCGTCACGACGCGGGAGGCCAAGATGGTCCGCACCGAAGCCGAACGTGCACCGGAAGCCCAGGGTGGCTGCAGCTGTTGCGGCAGCTGCAGCGGTCCTTCCTGTGGCTGCTGCTCGAGCTGCGGCTGAGCCGCGGGGGTCTGTCCGGGGTGTTGCGGGATCACCCCGGGCAGGCCATGCCTTCCGTCGGCACGGTGCCCTGCACCAGGAACCGGCTGACCGCTTCGGTGATGCACGGCGACTTGCCGATGGCCCCGTGCCCGGCGCCCTGCCAGCGCAGCAGCACCCCGGTCGGCATCTGCTCGGCCATGTGATCGGTGCCCAGACCCAGCAGCTGCGGGTCGTTCGCGGTGCTGATCACCGGGATCGGTGGCAGGTCCGGGCGGCGCGGCGAGGGCAGCGGCTGCTGCGGGACCGGCCACGACCCGCACCACACCAGCCGCTGAGCGGCGGCACCGCCGAACAGCGGGAACCGGTTCACCCAGTCCAGCGCGAGCTCGCCGGTGCGTTGCGGCGGCACGCGCACCGTCGTGTCGTTGCAGCTGGTGATCAGGTCGCCGTCCAGCCACGGCGGGTTGACGCCTTGGTCGGCGACCAGCGGCGCGCTGATCGAGGCGAGACCGGCGCCGTCGCCGCGACCGGCCGCGGCCAGCGCATCGGCGAGGGCGGGCCAGGTGGCCCGATCGGAAAGCCCCAGCAGGATCGCCTGCACCACCCGGCCGGCGCCGACCGAGGTGCCCGGCGCCGGTAGCGGCGTGCCTCGGGTCCGCTCGACCAGATCGCCGACCACCTTGCGCGGCTCGGGACCCAGCGGGCAGCCGCGGCTGACGCAGTCGGCGGCGAACACGTCGAAGGCCTGCTCCGCGCTCTCCGCCTGCGATTCCGCTTGGCCGATGGCGTCGCGGGTCGGGTCGGGCGCGCCGTCGAGCACCAGCCGGCCGACCGAACCGGGGAAGCGCTCCGCGAAGGTCGTCAGCAGGCGCGCCGCTTCGCCGCGCCCGATCGCGTGCAGCCGCGGCACGCCCAGCTCCAGGCGGAGTTCTTCCAGGTCAGAAGCTGCTCGCCAGGTGTCGTAGGCCTGCAGCCGCTCGTCGAGGTCGAGCAGGCATTCCTGGCTCGCCGACAGCACCGATTCGAGCAGCCGGTCCAGCGCGGCGCGGTCGGTGGCGCGCGGGTCGAAGCCGACGATCGCATCGCGCTGCGCGGGCGGCACGCAGTCGGCCGGATCGGATTCGCCGGTGCCGCGCCGGTCCATCCCGATGATGTCGAAGGTGTTGCGCAGTTCCGCCGGCAGCTGCGTGGCCAGCCGGGCCGCGTAGGTCGTGCCCGGCTCGCCGCCGACGTCGCCCAGCACCACCAGTGGCACGTGGCCGGAACCGGCGCGGATCAGCGAGATGCGCGCGGTGCCGCGTTCCGGGGCTTCCGGGGCGTCGAGCGTGCTGATCAGCCGCGAGCAGGAGAACGTCATGCCCGCTGGCAGACCGCCGAGCTCCGTGCGCGTCTGCTCGGTGCAGTCCTCCCAGCTCTGCGCGTCGTCGCCGGGGGAGCCCAGCGGCGGGACGGGGGCCGGTTTCGGCGGCTGCGGCGCGGGGACGACCTGCTGCTCGCCGTCGTGGTAGGCGACCGCGGGCCGGTCCGACGGCCCAGCCGAACAGGCGGCGACCACCAGCAGCAGCAACGGCAGTAGTGCGGCCCCGACCCGGTGAGTGGTGCGCGGCACGGGTACTCCTAGTCGGCTGGCGCGGTGGTCGCTGGACCGGGTCAGCATCGCATGATCCGGGTGAGGCCCCGGTGAGGGCCCTGACAATCGGGTGACGGTCGCGGCCGGTAGCGGGATAACGTGCGGCGGGAAGCGGTTGGCGGAGGCAGAGGAGCATCGTGCACGTCGCGCAGGTCGGCTCGGGGGCATCGTCGAACAGGCGGTCGCTGTTCAGCGTGGAGCACGTCTCCGCGCGCGCACTCGGGGCGATCCCGCCGCCGATGCTCGTGCTGCTGGGCGTGATCAGCCTGCAGGTCGGCGCCGCGTTCGCCAAGCAGCTGTTCACCACGGCCGGGGCGTCCGGCGTGGTCGCGCTGCGGTTGACCTTCGCCGCAGTGATCCTGCTGGCGGTGTGGCGGCCGTCGCTGCGCATGGACCGCAAGACGCTGGCGGTGGTAGCCGGTTACGGCGCGGTGCTCGCCGGCATGAACGTCTGCATCTACCAGGCGTTCGAGCGGATTCCGCTCGGCGCTGCGGTCACCATCGAGTTCCTCGGCCCGCTGGCCGTGGCGGTGATCGGCTCCCGCCGCAAGCTGGACATCGTCTGGGCCGTGCTGGCCGGCACCGGCGTGGTGCTGCTGGCCCGGGTGGAGGGCGGGCTCGACTGGGTTGGGGTCGCCTTCGCGCTGATGGCCGGCGCGCTGTGGGCCGGCTACATCCTGGTCGGAGCGAAGCTCGGCAGCCGGACCAGCGGCGGATCCGGGCTGGCCCTGGGCATGGCGTTCGGCGCGCTGGTGGCGGCGCCGTTCGGCATCGCCGAGGCCGGGACGGCGCTGTTGCACCCGGCGGTGCTCATCGCCGGGCTGGTGGTCGCGCTGATGTCCTCGGTGGTGCCGTACTCGCTGGAGCTGGAGGCGCTGCGCCGGATGCCGCCGCGGGTGTTCGGCGTGCTGATGAGCCTGGAGCCCGCGGTGGCGGCGCTGGCCGGGCTGCTGGTGCTGGGCGAGATGCTGGGCGGCTGGCAGTGGGTCGCCATCGGTTGCGTCGTCGTCGCCTCGGTCGGTTCGGTCGGCGCGACGAAGGGCGGCGACGGGAAGTCCGATGAGGCGGGCCCCAAGGACACCGGCGCCAACTGACCCCGGCCGGCGAGGTCAGATGGACGGCATCCGCATCGGGCGGAGGGCGCGCATCAGGGTCAGGAGGGTCCGGTTGAGCGGGACGGGGAGGTCGTGCTCGTCCGCCGCGCGCACCAGCGCTCCGGTGATGTGCTCGTGCTCGGTCGGCAGGCCCGCCAGCCGGTCGTAGAGCATCGACGTGCCGTTGGTCGGCGGGAACTTCTCGATGTAGTCCGAGAGCACCTTCTCGGCGTCGGCGTGGGTCAGCCGGGCGCCTTCGGCGCGGGCGACGTCGACGGCCTCGGCGAGCACGCCCTTGCTCAGGTCCAGGATGTCGGGCTCGCGCAGCACGTCGAGGCGGCGCAGGGTCAGCGCGGTGATCGGGTTCGGCGCCAGGTTCGTCAGCATCTTCCGCCACGCCGCGGTGCGGAAGTCCGACGTGGTCCGGGCGCTCAGGTCGTCGGTGGAGACCAGCTCGACGAAGCGCTCGCCGATCTCGCCGGCCTCGACCTGCATGGTGGCGGGGCCTCTGCGGACCACGTGCCCGGGCCGGACCCGCTCGGCGGCCACGTAGATCAGCGCGGGCAGCACCTTGGCCTGCAGACCCAGCCCGGCGATCGATTCGCGGTGCTCGACGCCGTTCTGCACCACCACGACCGGGGCGCGCCCGTCGTCCAGCTTCCGCAGCCAGCCGGCCGCGCTCGCCGCGTCCTGGACCTTCGTCGTCAGCAGGACCCAGTCGTACTCGCCGAGCGCGCCGGGCTCGGTCACCACCGAGACCGGGATCTCCCCGGTGCGGCCCGGGGTTTCCAGCGTCAGCCGGTCGAACGGGGTCCGGACGCACATCGTCACCTGGTGCCCGGCGGAATGCGCAGCTTCCGCGAGAACCCCACCGATACCGCCCGAACCGATCACCGCGATGCGTTGTGCTGCCACGGGTCGTGACATTACCCGTCGACGCGGGCTCCCCGGTCGACATCGCCGTCGAGCACTGCTTCGAGGTCGTACCGCGTGGGCTCGTCGAGCTGGTCGTAGCGGCAGGATCCGGGGTCGCGGTCGGGGCGCCACCGCACGAACTGCGTGGTGTGCCGGAACCGGCCCGGGTGGGCGCCTTCGGTGTGGTCGTAGGAGACCTCGACGACGCGTTCCGGGCGCAGCGGCACCCACGGCTGCTCGGTGCTGCTCCAGCGGTTCACCGACCCGGGCAGCCGCCGCCCGTCCGCCGCGTCGGGCCCCAGCCACGGGTGCTCCCCGTCGGTGATCAGCTCGGCGAGCTCGGTGGCCAGCGCGCGTCGCTGCGCGGCCGGGAAGGCACCGACGACGCCGACGTGGTGCAGCACGCCCCGGTCGTCGTACAGCCCGAGCTGCAGGGAACCCACCGCGGTGCCGGGTTCGGTCTTGGCGTGCCAGCGCAGCCCGGCGACGACGCAGTCCGCGGTGCGGGAGTGCTTGATCTTGAACATGGTCCGCTTGCCCGGCACGTACTCGCCGTTGGTGGGCTTGGCGATCACGCCGTCCAGCCCCGCGCCCTCGAACACCCGGAACCACTCCGCCGCGGTGTCCGGATCGTCGGTGACCGGCGTGGTGCGCAGCCCGTCGTGGTCCAGGCCGAGGCCGGCGAGCAGCTCGCGGCGCTCGGTCTGCGGCGCTGCCGTGAGGTCCCGGTCGTCCAGCGCCAGCAGGTCGAAGGCGATGAAGGTGGCCGGCGTCTTCTCGGCGAGCACCTTGACCCGGCTGGCGGCCGGGTGGATGCGCTCGCCCAGCGCGTCCCAGTCCAGCCGGTCGCCGACGTCGTCGCGCCGGATCACCACGAGCTCGCCGTCCAGCACCGCGGGCCGGTCGAGGTGTTCGGCGACGGTCCGCAGGACGTCGGGGAAGTACCGGTTGAGCGGGCGGCCGGTGCGGGACTGCAGCAGCACCGGCTGCTCGGCCTGCGGATCGGCGAACACCAGGCACCGGAAGCCGTCCCACTTCGGTTCGAACAGCAGGCCGCCCTGCCGGGAGATGCCCTCGACCGGGCTGGCCAGCATCGGCTTCACCGGCGGTTGCAGTGGGAGCACCGGGTCCTCCTTGGTCGGTCAGTGGACGCGTTGGCGAGGCGCGCGGTCCAGCTGCAGTCGGATCGCCGTTGGCAAGGTATCCATTCCCAGCGATTCGCGAGCGCGGGAAAGCACCTTCTCGTCGAGTTCTTCCCAAACGTGGCGCACGTTGGTGCCTTCCTGCAACGACAGCGTGAGCCGCAGCGCCGGGCGCTGCTCGCTGCCCGCCATCCGGACCCGAGCCCGCTTGACCCCGGTGACCCGCTCGGCGTCGGCGCGCACGGCTTCGGTCAGCGCCGCGCTCGTCACCGCCAGGCTGCCGTTGCCGCGTTCCAGGACGAGGGACGGCCGAGGCTCCGGGCGCAGGGCCCGCACCACCCACCACAGGCCGAGCACGAACAGCACGATGCCGAGCACGATCGCCACCGCGATCGCCGCCTGCGAGTTGTCCCGCAGCCACTGCACCAGGATCGGGTCGGCCAGCGGCCGTTGCGCGCGGAAGACGCCCAGCCAACCGGTGCCGACGAGGAGCGCGATCACGCCGGCGACCAGCGCCAGCAACCCGAGCGCGATGACCACGCCGCGCTCGAAGGACTGGCCGCGCGCGACCGGCGTCGTGCTCGGTTTGATCTCCCGCCTCGTCATCGCTGCTCCTTCGGCACGGTCACCGACACCAGCACCTTCGGGGTGCTGCGCAGCGGCAGGTCCTGCACGGCGTGCTCGGCGGTCTCGGTCAGCCGGGCGCGCAGGTCGCCGGGTTCCCGGAACTGCGCGGTCGCCTTCACCTGGACCCGCTTCGAGCCCGCGGTGACCGAGGCGACCGCGACGCCGTCCTGGCCGCGCACCTGGTGCCCGACCAGCCGGGCCAGCGAGCGCCGGTCGGTGGTCACGGTGACCTCCGGCGCCGGGTCGTGCAGCCGGATGTCCTTGGCCCCGGCGTTGATCGCGATGAGCACCAGGAGCACGCCCACCACCGCGACCAACGCCGCGGTCGCGAGGACCTGCGGGTCCTGCCAGGACAGCGAGCTCAGTCCGATGTGGACCTGCTGCCAGGGCACGATGAGGCCGCCGGTGCCGGGGCGCGCCAGGACCCACACCGCCTCGATCGCCAGGAGCGCGCCGCCCGCCGCGACGGCCAAGCCCAGCAGCGTGGTGATCAGGCGTACCAACAGGCGCATGGCTCACTCCACTCGCGGCGGCACGTCGGCGGGGACGAGGGCGGACACGGTCACGTCCACGGCGCGGACCCGGAACTCGGTGAGGCGCTGGAGCTCCGCCCCGATCCGCTCCCGCATGGACGCCACGGTTTCGCGCACCGGCGACGGGTAGCGCAGCGCGACGTCGAGCCGGATCCGCAGCGCGTCGTCCGGACCGGACACCTGCGCCGTGGCACCCTGCCGGCCCCCGCCGAGGCGGTGGCGCCGCCGGGCGCTGCCGGGGTCCTGGTCGGCGGTGTGCTCGGCGATCTTGCGCAGCACCGTGCGGCTGATCTGCAACCGGCCCCGCTCGGCCGGATCGTCGTCGTGGCCGGGTTCTTCGGCCGCGGCCGGTCCGGTGGTGGCCGTCATCGGTCCCGGCCCCGGCCCAGGATGTCGCCGATCTCCAGCTCCCCGTCCAGGACCCGGCCGATCACCAGGCCGACGGCGCCGACCGCCAGCGCGATCAGGAACCCGGTGAAGCCGGCGACCGCCGCGGCGGTGCCGAGGATGAGGCCGGCGAGCAAGCCGGTCTGCGTCGCGTTCATGGGTGCAACCCTCCTGCTGAGGAACTGACTTTGATGGTCACCGGACTCGTGGTGGCCGGTTGCGGCGGGCCCGGCGGGCGCTGATCCGGTGCAGCAGCCCGCGAATCCCGCGCGGTCGGTGCACCACGACGACCGGTGCGTCGTAGCGGTCGCGCGGCCGGTGGTACCGGAGTTCGGCGAGACCGGCGGCGAAGACCTCCGGGTCACCGCCGACGTCCGGGTGGTTGGCCCGGACGAAAGCGCGGATCGCCGCCCGCGTGGTGGCCGGTTCGTGCAGCACAGGCACCATCATGCGCCTCCCCGCGGCTCGTCGGTGATCACGTCGGCCACGGTGATGTCCACCGGGACGTCGCCGAGCGCTTCGGCCAGCGCGCCGCGGATCTCGCCGAGGACCTCCGGCAACGGCCGGTCGAGGCGCAGCACGACGCCGATCTCCGCGGCACCCGACTCGGGCAACCGCACCCCGACGACCTTGCGGCCGGGCAGGTACGACGCGATCTCGCCGAACTGCCCGCCGTGCAGCCGGACCACCGAGGGGTGGGCGAGCACCCGATCGGCCAGCTCACCGGCGGAAACCTGTCCCGGCATGTCGAAGCCGCCCTCCACGAAAAACGATCGGTCCTGGTGCTACTCGACGCGGGACGTGGTCTGCTGGCCGGCTTCCTCGCCGTCCTCGTCGGGCAGGTGGATGTCGTTGACCGCGATGTTGACCTCGATGACCTCCAGCCCGGTCATCCGCTCCACCGCGGTGATCACGTTGCGCCGCACCGCCCGCGCTAGGTCCACGATGGACGCGCCGTACTCCACGACGATGTCCAGGTCCACCGCGGCCTGCTTCTCGCCGACCTCCACCTGGACCCCCGAGGTGGAGGAGGTGCCGCTGCCGCCCGGGATCCGGTCCCGGATGGCGCCGAACGCCCGGGACACGCCGCCGCCCATCGCGTGGACGCCGGAGATCTCGCGGGCCGCGATGCCGGCGATCTTCTGCACCACGGACGCGGCGATGGTGGTCTTGCCCTGGGAGGTCTCGTCGGCCAGGCGGGCGGGCGCGTTGCCGGTCCGGGTCTCCGGGATTCGCCGGCTCTCGTCGCTGCGCTCGGTCTTGGCCTGCGCGTTCTGCGGGCTCCCGCTGTTCTGGGCCATGGAAATCCTGCTCCTTCCCGGTTTCGCCGATGCCGCGTGGGCTCGGCTGGGCTCGTACGTGTTCTGATGCATCTGCTCGACGTGATCTTTCGCGGCTGTGGGCCGCACCACCCATTGTGACGATGCGGTCACCCGGCTCCCGGCGGCTCGACGTCGGCCACCCGCACCCACACCTGCGGCGCGCCCGCGCCGAGCGCTTCGCCCAGCGCGGCGGTCAGCTCGCGGTGGATCGCGTCGGCCAGCTCCGGAGCGGGCAGCGGGTAGCGGACCGCCAGGTCCACCCGCACCTCGTCGACGTCGCCGACGCAGCCGCGCAGGTGCACGCCCGGCCGCTCGGCGAGGAGCTCCAGGCACAGCCGCCGCGTCAGCAGCACCACGGCCTGCGGGGAGACGCGCAGCTTGCCGCCCTCCTGGGTGAGCTCCACCGGCGCCGCGTCGCGGCCGCCCCGCACCAGGCGCACCGCCATCAGTGTGCGCTCCACCAGCCCGTGCGGCGGCTCGATCGGCAGGTGCGCGGTTCGCCGCACCGGCGCCCAGTCGGAGTCCAGCTCGGCGAGCCTGGCCTGGCAGTCCCGGCAGGTCTGGATGTGCGCGGCGAGTTCCGGCGGGGCGCTGTCGGCGAGGAAGTCCAGCAGCATGCCGTCGGTGCGGCCGCACGGCAGCCGGCGGTCCGGATCGAAGGAGCGGTCATCCATCGCGCATCTCCTTCAGCCTGGCGAGCAGCACTGCCCGCGCCCGGTGCAGCCGGGACCGCAGCGCGGCCACCGGCACGTCGAGCATCTCGGCGATCTCCTCGTAGCTCAGCCCCTCCAGCTCGCGGAGCACCAGCGGGATGCGCTGGGAGGGTTCGAGGGTCGCGATCGCGCGGTGCACACGGGCCGCGTCCTCGGTGCGGACGACGTAGCCCTCAGGATCGACCGCGATGCGGTCGGAGATCAAATCGGCGGTCGGTCCCAGCGGGACGGTCAGCTTGCGGCGGCGCAGGGTGGCCAGGGCAGCGTTGGTGACCACCCGGAACAGCCAGGTGGTGGGCGCCGATTCGCCGCGGAAGCGGTCCAGCGACCGCCAGGCGGACACCCACGCCTCCTGGACGGCGTCCTCGGCCTCGGCGGAGTCCCCGAGGATCCGGTACGCGACCCGGTACATCTTGGCGGTGTGGCGGCGGACCAACGCGTCGAACGCCGCCGCGTCGCCGCGCTGGGCGGCAGCCACCAGGGCTTCGTCCGCGCTCGCCCCAACTGTCACGGACGCATTCTCGCGTAACGCAGCAGGAGCAGCGATTCCGCGTGCAGGGCGGACTGCAGGTGCATCCGCCGAGGCGCCTCGACACCGGCCCCCGCGGCGATCCGGCCCGCGTCGCCGCTGGCCAGCAGCGGCGACAGGGTGAGGCACAGCTCGTCGACGAGGTCCTCGTCGACGAGGTTGCCGAACAGCGTCGGGCCGCCTTCGCATCCGATGCGGCGCAGCCCCCGCGCGTTCAGCGCGTCCAGCGCCGCGTGCAGATCCACCCGTTCGTCGCCGGCGACGACGACGTCGGCGCCCGCGTCGGCGAGCGCCGTGCGCCGCGACTGCGGGGCGGCGTCGCAGGTGAGCACGATCGGCGGCACCAGGGTGTCGGTGAGCAGCGGCGACTCCGGCGGCAGCGAAGCGTGCGCGGTGACCAGCGCGATCGGCGGCACGGCGGACAGGCCGAGCCGTTCCCGGCGCTCGGCGCGGACCTCGTTGCGCTTCACGCCGCGGTAGCCCTCGGCCAGCGCCGTGCCGACGCCCACCAGCACGACGTCGGAGAGGTCGCGGATCAGCCCGAGGACCCGCTGGTCGATCGGCGCGGACAACCCGCGCGAGCTGCCCCGGACGGTCACCGCGCCGTCGAGGCTGGAGACGAAGTTCACCCGCACCCAGGGTCGTTCCAGCCGCTCGGGGTAGGCGTAAAAACCCTCGAGTTGGTCGTCCACCTGCTGCGCGCCGTCGACCGGCCAGAGCTTGTCCACCACGGGTCAATCCCACCACGCGAGCCGGTCCGGCGGGTGAGCAGGAGCACGCGCCCGCACGGCCGGGAATGCCCCGTTCGGTTATAAGGTCTGCGCATGAGTTCTCCCCGTCTGGTCGACCGCCGTCCCGAGATGACACCGGACGAGCTGGTCCAGGCGATGACGCCGCCGCCCATGTTCGACGCGGTGCGCTTCGACACCTACATCCCGAACCCGGACGAGCCGAGCCAGGAGCAGGCGGTCCGGGACTGTTCGGCGTTCGCCGACCGGATCAACGCCGCCGCCGGTGGCGGGTCCTGGCTGCGCGGGGTGTTCGGCCGGAAGAAGAACGACGACGGCAAGCGGGGGCTCTACCTGGACGGCGGGTTCGGCGTCGGCAAGACGCACCTGCTCGCATCGCTGTGGCACGCCGTCGAGGGGCAGAAGTCCTACGGCACGTTCGTCGAGGTCACCAGCCTGGTGGGGGTGCTCGGCTTCGCCGAGACCGTCGAGCGGCTCTCGAAGCACCGGCTGCTGGCCATCGACGAGTTCGAACTGGACGACCCGGGCGACACGATGCTGGTCACCCAGCTGATCGCGAAGCTCACCGACGCGGGCGTGCACATCGCCGCGACCTCCAACACGCTGCCCGACAAGCTGGGCGAGGGCCGGTTCGCCGCGGCGGACTTCCTGCGCGAGATCCACGCGATGTCCGCGCGCTTCGGCGTGGTGCGGGTCGATGGCCCGGACTACCGGCACCGCGGGCTGCCGGACGCGCCGCCGCCGATGAGCGAGGACGAGCTGTCCCGGCTCGCGGAGGCCACCGACGGCTCGACGCTGGACGACTTCGACGAGCTCTGCGACTACCTGGCCGGGCTGCACGCCTCGAAGTACGGCCGCCTGGTCGACGGGATCACCGCGGTGCACCTCAGCGGGGTGCACGCGGCGCCGGACCAGGACGTCGCGCTGCGGCTGGTCGCGCTCGCGGACCGGCTCTACGACCGGGCGATCCCGGTGCGGGTCTCCGGTGAAGCGCTGTCGGCGCTGTTCACCGACGAGATGCTGCAGGGCGGCTACCGGAAGAAGTACCTCCGCGCGATCAGCCGCCTCACCGCGCTCTCCCGGGACCTCGCCAAGTCCTGACCTGACGGGGGGGGAGCGGACGGACCGTTCGCGCCGCTTGGCGTGACGAACGGTCCGCCCCCTCGGACGTTGTGTTCGCGTCAGCTGGTGAGGACCGCTTCGATCGCGTCGAGGCCGGTGTCGAGCTCGGCGCGGGTGATCACCAGCGGCGGGGCGATTCGCAGCGTCGTGTCCTGCGTTTCCTTGCACAGCACGCCGCGCTCGGCCAGCGCCTCGCTGGCCTGGCGGCCCGTCGGCCCGCCTGCGGCGAGCTCCACGCCGGCCCACAGGCCGCGGCCTCGCACCTCGACCGCTCCGCGGCCGACGAGCTCGCCGAGCCGCGCGTGCAGGTGCGCTCCCAGCTCGCGCGAGCGCTCCTGGAACTCGCCGGTGCTCAGCATGCGCACCACGGCTCGGCCGACCGCGCAGGCCAGCGGGTTGCCGCCGAAAGTGGAGCCGTGCTGGCCGGGTTCCAGGACGCCGATGACGTCGTCGCGGCCGACCACCGCGGACACCGGCAGGATGCCGCCGCCGAGCGCCTTGCCGAGGGTGTAGAGGTCCGCGCGGATGCCGTCGTGCTCGCTGGCCAGCAGCTCGCCGGTGCGGGCGAGCCCGGACTGGATCTCGTCGGCGATCAGCAGCACGTCGTTGTCGTCGCAGAGCCTGCGCAGCCGGGGCAGGTAGTCGGCCGGCGGCACGATCACGCCCGCCTCGCCCTGGATGGGCTCGACCAGGATGGCCGCGGTGCGTTCGGTGATAGCGGCCTCGACCGCCGCGGCGTCGCCGTACTCGGTGACGATGAATCCCGGGGTGTACGGGCCGAATTCGTCGTGCGCGACCGGGTCGGTGGAGAACGACACGATGGTGGTCGTGCGGCCGTGGAAGTTGGATCCGGCCACGATGATCTCGGCCCGGTTCTCCGGCACGCCCTTGACCCGGTACGCCCACTTCCGGGCGATCTTGATGGCGGACTCGACGGCCTCCGCGCCGGAGTTCATCGGCAGCACCCGGTCGGTGCCGGTGAGTTCGGCGAGCTCGCGGCAGAACGGGCCGAGCTGGTCGTGGTGGAACGCGCGGCTGGTGAGGGTGACGCGACCGAGCTGCTCGGTGGCGGCGGCGATCAGGTCGGGGTGGCGGTGCCCGAAGTTCAAAGCCGAGTACCCGGCCAGGAAGTCCAGGTACTGCCGTCCGTCCACATCGGTCATCCAGGCGCCGGACGCCTCGGCGATCACGACCGGCAGCGGGTGGTAGTTGTGCGCGCTGTACTGCTCGTCGAGCGCGCGGTACCGCGCGGCTTGCGACGACGCTTCGAGGTGCGACGGAACGACAGTCATGGCCATTAGGTTATGTCGACGCCTGCGCAGATTTCATCCGCAAGCCGTTGCTTTGAGCAGCGATCTGTTGCGTGCTCTCGGCGGAATGCGGAGGTTCGTTGTCTCGTCGGGGGAGTGTGGCGGGCTCTTGACATCATGTGTGCGGTGAGGTTTCCGCGGACGGGAAGGCGAGGCGCTGATGCCGGACAACGGGGAGTACCGGATCTACCTGGGGGCGTACACGGGAGCGGAATCGGCGGCCGACGGGATCCGGCTGGCGATCGCCGATCCCGGCGGGGTGCTGCGGTGCACCGAGAGCGTGGCCGAGGCGTTCGATCCGTCCTTCCTCGCGATGGCACCCGATGGGGCGACGCTGTTCGCGGTCAGCGAGCTGCGGGAGGGCCGGGTCGTCGCCTTCGCGGTGCGCGCCGACGGCACGCTCGGCGAGATCAACTCCCAGCCGACGCTGGGCGCCGCGCCCTGCCACCTGAGCGTGCACCCGTCCGGCAAGTACCTGCTGACCGCCAACTACGAGTCGGGGAACCTCGTGGTGCACCCGATCGCCGAGGGCGGCGTGCTGCGCGAGCCGTGCCACGTGGTGCAGCACAGCGGCAGCGGGCCGAACCCGCAGCGCCAGGAGGGCCCGCACGCGCACCAGGTGCTGTCCGACCCGGCCGGCCGCCACGTGCTCGCCGTGGACCTGGGCACCGACTCGGTCTACGTCTACGACTTCGACGTGGAAAGCGGCCACCTGGCGCTCAAGCACGAGGTCCCGGTGCGGGCCGGTGCCGGTCCGCGGCACCTGGCGTTCCACCCGGACGGGGAACGCGCCTACGTGCTCAACGAGCTGGCGTCCTCGATCACCGAGTTCGGCTACGACCCGGCGATCGGGGCGCTGGAGCCGGGGCGGACGCTGTCGATGCTGCCGCCGGGCTACGGGCAGCCGAACCTGGCCGCCGAGGTCGTGGTGACGCCGGACGGCCGGTTCGTGCTCGGGTCGAACCGGGGCCACGACAGCATCGCGGTGTTCCGGGCGGACTCCAGCGACGGCGAGTTCCGGCTGGTCGACATCCGGCCGGCGGGAGTGGCGGAGCCCCGCCACATGGCGCTGTCGCCGGACGGCCGGGTGCTGTTCGTGGCGGGCCAGCGCAGCAACGACGTGCAGGCGTTCGGCATCGCGGAGAACGGCGACCTGACGCCGCTGAGCGAACCGGTGCCGACCCCGACCCCGGTCTGCGTCCTCCCGGCGAGGTGAAGGCTCCCGATTCCAGGCAAATCGGGAGCGCTTCGGCTCGGGGTCAGGCGTGCGTGCCGTAGCGGCCGAAGGCGTACTGGCTCAGTGCCGTTCGGGCCCTGCGCGCTTCCTGGCGGCGGGTCAGCCAGCCGCCCGTGGCCCCGATCGGGAAGACCCGGGCTCCGCCTCGGTGCGCGGGGGCGCGGTGCCACCACTTCGACGGCGGCTTCGAACCGTTGGCCAGCCACACCACCAGCGCCGCTCGCTTGCCGTTGTCGACCACGTCGACGCGGTTCACCTGGCTCCACGGGATCTCCCGGGTCAGGCCGAGGCGGGAGATCAGCAGCCCGTCGCTGTTGATCTTCAGGCGCAGGCTGGGCAGCAGCACCCGCCCGATCGACCAGAGCATGCTGACGGCCAGCAGCAGCATGCCCAGCCGGAAGATCGCGACGTGCTCGGTCGAAAGCCCGCCGTAGGTCTGGAACACCCGGTTGGCGCCGAACATGATCAACGCGCAGATCAGCGCCGACATCGCGGCGCGGAACCGGCCGCCGGTGGCGAACACCGGGCCCGGGTTGTCCTTGCGCACCCGCGCCACCGGGTGCTGGTTCTGCGCGGTCTGCCTCGGGCGCGCCGGGACGATCTTGTCCCGCATGCGTTCGGGCGCCACCGCCGCGGGAACCATGGGAGCGGGCGGGACGGGAGCGGGCGGGGCGGGAGCCGGTGCGACCGGCGCGGGCGGCGCCGCGTTCTGGGCCTGCGTGTAGGAGCGCGTCGCAGGCCTGGGCGCCGCCGGGACCTGCTGCGGCGGGGGAGTGTCCGGCAGCGGCGCGTTCGCCGTCTGCTGCAGCTGGGTGGCGTGCTGGGCGATCACGTCGCTGATCGCGGGTGGCAGCCAGGAGTTGCCCTGCGGGCTGGACTCGCCGATCTGGTCGAGCAGGTCGCCGGGCGTCGGCCGGTCGGCCGGGTCCTTCGCCAGGCAGGCCGCCAGCAGCGGCCGCAGCCCGTCGGGCACCTGGGCCAGGTCGGCCTCGGCGTGCACCACCCGGTACAGCAGCGCGGCCGTGCTCTCCTCGCCGAACGGACCGGTGCCGGTCGCGGCGAACACCAGCACCGCGCCGAGGGAGAACACGTCGCTGGGCGGGCCGACCTCGGTGCCGAGGGTCTGCTCCGGGGAGAAGAAGCCCGGCGTGCCCAGGAACATGCCGGTCGCGGTCAGGGCGTTGCCGGCCATCGCCCGCGAGATGCCGAAGTCGATCACCCTCGGCCCGTCCGGGCCGAGCAGCACGTTGGCCGGCTTCAGGTCGCGGTGCACCAGGTGCGCGCGGTGGATCGCGCCGAGCGCCTCGGCCAGCCCGGCGGCCAGGCTGCGCACCGTGGCCTCCGGCAGCGGGCCGTGGTCCACGACGGCCTGGTGCAGCGTCGGCCCGGGCACGTACTCGGTGGCCAGCCACGGCTGCTCGGCGGTCGGGTCGGCGTTGACGACCGCCGCGGTCCAGAACCCGCCGACCGAGCGGGCGGCGTGCACCTCGCGGCGGAACCGCTCGCGGAACTCCGGGTCCTCGGCGAGGTCGGCCCGGACGACCTTGACGGCCACCACGCGGCCGCCGCGGGAGCGGCCGAGGTAGACACCGCCCATGGCGCCGCGGCCCAGCCGGGCGAGCAGCCGGTAGTCGCCGACCCGCGTCGGGTCGCTGGCCAGCAACGGCTGCACGGGACCTCAGCCTCCTGCCTCGAAGATCGTGGATTCGTCCCCAATGAGCTTACGGATCCGCGGCCCCGGCGTACGCCGGTCCACCTGACTGGTCACGGCGGCGACGCACTGGTAATCGAATACTTGGCTTCGTTCCAACCTTTTCCCCGGGTGTTTGTTGTGGGTATGATCCGGCGCACTGCGAGCCCGAAGGAACGATCACGCGGATCCGATGGGAGGCGCTTCGTGACGTCCACCGAGCAGGACCGACCCGCCGTCGCGCTGCACGGCGTGGGCAAGCGGTTTCCCGGGGTGGTCGCGGTCTCCGACGTCACGCTCGCCATCCCGCCCGGCGAGGTGCACGTGTTCGCCGGGGAGAACGGGGCGGGCAAGTCGACGCTGATGAAGCTGATCGCCCAGGTCGAGCAGCCCAGCAGCGGCCGCATCGAACTGGACGGCGTCCCGGTCGCCTACCAGGGGCCCGGCACGGCCCGGCGGCTCGGCGTGTCCATGGTCCACCAGGAGTTCGCGCTGGCACCGGACCTGTCGGTGGCCGAGAACCTGTTCATCGGCCACGAACCCGGCCGCGGCGGGTGGATCTCGCGGGCCGAGGAACGCCGCGCCGCGCGGGAGCTGCTCGGTCACGTCGGCCTGGACATCGACCCGGGACGGCGGGTGGCGCTGCTGTCCACTGCGGAGCAGCAGCGCGTCGAACTGGCGAAAGCCCTTGCGGTGCAGGCGAAAGTGCTCATCCTGGACGAGCCCACGGCCAGCCTCACCGAGCGGGAGGCGGAAGAGTTGTTCGGCATCGTCCGGGAGCTGACCGCCAAGGGCATCGCGGTGCTCTACATCTCGCACCGGCTGGACGAGATCTTCGAGATCGGCGACCGGGTGACCGTGATGCGCGACGGCGCGGTCGTGGCCACCCGGCCGGTGACCGAGCTGGACGAGGCCGGGCTGGTGCAGCTCATGGTCGGCCGCGAGGTGGAGAACCTGTACCCGCGCCACCACAACCCGCCCGGCGAGGTGCGGCTGAAGGTCGACGGGCTCACCCGGGACGACGTCGTCCGCGACGTCTCCTTCGAGGTCCGGGCCGGCGAGATCGTCGGGCTGGCCGGGCTCGTCGGGGCCGGGCGTACCGAGCTGGCGCGCGCGGTGTTCGGCGCGGAGCTGCCGGACGCGGGCACGATCACCTTGGACGGCAAGCGGTTGCGCATCCGCGGCCCGTCCGACGCGATCGCCGCCGGCATCGGATACCTCACCGAGAGCCGGAAGACCGATGGTCTTGCCCTCCAACTGGGGGTGGACAAGAACATCACGATGGCGAAGCTGCCGATGCGCGCCGGCCTGATCGACCTCGCCGGCGAGCGGCGGATCGCGGAGCGGGAGCGCGACGGCTTGCGCATCCGGGTGCCGTGGGTGGGGCGCCCGGTGCGGCTGCTCTCCGGCGGCAACCAGCAGAAGGTGATCCTGGCGCGGTGGCTGGAGACCGGCGCGGAGGTGCTGTTCTTCGACGAACCCGGCCGCGGCATGGACGTCGGGGCCAAGTCGGAGATGTTCCAGCAGATGGATTCCCTTGCCGCACGCGGGAAAGCGGTGGTGTTCATCTCCAGCTACCTGCCGGAGCTGCTGAACATGTGCGATCGGATCCTGGTCATGCGCGGCGGGCGGATCACCGGGGAGGTCCGCCGTGCGGAGTTCTCCGAGGAACGCGTCGTCGCGCTCGCGACCGGAGCCCGCAATGCCGAAAACGGGGGCAACTCATGACTGAGCGGACCAAGTCACCGTCCACTGGGGACCGCGGCCTGCTGGGCGCGCTGGGCGACCGGCTCTCCGGCGCGGTCTCGCAGGTCGCCGCGGCAGGCGCGCTGATCGTCGTGTTCATCGTGCTGTCGGTCATCGCGCCGGCCTTCCTCACCGCGGACAACCTGTTCAACCTGGGCTCGCAGACCTCGGTGAACGCGGTGATGGCGGTCGGCGTGACGCTGGTGATCATCACCGGCGGCATCGACCTGTCGGTGGGTTCGGTGGCGGCGCTGTCCGGGGTGCTCGGCGTGCTGCTGATGGCCGAGTACGGCTTCAACCCGCTGGTGGGCGTCGTCGGCGGCATCCTGGTCGGCGCGGTCGCCGGGTTGGTCAACGGGCTGTTGGTGTCGGTGGTCGGGCTGCCGCCGTTCATCGCCACCCTCGGCATGCTCAGCGTCGCCCGCGGGCTGGTGCTGATCGCCACCGGCGCCGTCGCGGTGTTCGGCGCGCCGGAGTCGTTCCGGCTGCTCGGGCAGGGCGTCATCAACAGCATCCCGATCCCGGTGCTGCTCATCGCGCTCGTCGCGGTGGCCGGGCACGTGGTGCTCACCCGCACCCGCCTCGGCCGCTACGCGTACGTGATGGGCTCCAACATGGAGGCCGCGCGGCTGTCCGGCGTGCCGGTGCGGCGCTACACCACGTCCGTCTACGTGCTCTCCGGCGCGCTGGCCGGGCTCGGCGGCATGATCGCGGCGTCCCGGATCCACTCGGGCCAGCCGAACTTCGGCGAGGGCCTGGAACTCGACGTCATCGCCGCGGTCGTCATCGGCGGGGCGAGCCTGTTCGGCGGTCGCGGCACCGTGTGGGGGTCGCTGATCGGGGCCTTCCTGGTCGCGGTCATCCGCAACGGGGCGGTCCAGCTCAACATCAGCACCTTCTACCAGAACGTGCTGATCGGCGTGATCATCTGGCTGGCGGTCTGGTGGGACCGGTACCAACGGCGCAAGCTCGGCGGCGACGCCACATGAGGAATCTGCTGCAGAACTCGCTTTGCGCAGCGGAACCCCAGACGCTCCCCGGGCTGCGGGAGCCCCTTGTCCAATGCGCGGCGGAGGGGCTGTCCTCGCCAGGAAGCGTCTGAGAACCCGTGGCGGTGCGGTAAGCGGCTTCGCCGCTTCAAGACAAGACCCGAACACCAACTCAGCAAGCCGCGATGAGCAAGGGAGCTCGGCCGATGAAGAAGGTACTGACCGCGACGTGCGTGCTGCTTTCGGTTGCTGCCGCCGGGTGCAGCGTCGGGGTGCGCGAGCAGACCGGCGGCGGCGTCCAGCAGGGTGGGCCGATCAAGCTGGCCGTGGTGCCGAAGGCGATCGGTTTCGACTTCTGGGAGAAGGTGCGGGTCGGCGCCGAGTGCGCCGGGTCCAAGCACCCGGACGTGACGATCCACTGGGACGGGGTGCACGCCGAGAGCGACGTCAGCGGCCAGCAGAGCCTGCTGCAGGACCTGCTCTCGCAGGGCGACGTCAAGGGCCTGGTGTACGCGGCGACGGACGCCAAGGCGTTGGCCGACATCACCAAGTCCGCGCAGGGCCAGGGCACCACGGTGGTCAACATGGATTCCGGCACCACGCCGCAGCCGCCGGACGTGCCGGTGTTCGCGACGAACAACGTCGCCGCCGCGGAGCAGGCCACCGACGCGCTCGCCGAGCAGCTCGGCGGCCGCGGCAAGGTGGCGTTCATCGAGTTCCAGCCCGGCACGAGCACCAACGAGACGCGCGCCGAGGGCTTCAAGAAGGGCCTGGCCAAGCACCCCGGGTTGCAGCTGGTCGCGCAGCAGTCCAGCGGCAGCGACTACAACCGGGCGCTGCAGGTCACCCAGGACATCCTCACCGCGAACCCGGACCTCAACGCCATCTACGCGGCCAACGAGCCCAGCGTGCTAGGCGCGGCCGAGGCGGTGCGGCAGGCGGGCAAGGCCGGCCAGGTGAAGGTCATCGGCTGGGACACCTCGGAGGGCGAGATCCAGGGCCTGCGGGACGGCGTGATCACCGGCCTGATCGCGCAGAACCCGTTCAAGATGGGCTACGCGTCGGTGAACGCGGCGGTCGGCAAGATCCGCGGCTCGGCGGACCCGCTGCCGGACCCGGACACCGGCGCGGTGCTGATCACCAAGCAGAACGTCGACGGCCCCGACGTCCAGAAGCTCCTCAACCCCACCTGCGAGAACCCGCCCGCCTGAGCGATTTCTCGTCGCCCGATCGGCTGAGATCGGAGGGCGCGTTCGCCCGGTCCGGCCGGTCGAACGCGCCTTTTCCCCGCAGCCGGGTCGGGGAGCCCCGGCTGCGGCGGTGAGAATGTCGCGGTGGATACCGCGATCGTGAATCCGCTGGTGCAGGAGATCCTCGACCTGGTCGGGATCTTCGCCTTCGCGCTCTCCGGCGCGCTGCTCGCCGTGCGGAAGCGCTTCGACGCCGTCGGCATCGTGGTGCTCGCCGAGGTGACCGCGCTGGGCGGCGGGCTGTTCCGGGACCTGGTGATCGGCGCGGTGCCGCCGGTGGCGTTCACCAACGTCGCCTACTTCACCACTCCGCTGGTCGCCGCGGTCGCGGTGTTCTTCTGGCATCCGAGGCTGGCCCGGATCCGGCGGTTCGTGATGTTCTTCGACGCGGTCGGCCTCGGCGTGTTCTGCGTGGCGGGCAGCATCAAGGCGCTGAACTACGGCATGCATCCGCTGGCGGCGATCGCGCTCGGCGCGGCGACGGCGATCGGCGGCGGCGCGGCCCGGGACCTGCTCGCCGGCGAGATCCCGGCGCTGCTGCACCCGAAGAGCGAGATCTACGCGGTGCCCGCCCTGCTCGGCAGCGCGCTGGTGTCGATCCTGGCCGTGGCCGGCGTGCTGACGCCGATCACCAGCTCGCTCGCGGCGCTGCTCGCGATCGTCGTCAGGCTGCTCGCCCTGCGCTACGGCTGGCGGGCGCCGCTGGCCCGCGGAACAGGGCCTGCCTAGAGAGTGTTTCGAAATTGGTTTGCGTAGCGGCGCCGGTAGCGGAACCTCAGACGCCGCCTCGACTGCGGGATCCCCGACTCATGTATGTCCAATACACCACGCTGGGGCTGTCCTCGCCGAGAGCCCTTTCGGGCGGGCACAGTCTGAGAACCCGCGGCGGTGCGAGTCGAGTCCCACACCGCAAGCGGCTACCGCCGCTTATAAACCACGACCTAGGCACCCCGCCGGAGCACTTCCAGCGCGGTGTCGGCGTGCGCTGCCATCCGGAACTCGTTGCGGATCACCGCGAGCACCCGCCGCTGCTCGTCGATGACGAACGTGTGCCGCTTCACCGGGATCGGGCCGAACCGCCGCTTCACGCCGAACTGGCGGGCCACGGTGCCGTCGAAGTCGGACAGCAGCGGGAAGCCGAAGCCGTGCGCGTCGGCGAACTTCTGCTGCTTGGTGACCGAATCCGTGCTGATCCCGACCGGCTGGGCGCCGAGCTCGGCGAACTCCGCGGACAGGTCGCGGAAGTGGCAGGTCTCCGCCGTGCAGCCGGTCGTCATCGCCGCGGGGTAGAAGAACAGCACCACGGGGCCGTCGACCAGCAGGTCGGACAGCTTGCGTTCGTTGCCGCGCTGGTCGGTCAGCGCGAAGTCCGCCACCACGTCGCCTTCTCGCATACCGCCTCCTCGAAGGAATCGGGATCCACAGGGTATGCGCACCGCCGCACACCCGGACGGCCAGCCCGGCGCCGATTCGCCACCGGTCGTCGGGGGCCACCTCTACTGTGGGCGATCATGGATTTGAAGGGCAAGAAGGTATACCTGTCGGGCACCGAAGCGCCGGTTTCCCGGGAGGAGCTGGAGCGGCGGTTGGCGGAGCTCGGCGCCCGGGTGGTCGAGCCGGATGCCGCGCCGGATGTGGTGCTGTCCGGGGAAATCGTGTTCTCGGTTCGCTTACCGGACCTGGAAGAGCAGAAGCTCGGCGTGCCGATGCTGCCGGAAGCCGAGTTGTACGAGCTCTTGCTCCGAGGTGAGCAGGCCGACGGTACTTTCGCCGATCACGACGCGTTGGCGGCGGCGAACGACCCGGCGGAATTGCTCGGCCTGCTCCGGGAAGCGGACTGGGCGGCATTCGCGCCGGAGCGGGATTTGTCTTCGCTGCGGGAGAAACTGGCCGAGCTCGAACGCGAGCACGGGGTCACGCAGGCGCACCGACTGGCGACCGAGCGGTTGGTGGCACGCGGCGCTCGGTTGCGCCATCCGCACGCCCATCCCGCCTACGAGGAGGGCGGCGGGCTGCTGGACTTCGAGCTCAGCCCGTGCGGTCGGCACCTGGCCACCGGCCGGTGGGGCGAGGACGCGGAAGCGGGCACGGTGCAGATCTGGGAGATGAGCACCGGTCGCGCCGTCAACGAGATCGTGATCGACGGCGGCGTCGGCTGGCTGGGCGACCGCGACACGCTGCAGTGGTCGGCCGACGGCACGCGCCTCGCCGTCGGGTTCTGCACCAACCAGGTCGGGGTCTGGGATCCGTTCGGGCAGAGCGCCAATCCCCACGGCTACGCGGATGTGACGGACGGCAACGACTCCTCCGCGACCTTCGCGCTGGCGCCCGATGGCCGGCGCGCCTACATCAGCATGCGCACGAGCCACGAGGTGATGGGCTGCATCGCGCCGCTGGACCGGGGCGAGGTCGTCTACGCCCACCAGTTCGACCACCTCGAAGGCCCGCAGCCCGAACTGCTCCCCGAGCCGATCCCGGAGGAGGCCAGGCAGCTGCTCGGACCGTCGCAGATCGGCCGTGACGGCGAGCCGGACAGCTACGAGTTCTTCTTCGGCCAGGTGCGGTGGTCGCGCGATGGCACCCGGCTCCTGGGCGACGACGGCCCGATGGCCTGCGTCGTCGACGTGCCGGGCGGGCGGATGCGTTGGGTGGCGCGAATCGGCGATGCCAGCTGGAACGGCCTCAGCACGCCGCTCGCGTGGAGCCCGGACGACCGGTTGGTCGCCGCCGTCGCGAGCGGTGAGCCCGGCACGCTGACCGTGCTCGACGTCCGCACCGGGAACCAGGTCGGCGAATCCGTTGAGCAGACCCCGGGAATGCTGCACTGGGGCATGCGCGATGCGGACGCGCGGCTGGCGATCGTGCTGCCGGACGGCGGCGGCGTCGACGTCCGCGACGAGGACGGCCGCCGCTTCCACCTCGACATCGACACGACCAAGAAGATCGGCATGCACGATGCGGGACCCGAGCGCCCCTGGGCGTGGGATCCGTCGGGGGAGCGCGGTGCGTGCCTGACGGCCGACGGACGGGTCGAGGTGTGGTCGCTGGGTGACGAGCCGGCGTGCGTGCGGTCGATCGAGGTGCCGGCGGAGACGACGGCGGTGCTCTGGGGCGCCTCCGGGGTGCTGGCGGTGTTGGGGGAGTACACGCTGCGGTTCGTGCGCGCCCTGACCGGCGAGGTCGTCGGTGACTTCGAGTTCGGCCAGGAATCCGACGAGGAACTGCGGCCCGTTGAGGAGGGCGACTTCATCGGCGACATGTTCCAGGAGGATTCGTTCCCGCTGGACGAGTCGACCTGGTGCACCATCGCCAAACCGGCCGTGGGCCTGGCGGCGTCCTTGGTGATCGGCCCGGAGGATGCCGAGTTCGACGCCGTGCTGGCCTGGACCGTCGACCGGCGCTTCGCGTGGCCGGTGCGGTGGGGCGTCCTGGACGTCGTCGCGGATCTCGAAGCCGCCGAGGCCGCGCTGCAGCGGTGACTGCGCACCGTGGCCCCGCGCGCACGGGGCCACGGCGGCCGGTCATCGCGCCGAAATCCGGCGCTGCTGCAGGAGAAGCCCGGCGACGAGCAGCAGGGCCATCAGGATTCCCATCGTCAGCACGGAACCCGAGATGGTGAGCCGGTCCGCCAGCAGCGCCACCACCACGAGCAGCGCGCAGCCCACCCCCGTCAGCACCAGGACCAGCGAGCCCGCGTCGGCCATCCGGGAGTGCAGGACGGCCGTCGTCACCAGGTAGACGATCAGCGGGATCGCGACGGTCAGCGCTCCGGCGACGGTGCTCACGTGCGCCTGGTGGGCGTTGACGTCGATGGCCACCTCCAGCCCGGCGCCGACCGCGGCGACCGCGGCGAACACCAGGTAGTGGCCGTATCCCCAGGCCAGCGGGGCGCGCTTCGAGTCGCGCAGCTGTTCGACCGCGGAGTGCTTGAAGTAGATCCACCACATCGCGAAGATCATCAGCAGCCCGCCGATGCCGATCTCCAGCAGCTCCGGGGACCAACCGCCGTCGGAGACGTCCTCCTGGATCGCGGCGGTCACGGCCAGCACCACCTCGCCGAGCACGATGATCGTGAACAGCCCGTAGCGCTCAGCGATGTGGTGCGGGTGCCAGGGGGTCCGGTCGCGCCGCTCGGCGAACGCCGGAACCGCGAGTTCGGCCAGCACCAGCACCGCGAAACCGACCTCGGCCCACGGGTGCGGCAGCGCCAGCCGCAGGAGCCAGCCGATCTGCACCACCGAGATGCCTGCCGCGTACCGCAGCGAGCAGCCGCGGCTGTCGGGATGCTCGCGCGCGGCGCGCAGCCACTGGGCGACCATCGCCACGCGCATCACCACGTAACCGATGGTCACGATGGTGAAGTCGTAGTCGTGGAACGCGCCGGGCACCCCGGCGGCGAGCACCAGCACCCCGCCCATCTGCAGCAGCGTCAGCGCGCGGTAGAGGGCGTCGTCGGTGTCGAAGGCGGAGGCGAACCAGGTGAAGTTCATCCAGGCCCACCAGATCGCGAAGAACACCATGGCGTAACCGATGCCGAACTCGGCGAAGTGCCCCTCGGCGAGCCCGTGGTGCAGCTGCACGGCGGCCTGGCCGACGGCCGCGACGAAGCACAGGTCGAACAGCAGCTCCAAGGGCGTGGCCACGCGGTGCTGTTCTGCCGGGTCGCGCGCGACCATCACGCGGCGCAGAGGTGGGATGTTCATGGCCCGGATTCTCTCCAAGCCGAGCGGAACCCGCTAAGGGGTTCGTTCGGGAACGGGGCGTGAGACGTGACCGTCAGGAGCGCGGGGCGCGAAATCGCCACCGGTGCCGGGCGCCTGCGGGACGAGCTTGCCCGGAGCTCTTCCGGAGCGGCCGCTAGGACGGCGCGACGACGGGTAGCCGGGAGGTATGCCCGAATTGCCCGACGTAGCGGGATTTCGCCGGGTCGCGGAGCGGGCGACCGGCAAGCAGGTGCGCGAGGTGCGCGTGCACGACGCGCAGGTGTTGCGCGGCATCGGCGCGGACGCGTTCCAGCGCGCGCTGCGGCGCAGGTTCTTCGCCGAGCCGCGGCGGTACGGCAAGTGGTTGCTGATCCCGACGGCGCCCGCCGCGAACGCCTCGGCGGCGCCGCCGATCTTACTGGTGCACTTCGGGATGACCGGGAACCTCCAGTGGTGCGCCCACGACGAGGAACTGCACGTGCACGACCGGGTCGTGTTCGACTTCGCCGCCGGTGAACTCCGCTACCGGGACATGCGGAAGCTGACCGGCATGCACCTCGCGCGGGAACAGGACGAAGTGGACGGTCTGCTGGCCGACCTCGGCCCGGACGCGCAGCGCATCGACGCCGCCGAGTTCGGCTCGCGGCTCACCCGCACCCGGCGCGGCCTCAAGCCGGCGCTGATGGATCAGTCGGTGCTCGCCGGGCTCGGCAACATCTGCGCCGACGAGATCCTCTGGCGGGCACGGATCAACCCGAACCGCTCCACCGCGGAGCTCAGCGACGGCGATCTCGGCCGGCTGCACCGCGAGATGCGCGAGATGCTGCGGGTGGCGGTTCGCGCGGGCCGGGTTCCGGACGGCGCGTCGTGGCTGACCGGGCACCGCGACGAGCCGGACCGGAGGTGTCCGCGGTGCTCGTCGGCTTTGCGGCGCTTGCGGATCGGCGGCCGCAGCACCCTCTTCTGCCCGGTGTGCCAGCCGGGGTGACCAGCGCGTACCCATGCTCGGAGTGCATGCATTCATGCGCAGAGCGTGCTGTAACCTGAAAGAACTTCAGGGGGTCAGGGTCGGATCGGGGGGTCCGACCGCGCGGAGCCGGGCCCGGGGGGATCCGGCCCGGCTCCGTACGGCCCGCCCTTCCCGCGCGGCGGTGTGATCGACGTGGCCTAGCGCACTGTTCACCGGTCGGTAATCGCTGTTTTTGGCATGATCTGGCCGACGAAGGCCCTGCAGCGGCAGCGCAGCCGGAAGCGGAAGGATCGGTGTGGTGACGAAGATCGAACGCCTGGGAGTCGTCGGTGGCGGGCAGATGGGCGGCGGCATCGCCGAGGTCGGCGCCCGAGCCGGCATCGACGTGATCGTGTGCGAGGTCAGCACCGAGGCCGCGCGCGCAGGCCGGTCCAGGCTGTGGAAGTCGCTCAACCGCGGGGTGGAGAAGGGCAAGCTCACCGAGGCCGAGCGCGACGAGGCGCAGTCCCGGCTGCACTTCACCACCACGGTCGCCGACCTCGAAGACCGGGACATGGTCATCGAGGCGATCGCCGAGGACGAGGGGCTGAAGCTCAAGCTGTTCGCCGAGCTGGACAAGGTGGTGTCCGACCCGGAGGCGATCCTGGCGTCGAACACCTCGTCCATCCCGATCGCCAAGCTCGCCGGCGCCACGAAGCGCCCGCACCGGGTCATCGGCGTGCACTTCTTCAACCCGGTGCCGGTGCTCAACCTCGTCGAGCTCGTGCCGTCGCTGCTGACCGCCGAGGACACGGTCGCGCGGGCCACGGCGTTCGCCGGTGAGCAGCTGGGCAAGGAGACCATCCGGGCCAAGGACCGGTCCGGGTTCATCGTCAACGCGCTGCTGGTGCCGTACCTGCTGTCGGCGATCCGGATGCTGGAGGGCGGCTTCGCCACCGCCGAGGACATCGACAAGGGGATGGTGCTGGGCTGCGCCCACCCGATGGGCCCGCTGCGCCTGTCCGACCTGGTCGGCCTGGACACCCTGAAGGCCATCGCGGACTCGATGTACGCGGAGTACGCCGAGCCCACCTACGCGGCCCCGCCGCTGCTGCAGCGGATGCTCGATGCCGGCCTCAAGGGCAAGAAGACCGGCAAGGGCTTCTACACCTACGACAACTGACCGCTCGCGCGGTTTCGCGGCACCGGGTGGCTCTCTGAGCCGGATGCTGCTCGTAGCGCCCTCACCAGGCGTTACGGGCAGCACCGGCATTTGCCGGCGCTGTCCGCTCGACCCCGCGCCAGATCGTGCCCTTCCCGGTCAGGCGAACGCGTCGATGCCGGGGCCAGGGGCGGCGACGCGGGCCAGGACCTTGGGCCACCAGAGGTCGGGGGCTTCGAACGAGAACGGGTCCATGGCCCGCAGTCGGTCGCGCAGCTCGTGGCGGGATTTCTCGTGGACCTCCGGATCGTCGACCGGCTGCATCCGAAAGCGGTCGATCAGGTACAGGAACTCGACGAACTCCGCCAAGTTGTTGTTGACCACGTCGAATTGCGGTGGGTCGGTCCGCTGCACGAAGGTCACGAAGCCCTGCTGCGCGTCCAACGAGAAGTTGATGACGGGATCGTCCGGCACCCAGCCGAGGAGGACTTCCCGGTGCACGGAGCCGTCCTTGGTCTCGACGTCGAAGACCTCCAGGAAAGGGGGCTCGCCTTCGACGTGGTTGGTGAAGATCACCGGGCTGAACGCGGGGATCCCCACCCGCGCCAGCACCTCCGCATCGGCGTCGCGGACGCGGAGCCGTTCGACCTCGTCGGCCGGCACCGTGACGACGTTCTCCGGGCCGTAGAGCTCGACCAGGTCCTGATTCGTGATCACGAAACCTTCTTCCACCGGTGGGCGACGAACGAACGCTACCGCCACCGATCCGCGCCACTTGGCCATAACGCGAGAAGCGCCCCCTGCCCGGTACGCGGGGAGGGGGCGCTTCGGTGTCCGGTCGTAGCGCACCCGGGCCATTCGGCGCGCCCGTGGTGCGAGCCGAGTTCGAGCGGCCTTCCGTCACCCCCGGGGTGGGTTCAGGAAGGTCAGGACCTCTTCGGTGATCCGGGCCGGGTCGTCCTCCATGGGGAAGTGGCCCGCGCCGGGGATGATCGACAGCTCCGCGCCCGGGATGTCGTCGGCCAGGCGTGGCGCGTAGGCGAGCGGTTGCCAGCGGTCCCCGGCTCCCCACACGATCTTCGTCGGCACCGCAAGGGTTTTCAGCAGCGGGGCCACCCGTTGCGTCGGCGCCGAGTCGTAGTGGCGGACCTGGTGCTCGAAGAACGACGCCCGGCCCATCGGTGTCCGGTGCGGAGCGAGGTAGGCCTCCAGGGTTTCGCCGGTCATCCGGGCCGGGTCCGCCACCGTCATCGCCAGCTGGCGGGTCAGCATCGCCTCGAACTCCGCCTGGGGCATGGCGGCGTGGTCGGCGAGGTGGTCGCGGATGATCTCCCGCCAGGTGCTCGACGGCCACGAGTCGTAGCTCACCGAGTCGATCAGCACCAGGCGTTCGACGCGGTCCGGGTGGCGGGTGGCGAAGATCTGCGCCACCGCGCCGCCGATGTCGTGGGCGATCAGCGCGCAGCGCCGGATTTCCTGCTGCGCCAGGACTTCTTCGAGCAGATCCGCCTGCGCCTCGACCGAGGTGTCGCGGTTCGGCGGGCGCTCGGAGGCGCCGTAGCCCAGCAGGTCGTAGGCCAGCACGCCGTGCCCCGCGGCTTCGACGGGCGGGATCACGTTGCGCCAGATGTGGGAGTGCGACGGCGTTCCGTGCAGGAACACGAGCGTTTCGCCGGTGCTGCCGGCGGTCCGCCGGTAGGCCAGCCGGACCCCGTCGACGATCAGGTCGCGGTCCAGGATCATGGCGTGCCGTCCAGGGTGATCACGAGCTTGCCGAAGAAGTCCTTGGCGGCGAAGGCTTCCTGCGCTTCGGGCAGTTCGTGCAGCGGGTACGTCCCGGCCAGCAACGGCGTCAGCTCGCCGCGGGCGATGTGCTGCAGGAGCTGGGCGAAGTCTTCGTGGGTGCCGAACGACGAGCCGATCAGTTGCAGCTGGCGGAGGTAGACCGTGCGCAGGTCCGTTTCCACCAGCGGGCCGGCGATCCCGCCAGCGACGACGTAGCGGCCCAGCGGCCCGAGCATCCGCAGCAGCGCGGGGAAGCTCGGCCCGGCCACGACGTCGGCGACCACGTCGACCGGGCCGACCGCGGCCCGCACCGCCGCCTCCAAGTCGGCGGCGCGCCGGTCCACCGTCGCTTGCGCTCCGAGGCGCAGCGCGCGCTCCCGCTTCGCGTCGCTGGTGATCGCCACGACGCGCGCTCCGCGCAGCGTCGCGAGCTGGATCAGCGCCGAGCCGACCCCGCCGGAGGCGCCGGTGACCACCACGGTCTCGCCGGCGCCGACGGCCGCCCGGTTCAGCATCCGCATCGCCGTCGCGTACGCGGTGGGGAAGGTTGCCAGCTCCGCATCGCCGAGGTCGCTGTCGATCTGGTGGGCGTTCTGGGTGGGCACGGTGGTGAATTCGGCGAATCCGCCGTCGCGCTCGCTGCCCAGGTACGCGGTGTCGACCAGTTCTCGTTCGCCGCCGGTGTAGAGCATCGGGTCGACGATCACCCGCTCGCCCAGCCGAGATCCGGGCACGCCCGCGCCGGTCTGGTCGATGCGGCCGACCACGTCGGCGCCCTGGATGCGCGGGAACTCCAGCGGCTCCCGCCGCCAGCCCGCGCTCGCCCCCGGATCGTCGGGGGAGCCGTACGCGCCTTCGCGGGTCCAGATGTCGGTGTTGTTGATCGCCGTGGCGGCGACCCGGATGCGCACCTCGCCCGGTCCGGCCTGCGGCTCGGGCACGTCTTCCCGGTACGCCAGCTTCTCCGGCCCGCCGAAGCCGGTGAGCAGCACTGCCCTCATGGGAAACACTCCGTTCTGGGTCTCGGCGCCGGTCAGAGCAGGTATACCGACCGGTGTGGTTACCAGGGTAGGCATGTTCGGCCGTGGTGTGTCAACACACCGGTCGGTATAGTCGGGGCGTGGAGTTGTTGGAGAGGCTGACGCCGGCCGGGCGGCGGGTGCTCGACGTGGCGGCCGAGCTGTTCTACCGGCAGGGCATCCACGCCGTCGGCGTCGAGGCGATCGCCGCCGAAGCGGGCGTCACGAAGAAGACCCTGTACGCGTGCTTCGGCTCGAAGGACCAGCTGGTCACGGCGTACCTGGTCGAGCGGGACCAGCGCTGGCGCGCCTGGCTCCAGCGGTGGGTCGCCGAGCACGCGGCCACGCCGGCGGACGAGCTGCTGGCGGTCTTCGACGCGCTCGACGCGTGGATGGGCGGCGCGGACTTCCGGGGCTGCGGATTCGTCAACGCCCTGGCGGAGATCCCCGACCCGGAGAGCCCGGCCCGCGCCGTGATCATCGGCCAGAAGCGGTGGATGCGCGAGTACTTCGAACGGCTCGCCGCGGCGGCCGAGCTGACCGATCCGGCGGACTTCGCCGACAGCGCCCTGCTGCTCTACGAGGGCGCGACGGTCGCGGCCTCGGCGGGCTTCGGCGGCGCGGTCCGCCAGGCGCGCCGGACCGCGGAGATCCTGCTCCGGGCCTGAGTTCCGGCTCGATCAGTCCACTTCGGACGCGATGGTGGCGCGCAGCGCGTCGACCGCGTGCCTGCGGTGCTCGTCGAGCAGGCGCACGAGGTCGTCGGCCCGTCGGTCCGCGACCGCCGCCACGATCGAATCGTGCTCGTGGCGCACGCGCTCGCGGTTGGTGCTGGAGTTGTAGTACACCGCGCGGTAGGCGTCGGTGGCGTCCCAGAGCGTGCGCACGACGCGCAGCAGGCGGGGCATTCCGGCGGGCTCCAGCAGCGCGAAGTGGAACCGCCGGTTCGCCGCGATCATCGCGACCAGGTCGCCGCTGTCGGCGGCCTTCTCGACGTCGACCTGGGCGTCGGTGATGCGGGCCAGGCCGGCCTCGGTGAGCCGCTCGGTGGCCACCGCCGCGGCCTCCGATTCGAGCAGCTCGCGGATCCGGTAGACCTCCAGCAGGTCGCTCAGCGACAGCTCCGCCACCGAATACCCCCGGTGCGGCTGGTAGATCACCTGGCCCTCGGCTTCCAGCGTCTTCAGCGCCTCGCGCAGCGGAACCCGGCTCACGCCGAGGCGCTGGGCGATGGTGTCCTGCCGGATCGGCTGGCCCGGCGCCAGCTCCCCGGACACGATGGCTCTGCGGAGCTCGCCGAGGACGAACTCCTGGGTGGTGGGTGGTCGTTGCATCGGCTCTCCGGTTTTCGCGGTTCTCCGGCGTCTTGACCGCCGCCCGAACAACTGTATATTGGATCCAATATTGCGGCGAGGCAAGCCGCTGTTCGGGCCACCGCGCCGGATCGCGCTGGTCCGCCTGGCGGAAGGGTGGGTGCATGGAGACGCTGCCGCTGGAAGGCGTGGTCGTAGCGGACTTCAGCCGGGTGCTGGCCGGGCCGTACGCGACGATGCTGCTGGCCGACCTCGGCGCGACGGTGATCAAGGTGGAACGCCCCGAAGGCGGCGACGACACGCGTTCGTGGGGACCGCCCTGGACCGAGCACAGCTCCGCCTACTTCGAGTCGGTCAACCGGAGCAAGCGCAGCATCGCCCTCGACCTCGCCGACCCGGCCGGTCAGGAGGCCGCGCGCCAGCTCATCCGCCGCGCCGACGTCCTGGTGGAGAACTTCAAGGCGGGCTCGCTGGCCCGCTACGGCCTGGACCACGAGAGCGCGCTCGGCATCAACCCGCGGCTGGTCTACGCCTCGATCTCCGGGTTCGGCAGCAAGGAAGGTGCGCACCTGCCCGGCTACGACTTCGTGGTGCAGGCGCTCGGCGGCCTGATGAGCATCACCGGCGAGGCCGACGGCGCGCCGATGAAGGTCGGCGTGGCGCTGGTGGACGTGCTCACCGGCAAGGACGCGGCGCTGGGCATCATGGCGGCGCTGCGGCACCGCGAGCTGACCGGCCGCGGCCAGCACGTCGAGGTGAACCTGCTGTCCAGCCTGCTGGCGTCGCTGGCGAACCAGATGAGCAACCTGCTGACCACCGGGGTCGCGCCGCAGCGGATGGGCAACCGGCACCCGAGCATCGCGCCGTACGAGGCGCTGCGCTGTGAGGACGCCTTCCTGGCCGTCGCGGTCGGCAACGACGGGCAGTTCCGCAAGCTCTGCGATGCGCTGGGCCTGGTCGCGCTGCCCGACGACCCGAGGTTCGCGACCAATGCGCAGCGGGTGGCCAACCGCGAGGAACTGGCGAAGCAGCTGGAGAACGTGCTCGGCGCGCGGACCGCCGCGGACTGGCAGCGGCGCCTGCAGGGCGTGGGCATCGCGTGCGGCCAGGTCAACGACCTGTCGCGGGCCGTGCACTACGCCGAATCGCTGGGACTGCGGCCGATGGTCGATCCCGGTGGCGGTGCGGCGATGCAGGTGCGCACGCCCATCGACTTCTCCGGCCACGGCACCGCCGAGGTGGCGGCGCCGCCGCTGCTCGGCGAACACACCGAGGAAGTCCTCGCCTGGCTGGAGGACTCCGAACAACAGCTTTCCCCGCTCGTATCGAGGAGGAGCCCGCAATGAGTGCCGGTGGAAAACGTCCCGCGTTCGACCCGCGCGATCCGCTGGGGATCGACGCCGAATTCACCCCGGAGCAGCTCGCGATGCGCGACAGCGTGCGCGCGCTGTGCCGGGACCACGTGCAGCCGTACGTCGCGGAGTGGTTCGAGCGCGGCGAACTCCCGCAGGTCCGGGAGCTGGCCCGGGAACTGGGCAAGCTCGGCGTGCTGGGCATGCACCTGGAGGGCTACGGCTGCGCCGGACTGTCCGCAGTGGACTACGGCATCGCCTGCGAGGAGCTGGAGGCCTGCGATTCCGGGCTGCGCTCGCTGGTCTCGGTGCAGGGTTCGCTCGCGATGTTCGCGATCTGGCGGTGGGGCTCGGAGGAGCAGAAGCAGCACTGGCTGCCGCAGATGGCCGCGGGCGAGGCGATCGGCTGCTTCGGCCTGACCGAGCCCGACCACGGCTCCGACCCGGCCTCGATGCGCACCGCCGCGCGCCGCGACGGCTCCGACTGGGTGCTCAACGGCCGCAAGATGTGGATCACCAACGGCACGGTCGCCTCGGTCGCCGTGGTGTGGGCGCAGACCGATGAGGGCGTGCGCGGCTTCGTCGTGCCGACCGACACGCCGGGCTTCTCGGCGCCGGAGATCAAGCACAAGCTTTCGCTGCGGGCGTCGGTGACCAGCGAGCTGGTGCTCGACGACGTCCGGCTGCCCGCCGACGCGGTGCTGCCGGAGGTCACCGGGCTGCGCGGGCCGCTGTCCTGCCTGAACGAGGCGCGCTACGGCATCGTGTGGGGCGCGGTCGGCGCCGGGCGCAGCTGTCTGGAGGCGGCGCTGGACTACGCGACCACCCGCGAGCAGTTCGGCCGGCCGATCGGCGGTTTCCAGCTCACCCAGGCCAAGCTCGCCGACATGGCGGTGCGCGTCCAAAACGGACGGTTGCTGGCGCTGCACCTCGGCAAGCGCAAGGACGCCGGCGAGCTGATCCCGCAGCAGGTGAGCTTCGGCAAGCTGGACAACGTCCGCGGTGCGCTGGAGGTGGCCCGCACGGCCCGGACCATCCTGGGCGCCAACGGGATTTCGCTGGAGTACCCGGTGATCCGGCACATGACGAACCTGGAGTCGGTGCTGACCTACGAGGGCACCAGCGAGATGCACGCCCTGACCATCGGCCAGGCCCTGACCGGCCTCGCCGCCTTCCGCGGCTGACCTACCCGCAGTTTCAATTGAAACCGACGGACAGTTTCAATTGAAACCGACGGACAGTTTCAATTGAAACCGACGGACAGTTTCCGTTGAAACCGACGGACAGTTTCAATTGAAACTGCGGTGGGTTGCCCACATCCTCCGGCATGTCGTGGGGCGACACGCCGGAGGGGCGCAATTTCCATTGAAATTGCGGTCCGGGCCCGATGGGGGTCAGCGGAGCATGGGGGGTAGGACGCGGTGGGTCCAGTCGGTGGCCTGCTCGTAGGCGTGCGCCAGTTGCAGGAGCGGCCACTCCGCGTGGTTCCGGCCGATCAGCTGGACCCCCATCGGCAGCCCGGACTCGCTGAAGCCGACCGGCAGGTTGACGATCGGCAGCCCGGACAGCGTCCACGGCGCGACCGTCTCCATCCAGCGGTGGTAGGTGTCCATCGACCGGTCGCCGATCTGCTGCGGCCAGCGCTGCCCGGCCTCGAACGGGAACACCTGCGCGCTCGGCGCGAGCAGGAAGTCGTAGTCCTCGAACAGCCCGGCCACCGCGGCGTACCACTCGTCGCGGCCGGTAAGGGCGCGCGCGATGTCGTCGACCGTCAGCCGCCGGTAGCCCTCGATCTCGAAGATCAGTTCCGGTTTGAGCAGCTCCCGGGTGGTCGGGTCGGCGTGCAGTTCGGCGTTCTTGCGCCCGACCGTCCAGGCCCGCCACAGCAGGAACGTCTCCCAGGCCTGCTCGACCGGTAGCCGGCGCGACACCGGCCTCACCTCGCAGCCGATCTCGGCGAAGGCGCCGAAGGACGCCGTGCACAGGTCGAGCAGCCCCGGCTCGGTGGCCAGGTAGCCGTCGAAGTCGCCGATCCAGCCGATCCGGGCCCCGCCGAAGTCGTGTTCCAGGTTCCCGGTGAACAGCTCCGGGTCCTGCTCGATGCTCAGCGGCGCGCGCTCGTCCGGACCGGCCATTGTGGACAGCAGCATCGCGATGTCCCGCACCGTGCGCCCCATCGGGCCGACCACCGCGGGCTCGCTCAGGAAGCCCTCGCTCGGGATGCGGCCGAAGCCGGGGCGCAGCGACACGAGGTTCCCCCACGCCGCGGGGTTGCGCAGCGATCCCATGAAGTCGCTGCCGTCGGCGACCGGCAGCATCCGCAGGGCCAGCGCGGCACCGGCGCCGCCGCTGCTGCCGCCCGCGCTGCGCGTGGTGTCGTAGGCGTTGAGCGTGGTGTCGAACACCGGGTTGAAGGTGTGCGAGCCCAGGCCGAACTCGGGGACGTTGGTCTTGCCGACGACGATCGCGCCGGCCTCCCGCATCCGCCGCACGTGCAGGTCGTCGGTCGTCGCGACCTGGTCGGCGAAGATCGGCGAGCCCATCGTGGTGGGGAACCCGTTCGCGTGGGAGAGGTCCTTCACCGCGATCGGGAAGCCGTGCATCCAGCCGGTGGGGTCGCCGCGGTCGAGTTCCTGGTCGCGCTGCCGCGCCTGCTCGACGAGCTCGGCCTCGTCGGCGCGGGACACGATCGCGTTCACCGCCGGGTTGAGCCGGTCGATGTGCCGGAGGTAGGTCTCCATCACCTCGACGCAGGTGATCTCCCGGCGGCGGATCAGCCAGGACAGCTCCACCGCATCCAGCAGCACCAGGTCGGGGACCTCCGGAGCGGGTAGCCGGGAACCGGGCGCCACGACCACGCTGTCTTCCTGTTGTCGACCCACGCTGTCGACCTTTGCGCCTCGGCCGGGGCGCGTCAACCAGACGGTCGGGGAGGCGTGCGTCACGTTAGCGTTGCTAAAAATCCGACCGCTTCGCACGCTGGTAAGACCACCGCACCGCAACGTGCCGCGAGGAGGACGCATGCCCGCAGTGGCCGTCGCCGAGCAGGCTCCGCGGACCATCGGGATCCCGCGGGTGCTGTCATCCGTGGCCGCGGTCGTGACGGTCGGGGTGTTCCCGGTGTTCCTCGTCGGCGGCATGGGTGTGCAGCTGCAGCAGGACCTCGGGTTCGGCGCGGCGCTGCTGGGCGTGGGCGCGGCGGGCTTCTTCGGCGTCGCGTCGCTGTCGTCCCGGACGATGGGGTGGGTCGTCGAGCGGATCGGTGCCCGAAAGGGCATGCGGTTGGGTGCGCTCGGCAGCTCGGTCTGCCTGTTCGGACTGGCCCTGGCGCCCGGCGTGCCCTGGCTGCTCGGCCTGCTGTGGGTGGCCGGACTGCCGAACTCGCTGGCCCAACCGGCCTCCAACCTGCTCATCGCGCAAGGCATCCCGGCCAACCGCCGGGGCATGGGCTTCGGCGTCAAGCAGTCCTCCATCCCGGCCGCGACGCTGCTGGCCGGGGTCGCGGTGCCCGCCGTGGCGCTGACCGTCGGCTGGCGGTGGGTGTTCGTGATCGCCGGCGTGGTCGGCCTGGTCGCCGCCGTCGCGGTGCCGCGGCTGCCGGACGCCGAGCGGTCCGTTGCGCGCAGTGCCGATTCCGGCGGGCGCGACGCGGGCCGCGGCGCGCTGCTGTTGCTGGCGATCTCCGGCGGCCTCGGTTCGGCGGCGGCCAACGCGCTCGGCGCGTTCGTCACCACCACCGCCGTCGAGGTCGGGTTCAGCCCGTCCGCGGCGGGATTGGTGCTGTCGCTGGGATCGGCGACCGGGCTGACGATCCGGTTGTGCGCGGGCGTCATCGCGGACCGCAAGAACCCGAACCTGGTGCGGATGATCACCGCGATGCTGCTGATCGGTTCGATCGGCTTCGGGCTGATGGCGGTGAACTCGCCGGTGGCGTTCCTGATCGGCGTGTCCATCGGCTTCGGCGCGGGCTGGGCCTGGCCCGGGCTGCTGAACTTCGCGGTCGCCAAGATCGCCCCGAACCGGGTCGCCAGCGCCACCTCGTTCACCCAGACCGGCATCTACCTCGGCGGCAGCCTCGGGCCGCTGCTCTTCGGCGTCCTGGCGGAGCAGGCGGGCCTGGCGGGGGCCTGGCTGGCGGCGGGAATCGCGGCGATCCTCGCGGGCGTCCTGCTGCTGTTCATCCGCCGCTAAAGCCCGCGACACCGCAATTTCCATTGAGGTTTTTCCAACCTCGTTTTGGGTGGCGGTGCGGGTGGCGGAACCTCAGAGGCTCCCTGGTCTGTGGGTGCCCCTCCTGATGTATGTCCAATACACGGCGGAGGGGCCGTCCTCGCCAGGAAGCCTCTGAGAACCCGCGGCGGTGCGAGTGTCGTAGGTGGGTTATGCGCCTGCGGCGCATGCGGCACCCCATCGACGTGCAGCTTTGCGACCCGCGACTGCGGGCCGAACAGGATGCGTCCGGGGGTCAGTGCTTCCGGGCGACTCCGCCGTAGAGCAGGCGGTAGGGGCGCTTCGCCGCGGTCCGGCCGGGTTCCGGGCGCCAGTCCGACAGGTACGTCGTTCCCGGCGGGACGACCTCGAAGTCGCCGAACTGCTTCTCGATCCACTCCACTTCGCGCGGGTGCAGCGGGTCCGTCGTCTCCTCGTAGCGTCCCGCCAGGATGCGCATCTCGTCCGGGTGGTGGCTGCCGGTCAGGTGCGAGATCACCAGGTGGCTGCCGGGAACCAGCGCGTCGCGGTAGGCATCGACCAGCGCGACCGGGTCGTCGGAGTCGGGGACGAAGTGCAGCACCGCCGCCATCAGCAGCCCCACCGGCTGGTCCAAGTCGAGCAGCTCGGCGGCTTCCGGGGAATCCAGGACCGCCTGCGGGTTCCGGCAGTCCACCCGGATGATCTCGGCGCGCGGCTCGCCGGCCAGCAGCGGCTTGCTGTGCGCGACGGTGAGCGGCTCGTTGTCGACGTACAGCACCCGGAAGTCGCGGGTCCGGCGCCGGGCCACCTCGTGCACGTGGCCGATGGTGGGGATGCCCGAGCCGAGGTCGATGAACTGGCGGACGCCGTGCGCGAGCAGGTACTCCACGGAGCGCCGGACGAATGCCCGGTTCTCCCGGTACGACTCGCCGATGTGCGGCAGCTCCCGCTCCAGGTCTTCCATGAAGGCCCGCTCGCAGCCGAGGTTGTGGCTGCCGCCGAGGAAGGCGTCGTAGATCCGGGCTGCGCAGGGCCGGGCGATGTCCATTTCCCGGACCGGCGGAATGCGCATGTCGGTCATGATCATCCTCCCCCGCTCACCGAAATCGTACAGTAGTCAATCAGTGACGGAGCGTGTTCACGATCGATCCGGTGTCGCTCTTGCTGACGGTCGAGCGCGCGTACGACGATGGTGGTCGAAACGACGATCTGCTGGAGGTGCTCGTGGCCGACGACGTCCGCGCGGTGGTGGCGACCGGGAAAGGCGCACCGGTCGAGGTGGTGACCATCCGCGTTCCGGATCCGGGACCCGGCGAGGCCGTGGTGCGGGTGCAGGCGTGCGGGGTGTGCCACACGGACCTGCACTACCGCGAGGGCGGTATCAGCGATGAGTATCCGTTCCTGCTCGGGCACGAGGCCGCGGGCATCGTCGAAGCGGTCGGCGAGGGCGTGCGCGACGTGCAGCCCGGCGACTTCGTGATCCTCAACTGGCGCGCGGTGTGCGGGGTGTGCCGGGCCTGCAAGCGGGGCCGGCCGCAGTACTGCTTCGCCACCCACAACGCCGCGCAGCCGATGACGCTGACCGACGGCACGCCGCTGTCGCCGGCGCTGGGCATCGGGGCTTTCGCGGAGAAGACGCTGGTGCACGCCGGGCAGTGCACCAAGGTCGATCCCGCGGCGCGCCCGGCGGTGGCCGGGCTGCTGGGCTGTGGCGTGATGGCCGGGATCGGGGCCGCGGTCAACACCGGCGGCGCCGGGCCGGGGGACACCGTCGCGGTGCTGGGCTGCGGTGGCGTCGGCGACGGCGCGATCGCCGGGGCGAGCATGGTAGGGGCGCGGCGGATCATCGCGGTGGACCGGGATCCGAAGAAGCTGGAGTGGGCGCGGCAGTTCGGCGCCACGCACACGGTCAACGCCGCCGAGACCGATGCCGTCGAGGCTATCCGGGAGCTCACCGGCGGGTTCGGCGCCGACCTGGTGATCGACGCGGTCGGCCGCCCGGAGACCTTCGAGCAGGCCTTCTACGCGCGCGACCTGGCCGGCACCGTGGTGCTGGTCGGCGTGCCGACGCCGGAGATGAAGCTGGAGCTGCCGCTGCTGGACGTGTTCGGCCGCGGCGGCGCGGTGAAGTCCAGCTGGTACGGCGATTGCCTGCCGGAACGCGACTTCCCGATGCTGATCGAGCTCTACCTGCAGGGCCGGTTGCCGCTGGAGAAGTTCGTCAGCGAGGAGATCGCGCTGGACCAGGTGGAGCAGGCGTTCGAGAAGATGCACCGCGGCGAGGTGCTGCGTTCGGTGGTGACCTTCGGATGACGCCGCGCATCGACCACACGACCACGTCGGGCACGTTCTCGCTGGACGGCCAGACCTTCGACGTCGAGAACAACGCGTGGGTGGTCGGCGACGACCGCGAGTGCGTGATCATCGACGCGCCGCACGACGTCGAGGCGATCCGCCGGCTCGTCGGCGACCGCCGCGTGCTGGGCGTGGTGTGCACGCACGCCCACGACGACCACGTGCGCAGGGCTCCGGAGCTGGCCGACGCGGTCGGCGCGCCGATCTTCCTGCACCCCGACGACATGGTGCTGTGGAACCTGGTGCACCCGGACCGCGAGCCGGACCGGGAGCTCGCCGACGGCCAGGTGATCGAGGTCGGCGGCGCGAGCCTGCGGGTGCTGCACACGCCCGGCCACGCGCCGGGCGCGGTCTGCCTGTACTCGCCCGAACTCGGCGTGGTGTTCACCGGCGACACGCTGTTCGCCGGCGGGCCCGGCGCGACCGGACGGTCCTATTCGGACTTCGACGTCGTCGTGGCGTCGATCCGGGACCGGCTGCTGCCGCTGCCCGAGGACACCGAGGTCCGGACCGGGCACGGGGAGAGCAGCACGATCGGCGCGGTCCGGCCGCAGTTCGACGAGTGGGTCGCGCGCGGGTACTGACCGTTCCAGGTAGGTCGGCGGCGGCGAACGGTAGGTTCGCCGCTACGACTTTCGCCGGATGAAGCGCGTCGGCGCGGTGGTACACGATCTTGGTTCTCGTGAGTGTTCGTTCCGGTGAGAACCGGAATTCCCGCTCACGAGCCGATCTGCGCCGACGCGCTGACGGCTTCAGGAACGGTCTCGAGGCAGGTTCGATTGGTCGATCACGCAATTGGCCGCGCCGCGGTCGTCGAGCGGCGGACCGGCGTGCTGGCGTGGGCCACCGCGCATCGCGCCATGCTCGGCGATCTCGCCTTCGTGCTGGTGCTCTCGGTGCTGCACGGCTTCGACCTGACCATCGGCGACCATCCACCGTGGATGGACTGGTGGTGGCCGCTGCTGGTGAGCGTGCCCGCCACCAGCCTGCTGCTGCTGCGCCGGCGGGCGCCGTGGCTGGTGCTGTTCGCGCTGCTGGCGGTCGCCGTCGGGCTCACCTTGCTGCAGCTGAACATCGGCGGGCTGAACCTGGTGATCCTGGTCGCGGTCTACTCCGTCTGCGTGCGCCACTCGGTGGTCGGCGAGGTGGGCGCCGCGACGATCGCGATGGTCTACCCGGTCAGCGAGCTCGTCGTCTACGAGCTGACGCCGGTGGAGGGGCTGCTGCGGATCTCCGGCGCGGTGGTGAACCTCGTGATGGTGGTCGGCTGGGCCCGGGCGGTGCGGATCGGCCGTCGGCGGGCTGCGCAGCTGGAGCAGACCATGGCGCTGCTGGACGAGGCGCGCGATCAGCTCGCCGCCGACGCCGCGGTCGTCGAAAGGGCCCGCATCGCCCGCGAGTTCCACGACATCGTGTCGCACAACCTGTCCGTGGTCGCGCTGCGGGCGGGCGTCGCTCGCGCGCTGATCGACCGCGATCCGGATCACGCCCGGCAGACCCTGCAGGAGCTCGAACAGACCTCGCGCGGCGCGCTGGGGGAGATGCGCAACCTGCTCAACGTGCTGCGCGATCGCAACCCGGCCGGTCAGGACCCGATGGACTGGCAGCCGACGCCCAGCCTGGACGGGGTGGACGCGTTGGTCGAGTCGGTCCGCGGCGGGAACGTGGTGTGGACGCTGGACCGGCGCGGCCAGGTCCGCGAGCTCGGCTCCGGCGTGGAGATGACCGCGTACCGGATCGTGCAGGAAGCGATGACGAACGTGCTCAAGCACGCCGGGGCCGGCCGGGCGCGGGTGTTGCTGGACTACGGGGCCGATGCGCTGCGGATCGAGGTGACCAACAGGATCAGCGGGATCGACGCGGTGGATGGCAGGCCCGTCTCCCAACAGTCGGGACATGGGCTGATCGGCCTGCGGGAACGCGTTGCGCTGCTGGGCGGAACCTTGACCGCACATCCGGTTTTGAACGGATTTCACCTTGAAGCCGTGCTACCGTGCCCGGAAAATTCGGACCTGGCCTGAGTCGGAATTCAGGCCGTCCGGACCGAGGAGGCCCGGCGTGGAAACTGCGGACACGACTGTCCTGGTAGCCGATGACCAAGCGATGATCCGCGCGGGACTGGTTGCCCTGTTGTCCAACGAGCCGGGCCTGCGGGTCCTGGCCGAGGCCGCCGACGGCGATGCGGCGTTGGCGGCGGTGCGCCGCCGACGGCCCGACGTGGTGCTCATGGACGTGCGGATGCCCGGCAAGGACGGCATCGCGGCGGCCGGCGACATCATCGCGGAGACCGGCGGCGAGACCTCGGTGATCATGCTCACGGTGCACGATCTCGACGAGTACGTCTACGCCGCGCTGCGCGCCGGGGCCAGCGGTTTCCTGCTCAAGGACGCCACGCCGGAGGAGTTGGTCAAGGCCGTGCACACGGTCGCGGCCGGAGACGCGCTGCTGTCGCCGCGGGTCACCAAGCGGCTCCTGCAGCGCTTCGCGGCGCTGGGCGTCCGCGACGCGCGCAGCGAGCTGAGCGTGCTGACGGAGCGGGAGCTGGACGTGCTGCTGGAGGTCGCGCGCGGCGGGTCGAACGCCGAGATCGCCCGCAACCTCGGTTTAGCGGAGCTGACGGTCAAGTCGCACCTCTACCACGTGATGCAGAAGCTGCACCTCAGTTCGCGCACCCAGTTGGTGATCACGGCCTACGAGACCGGCCTGGTCTGCCCCGGCCAGGCCGAGGTGCGCCCGCGCCAGGCCTCGGCCTGACCCCGGTGCCGCAATTTCCATTGAGGTTTTTCCAGCCTCGTTTTGGGTGGCGGTGCGGGTGGCGGAACCTCAGAGGCTCCCTGGTCTGTGGGTGCCCTGACTTATGTATGTCCGATACACGGCGTCAGGGCCGTCCTCGCCAGGAAGCCTCTGAGAACCCGCGGCGGTGCAAGTGTCGTAGGTGGGTTATGCGCCTGCGGCGCATGCGACACCCCGTCGACGTGCAGCTTTGCGGCCCGCGGCTGCGGGCTGACCAGGATGAAAAACGCTCATTGAAATCGGACCTTCGATTTCCATTGAAATTGCGGCCCCGCTGGGGCGGGGCGCGGCCCCGCTGGGGCGGGGTTGGGCCTGGCGGCGGTCTAATGGGGACATGGGTTCTGCACTGCGAGTCGGACTTGTCGGATATGGTGTCGGCGGCGCGATCTTCCACGCGCCGCTGATCGCCGCCCACCCGTCGCTGCGGCTGGACGCGGTCGTCACCGCCAACCCGGAGCGGCAGCAGCAAGTGCGTGCCGAGCACCCCGACACCGCGGTGGTCGGCGACATGGACGCGCTGCTGGCGCGCGAGCCGGACCTGGTGGTGATCGCCAGCCCCAACCGCACCCACGTCGAGCTGGCCACCGCCGCGCTGGACGCGGGGCTGCCCGTGGTGGTGGACAAGCCGTTCACGCCGACCTCGGTCGAGGGGCGGCAGCTGATCGAGCACGCCGCGGCGAAGGGGCAGCTGCTGACGGTCTTCCAGAACCGCCGCTGGGACAACGACATGCGCACCGTGCGCAGGCTGCTCGACGACGGCGAACTGGGCCGGGTGCACCGCTTCGAGTCGCGGTTCGAGCGCTGGTCGCCGACGCCGAAGCCGACCTGGCGCGACTCCGGCGGGGCGGAGGACGTCGCGGGCGTCCTCTACGACCTGGGCAGCCACCTGATCGACCAGGCCCTCCAGCTGTTCGGCCGGGTCGCGGCGGTCTACGCCGAGATCGACTGCCGGCGCGACGGGGTGCGGGCGGACGACGATTCGTTCATCGCGCTGACCCATGCCAACGGGGTGCGCTCGCACCTGTGGATGAGCAAGGTCGCGGCGCAGCAGGGCCCGCGCTTCCGGGTGCTCGGCGACGCCGCGACCTTCACCAAGTACGGCCTGGACCCGCAAGAGGCCGCGCTGCGCGCCGGGCGGCTGCCCGTCGACGACACGTGGGGCCGGGAGCCCGAGGAGATGTGGGGCGTCCTGGGCGTCGGCGACGAGGCCCGCCGGGTGCCCAGCGAAGCGGGCGACTACCTGGCGTTCTACGACGGAGTCGTCGCGGCGCTGCGCGACGGCGCGCCGCCGCCGGTGGACCCCGCCGACGCGGTGGCCGCGCTGGACATCATCGCGGCGGCGAGCCGCTCTGCGGCCGAGATCACCGTCGATCGCCTGCTGTAGCACGGTTTCCGCTGCTCGGGGCCCGTGCGAACGTTGCGTTGCCATGGCAGCACAAAGTAAGCACGGGCGGTCACCAGGCGAAACGATCGTCCACGTTGGTCAGAACCGGTAGGTGCGGGTGACCGCGATGCGGTCGCCGTCTTCGCGGGTGCCCGCCTCGACGCCCGGTGGCCTCGGGCGGAAGCCGGGGGCCGCGGCGAGGCCGTGGGTTTCGTCGATCGCCGTCACCTGGACCTGGTTCCCGCGAGCGCGGAAGGTGATGTCCGCGCCTTCCGGTGGCAGGTCGCGGAAGCGGATCTCACCGGGCCACGTTCCGGCGCGAGTGCCGGACACCTGTACCGACACCGGGGCGCTGCCGGGGGCACGAGCCGTGACGTCGGTGATCGGCCGGTCCACGCGCAGCACCAGGTTCACCGCACCGCGGCCGGAGGACACGTGCAGGGTCACGGTGTCTCCGGCGCGGGATCCGGTCACGCGCGGTCCGTCGACGTCGAGCGGTTGCGCCGGGCCGGTCCACAGGTCACCACGCGTATATCCGGCTGGGAGCCGGTCGGTGTCGCGGGTGCCGACGAACTGCTTGGTCCAGTCGGTCGGCTCGTCCTCGGCGCTGACCCAGCTCGCGGTGTTCGCATCCGCGTCCAGCACGTAGGCGAGATGGGAGCGGCGGGGGTGCTGCGCGTCGAAACCGTCCGCGGCAAGACCTCCACCCACCAAGGCGCAGGCGACTGCGAATGCCGACAGCAGGATGACTGCGACGCTTCGACGGCGTAGTGCGCGGTCGGGGAAGAACAGCTCGCCGATCGGCAGCAGCACCAGTCCGAGCAGAACGACCAGCAGCGCGCCGGCACCGCCGAGGGCCAAGCCCACGCCGTGGAAGACGTTGCGCGTGACGGCAGGCAGCACCATCGCGGACACCAAGGCACCGGCGGAGACCGGAACGAGAGCCCACCTCGGGAACATCATCGCGACGAGCGCGCCGAGAGCTCCCGCCAGCGCCGGAACGGTGAACACGAACGACGCCCCCGGCGCGAACGCGGCGCACGCGATGCCCAAGGCCGTCGGCCAGGCCAGGCCGCCGAGCGCGAGTGCCGCCTGGCCGAGCCGGTTGCGCAGCGGCAGGTACCAGCAGAGCAGGGCGAATCCGGTGAGCGCGACGATGGCGACCTGGAAGATCAGCGGGCGGTGCACCAGACCGCCCATCAGGTCGTAGCCGGGGCGCACCGCCACCATCAGCGACCACATCGCCTGCGCGAGCACGACCGAAGCGCCGATCGGGAGCAGCGCGGACAGCGCGCTCACCAGCACCTTCGGCAGCGAGACCAGCCGCCGGTACCGCGCCAGCGCCACGGCGCCCACCAGCAACAACGCGGCGAGCCCGGCCAGCGGCCAGACCAGCGTGTCGGGGTAGGTGATCGTCATGCCGAGCGCGCGGAAGTAGATCAGGTCGTGGTCCGAACGCAGCCCGGCGAGATCGGCGCCGCCGAAGGCGCGGGCCAGGGCGAGCATGTTCTCGCCTTGGTGCTGGAGGCTGCCCGGCGCCAGGTTCGCGATCGAGTCGCCCGCGGTGTGGTAGCGCGACGAGCCCTCGATGTACGCCGAGTTGAGGCCGGCGAAACCGGCCTGGGTGAAGGCGGTGAAATCGGTGTTGTTCGGCAGCATCCGATACATCGCGACCATCGAGGAGTCGCCTCGCGGGTGCGCGACCGCGGTGGTGAACGTTTCGACCAGACGCGCGTTGTCCTTCGACGTCTCGAACATCAGCGACGGGCCGTCGACGCCCCGTGCCTCCCAGTTGAGGACCACTCCGCCGCGAAGGGCGAGCGGGTGCTCCCGGACGAACGCGTTCGCGCCGAGCAAGCCGTCCTCCTCGCCGTCGGTGATCACCAGCACGAGGTCGTTGCGCAGCGGCCCGTCGGCCCGCAGCGCCCGGACGGTCTCCAGCATCGCCGCGACGGAGGAACCGTCGTCCGACGCCCCGGGGCCGACGGCCGCCGAGTCGTAGTGGGCGGCGAGCAGGACCGATCCGGTGGATGCGCTGCCGGGCAGCGTCGCCACCACGTTGTCCACCCGGCCGAACGTCGCCAGCCCGGTGGCCGAGCGCGCGCCCACCGAGTGCTGGACCTGCACCTGCAGTCCTTCCGCGCGCAGCCGCTCGACGAGGTGCTCCTTGGCCCGGTCGCTCGCCGGGCTGCCCATCGGACGGGGCTCGGTGGCGAATCTGCCGAGCTCGGAAACGGCGCGCTCGGCGCTGAACTCGCCGGCGGGTGCCGAGGCCGGGGCAGGCTGCTGGGTGCTCGCACCGCCCAGTACGGACAACGCGAGCACCACCAGCACGGCGAGCGCGCTCGCGACCCCGGCCGCGGGCGGGAAACGCTTGTTGATCAACTTTCCGGTCACGATGCGCAAAGCTATGGCGCCGCGGCGCGCCGCGGAATGCGGTGCACAGCACTCATCGACTGCGGTTTTCCGCAGATACCCGGATCAGTGCTGGTCCCGCGCCGCCGAGTTGCGAACCGGCCGGTGCCGCCCACGCTGGTTGGCGGGTGTCGAGCTTGAGGAGCCGGGATGAGCAGCGAGACCAGCACCGCGACCGGGGCCACCTGGACGACCACGCCCGCCGTGTCCGAACACCTGGACGCCGCGGAACTCGACGGCTTGCAGCTCTGGTGGCGGGCGGCCAACTACCTGTCCGTCGGGCAGATCTACCTGATGGACAACCCCCTCCTGCGGGAGCCGCTGCGGCCCGAGCACGTCAAACCGCGGTTGCTCGGGCACTGGGGCACCACGCCGGGCCTGAACTTCGTCTACTCCCACCTCAACCGGGCGATCCGGGTCCGCGACCTGGACATGATGTACGTGATCGGGCCGGGGCACGGCGGGCCGGGGCTGGTCGCGGCCGCGTGGCTGGAGGGCACCTACAGCGAGGTCTACCCGGACGTCGCGCAGGACTACGACGGCCTGCGCCGCCTGGTCACCCAGTTCTCCTTCCCCGGCGGCATCCCCAGCCACGTCGCGCCGGAGACGCCCGGCTCGATCCACGAGGGCGGCGAGCTCGGGTACTCGCTCTCGCACGCCTTCGGCGCCGCCTTCGACAACCCCGACCTGATCGTGGCGTGCGTGATCGGTGACGGCGAGGCCGAGACCGGTCCGCTGGCCGCCGGCTGGCATTCCAACAAGTTCCTGGACCCGGTGAGCGACGGCGCGGTGCTGCCGATCCTGCACCTCAACGGCTACAAGATCGCCAATCCGACGGTGCCGGCGCGCATCCCGGACGAGGAGCTGTTCAGCATGCTGCGCGGCTTCGGCTACGAGCCGTACCTGGTGTCCGGCTCGGTGCCGGAGCCGATGCACCACCTGTTCGCCGCGACGCTGGACCGGTGCCTGGACGAGATCGCCGCGATCCAGCGCCGGGTCCGCCGGGACGGCCGGGTTCAGCGGCCGCGTTGGCCGATGATCGTGCTGCGCACCCCGAAGGGCTGGACCGGTCCGGCCACTGTGGACGGAAAACGGGTGGAGGGAACCTGGCGGTCGCACCAGGTGCCGATCAGCGATCCGCGCCAGAACGAGGAGCACCTGCGCCAGCTCGAATCCTGGCTGCGCAGCTACGAACCCGCCGCGCTGTTCGAGGCGAGCGGTGCGCCGGTGCAGCGGATCAAGGACCACAACCCGGTGGGCACCCGGCGGATGAGCGACAACCCGCACGCCAACGGCGGGATCCTGTTGCGAGCGCTGCGGATGCCCGACTTCCGGGACTACGCCGTGCGGGTCGACGAGCCGGGCGCGACCACCGGCGAGGCCACCCGGGTGCTGGGCGGCTTCCTGCGCGACGTGATGCGCCTGAACGAGGGCGAACGCAACTTCCGGGTCTTCTCGCCCGACGAGAACAACTCCAACCGCCTCAACGCGATCCTCGACGCCACGTCGCGCGCCTGGGACGCGGAGACCGAACCGGGCGACGACGCGCTGGCCCCCGACGGCCGGGTGATGGAGATCCTCTCCGAGCACACCTGCCAGGGCTGGCTGGAGGGCTACCTGCTCACCGGCAGGCACGGGTTCTTCTCCTGCTACGAGGCGTTCGCGCACGTAGTGGACTCGATGGTCAACCAGCACGCCAAGTGGCTGAAGGTCACCCGCGGGCTCGCCTGGCGCGCGCCGATCGCATCGCTGAACTACCTGCTGACCTCGCACGTCTGGCGGCAGGATCACAACGGCTTCTCCCACCAGGACCCGGGATTCATCGACCACGTGATGAACAAGAAGGCCGAGGTGGTGCGGGTCTACCTGCCGCCGGACGCGAACACGCTGCTGTCGGTGGCCGATCACTGCCTGCGCAGCCGGAACTACATCAACGTGGTGGTCGCGGGCAAGCAGCCCGCGCCGCAGTACCTGGACATGGACGCGGCGATCGTGCACTGCACCAAGGGGATCGGGATCTGGGACTGGGCCAGCAGCGCTCAGGACGGCGATCCGGACGTGGTGATGGCGTGCGCCGGGGACGTTCCGACGATGGAGACGCTGGCCGCCGTCGACCTGCTCCGCGAGCGCTTCCCGGACCTGCGCATCCGGGTGATCAACGTGGTGGACCTGATGCGGCTGCAGGACGAGCGCGAGCACCCGCACGGGTTGTCCGACGCCGACTTCGACAGCCTGTTCACCCGCGACCGGCCGGTGATCTTCAACTTCCACGGCTATCCCTGGCTGATCCACCGGCTGACCTACCGCAGGCACAACCACGACAACATCCACGCCCGCGGCTACAAGGAGGAGGGCACCACGACCACGCCGTTCGACATGTGCGTGCTCAACCAGATCGACCGGTTCAACCTCGCCATCGACGTGATCGACCGGGTGCCGCGGCTGGGGCCGAGCGCGGCCTACGCGCGAGAAGCGTTGCAGGCCAAGCTGATCGAGCACCGCAACTACATATCGACGTACGGCGAGGACATGCCGGAGATCCGGGACTGGGCCTGGTCGGCGCGATGAGGGTGCTGACCGTGAACGCGGGTTCCAGCAGCCTGAAGCTCGGTCTGCTGGACGGCGACGAGGCGATCGCCGAGGAGACCCTGGAGCGCTGGGAGGGCGGGGCGGAGCCGATCCGCCGGTTCCTCGACGAGCACGGCGCGGACGCCGTCGGGCACCGCGTGGTGCATGGCGGCACCCGGATCGTCGCGGCGACCGTGGTCGACGACGAGGTGCTGGCCTACCTGGATTCGCTGACCGAGCTCGCCCCGCTGCACCAGCCGCGCGCGATCGCCGGGATACGCGCAGCCCTGACCGCCGCGCCACGCACGCCGTCGGTGGCGTGCGTCGACACCGCGTTCCACGCCGGGCTTCCGGTGGCCGCAGCCACTTACGCGCTGCCCCGGGAGTGGAACCGGCAGTGGTCGTTGCGCCGCTACGGTTTTCACGGCCTGTCGCATTCCTATGCCGTGGTCCGCGGCGCGGAGGTGGCGGGGTTGCCGCCGCGGGAGGGGCGGGTGCTGTGCTGCCACCTCGGGGCCGGGGCCTCGATGGCGGCGGTGCGCGACGGCCGGTGCGTGGACACGACGATGGGCTTCACCCCGGAAGAGGGGCTGGTCATGAACACCCGCAGCGGCACGGTCGATCCGGGGCTGCTCGGCTGGCTGATGACCACGAAAAGCGTTGCGCCGCAGGAGTTGTTCGAGGTGCTGGCGACGCGGTCGGGACTGGCAGGTCTGGCCGGCGGCTCCGGCGACCTGCGCGACGTGCTGGCGGCCCGCGAGCGCGGCGACGCGGACGCGGCGGTGGCCTTCGACGTGTACCGGCACAGCCTGGTCCGGTTCGCGGGGGCGATGGTCGCGGTGCTCGGCGGGCTGGACCTGCTGGTGTTCACCGGCGGCATCGGCGAGCACCAGCCGCCGGTGCGGGCGGCGGTCTGCGAGGCGCTGGGATTCGCCGGCGCGGCGGCGGATCCGGTGTTGAACGCGGCGGCGTCGGGCGACGCCGACATCACCGCGCCCGGCGCAGCGGTGCGCACGGTGGTGGTGCAGGCCCGAGAAGACCTGGAGATCGCCCGCGAAACCCGCGCGGCGGCAACGGTCACCTGGTGACGCGGCTCGGCTTGCGGGCGGCGGAGTTCCAGAGGACGCATTCCTCGCAGTAGCCGTTGCCCGGCTTTCGCCACCACTGGCAGCAGGTGGTCCGGCGTGGCCAGGTGTCCCGCCGCTCGTCGATGTCCAGCAGGCGCTCGCGGCCGGTGGCCGCGCGCAGCTCGCGGGCCGTGGCGATCGCGTCGCCGGGCAGTCCGGAGCGTTGCAGGCGCCAGAGCACCGTGCCGATGGAGCCGACCGGATTTCCCCAGTACTCGTGGTTTTCCGGGGCCGGGCCGCCGAGCGCGTGCAGCGCCTCGGTCAGCGGCTCGAACGCCCTGCGGAGCTGGTCCCACCACAGCTGCGGGCTGCTCTCGCCGAGCTCGCCGGTCGGGCGGAGTCCGGAGAGGCGGCCTTCGGCCGTGATCGCGACGCGCAGGTCGTCCAGCGCGGGCAGCGGCGCCCCGAGGTGGTACTCCGGCACCGTGGCGCAGCAGGCGAGCCAGCCGAAGCGGAACGCCACCAGCACGATTCCCGCCCTGCGGTGCCGGAATTCGCCGCGTTCCTGCCATTCCTCGACGCAGCGCGCCAGCCACGGCCCGGCCGGATCGCAGAACTCCGCCCAGGGCACCGTCGGCAGGGTGGGGGAGCGGATGGTGCCCGGTCTCGGGAGCAGCCGGTCGCACTCCCGCAGCCGTCCGTGCAGCACGGCCGGGGAGCAGGGCTCGGTGGTCATGGTGCGCTCCTGGTCGTCCGGGACGATCACAGGGTACCCCGACCTTTCGGACTGCTTCGCCTTGCGAAGGGAGGACATTGTGGACGGCCGTCCAACTCCGGGCGGCGAGCGGAAGTTCGCCGGATCGGCGCAGCGGAAATGCCGCGCCGGGGCGGTCGGTGCCCTGCTCGGCCCGCGTTCTTTGGTGCGTTTGCGCTGGCGGTTCGGCATCTTGCGAGCTTTCGTACCGCTGAGCGGCCGAATCCGGAGGTTGCGCATTGTCAACAATCCGTTCATTGACAGCGTCAATCGGGCGACCTAGCGTCTCTGCCCAACGCATCACTCGATTGGGTGATGCTCGCGAGGGAGGCGTGAGCCGATGCGCAGATCCGAAATCTCCCGACGACAGTTGTTCCGCGGTAGTGCGGCGGCGGCCCTGGCCCTGCCGGCGGCCGGTCTCCTCACCGGATGCAGCTTCACCCAGCCCGGCACCGGGCAGCAGGGGTCCACGTTGGACCAGATCAAGGCGCGGGGCTCCGCCCGCATCGCCATCGCGAACGAGCCGCCGTACACGCAGATCAAGCCGGACGGCACGGTCACCGGCGCGGAGCCGGACGTGGTCGCCGCCGTGCTCAAGCGGATGGGCATCCCGAGCATCGAGGGCGTCGTCACGCCGTACGAGTCGATGATCCCCGGGCTCAACGCCAACCGGTGGGACATCATCGCCGCCGGGCTGTTCATGAAGCAGTCCAGGTGCGGCCAGATCCTCTACTCCGAGCCGGAAATCGTGTCGACGGAGTCGTTCGCGGTGCCCGCGGGGAACCCGAAGAACCTCACCAGCGTGGCCTCCGTCAAGGCCGATCCCGCGGTGAAGGTCGCCGTGCTGCCAGGCGGTTTCGAGGACGGCGCGCTGAAGACGCAGAACGTCCCGGCCGCCCAGATCGTCAACATTCCCGACGGGCGCAGCGGGATCGAGGCGGTGCTGGCCGGGCGCGCCGACGCGTTCTTCCTGCCGACGCTGTCGCTGAACTCGCTGAAGGCCGACGGCATCGACATCACCCCGGCCATCCAGGACGTGCAGCAGACCGGCTCGGGCGCCGGTTTCCGCAAGACCGACCAGGACCTGGTCAACGCCTACGACGAACAGCTGCGCGCGTTGAAGGCGAGCCCCGAGTTCGACGAGATCCTCTCGAGGTGGGGCTTTTCGGCGGACGCGGCCCGGGGTGTCACCCGCGACCAGCTCTGCGCCGTCGCCGGCTGACCCGGGAGCGCTGGGCGCATGTCGCAGATCCTGCCGTTCTTGCCGCTGCTGCTCAACGGGTTGCTGATCACGCTCGCGCTGACCGCGGTGGGCGTGGTGATCACCGTGCTGGTCGCGTTCGCGGCCGGCCTGTGCCGCATGTCGCGGCGGCGCTGGCTGAGCTGGCCGGCCGGGGTGTTCATCGAGATCTTCCGCGGCACGTCTATGCTGGTCCAGCTGTTCTGGCTGTTCTTCGCCCTGCCGTTCTTCGGGGTCCAACTGGTGCCGTTCGCCGCGGCGGTGCTGGCGCTCGGCCTCAACGAGGGCGCCTACGGCGCGGAGATCGTGCGCGGTGCCATCACGGCGCTGCCGCGCGGGCAGCGCGAAGGGGCGATCGCGCTGAGCCTGACGCCCTACCAGCGGATGCGGTACGTGATCCTGCCGCAGGCGATCCCGGCGATGATCCCGCCGTTCGGCAACGTCTTCGTCGACCTGCTGAAGAACACCTCGCTGGTGTCCCTGGTGACCGTCGCGGACCTGACCTTCCGGGCGCAGATGGTGCGCGCGACCACCGGCGCCACCACCGCGGTCTTCGGCACCATCCTGGTGCTGTACTTCGTCGCCGCGTACGTGCTGTCGGTCGGGATGGGCCGGCTCGAACGCCGGATGGATCCGGGGCGGCCCGAGCTGCGGCCCACGCTGCTGCAGCGCTTGTTCCGGCGGGGTGGGGTGGTCGGCTCATGATCTGGGACTGGGCCTTCGCCGCGAGCATCGTTCCGTCCCTTTTGGACGGACTGTGGGTGACCGTTCAGGTCACGCTCGTCGGCACGGCGATCGCGCTGCTGCTCGGGCTCGGGGTGGCCGTCGTCCGCTACTCGCGGATTCCGCTGCTGGGCAGGCTGTTCGACTTCTTCGTCCTGTTCGTGCGGGGCACGCCGCTGCTGGTGCAGGCGTACTTCGCGTTCTACGTGCTGCCCAACGTCGGGGTGCAGTTCTCGCCGCTGGTCACCGGGATCATCGTCATCGGCATCAACTACAGCGCCTACACCGCCGAGGTCTACCGGGCCGGGATCCAGAGCGTGCCCGCCGGGCAGTGGGAGGCGTCCACGGCGCTGAGCCTGTCCGCCGTGCAGCGCTGGCGGTTCGTGGTGCTGCCGCAGGCGGTGCGCGACGTGGTGCCGGCGCTGGGCAACTACGTGGTGCAGATGTTCAAGGACTCGGCGATCCTGTCCGCCATCACGGTTTTCGAGCTGCTCAGCCACGCGACGTCGATCGGCTCCGGCAGCTACCGCTACCTGGAGCCGCTGACCATCGCGGGCCTGCTGTTCCTGGCGGTGAGCCTGCCGGCCGCGAAGCTGATCAAACGATTGGAGCTGCGCCTTGCGCATCCGCGATGAGGACGTCCAGCCGATGATCTCGTTCTCGGGCGTGGGGAAGTCGTTCGGCGACAACCACGTGCTCCGCGAGCTCGACCTCGACGTGGCGGCGGGGGAGAAGGTCTCCATCATCGGGCCCAGCGGCTCCGGGAAGACCACGATCCTGCGGCTGCTCATGACGTTGGAGGAGCCGGACAGCGGCCTCGTCGAGGTCGACGGCGAGCCGCTGTGGGACCGCCGCGGCGGCGCGGTGGCGGACACCCGCGGCCAGGCGGCGGTGCGGCGCAAGATCGGCATGGTCTTCCAGCACTTCAACCTGTTCCCGCACATGACGGTGCTGAACAACGTCGCGCTCGCGCCGGTCCAGGTGCTGGGGATGTCGCGGGACGACGCCGAGCACCGCGCGGTCGACCTGCTGCGGATGGTCGGGCTGCAGAAGCACCTGCGGCACAAGCCGGGGCAGCTCTCGGGCGGCCAGCAGCAACGCGTGGCGATCGCGCGGGCCTTGGCCATGCGCCCCAAGGTGATGCTCTTCGACGAGGTCACCTCCGCGCTGGACCCGGAGCTCATCGGCGAGGTCCTCGCGGTCATCCGGGACCTCGCCCACACCACCGCGATGACGATGCTGCTGGTGACCCACGAGATGCGGTTCGCGGCGGAGATCTCGGACCGGGTCCTGATGTTCGACTCCGGCGCGGTGATCGAATCCGGCCCGCCCTCGAAGATCTTCGAGGACCCCCAGCACGAGAGGACCCAACGCTTCCTCAAAGCGGTCCTCGAACGCAAGTGACCCCCCGGGCCCGGCCCGCAGTTTCAATTGAAACTGTCGGTCCGGGCCCCGGGCGTGTCACGGCCCGACATGCCGGGGACTGTGGACAACCCCGGACGGCTGTGGACAACTTCCGCAATTTCAATGGAAATCGGACCTTCGATTTCCATTGAAATTGCGGACCTCCGGCGTGTCGGACCCCGACACGCCGGAGGGTGTGGACAACTTCCGCAGTTTCAATTGAAACTGCGGTCAGCGGAGGAGGGGGACGACCTGGTCCTGGAAGCGTTGCATCTGCTCCGCCGCCATCGCGTAGGTGTGGCCCGGGAAGTGGGGGAAGATCACCAGGTGTTCCAGGCCTAGGGAATCCTTGTGGAACTGGACGGTTTCCGCGACTTCCTCGGGAGTGCCGATCGCCCACATCTTCTGGTCCGTCGACTGCTCCAGCGTCGGCACCAGGCCGGGCTTGGCGGGCTTGCCGTCCTCGCCCCGGTAGCCGCGGCTCCAGCCGAACGGGGCCAGCAGGTTCCAGAACTCGTCGTGGCCCGCGCCGCCGATCCGCCACGCCGTCTCGTGGTCGTCGGCGATGTGCACCGGCAGCACCAGGATTCGCTTGGCGCCGCTGGAGAGATCGACGTCGTGGTGCTGCCGGTAGAGCTCCGCGTAGCGCTCCCACTGGTCGCGCACGAAGCCGTGGTACTGGTTCCACCAGACGCAGCCGTGGCCGACCTCGGCGGCGTAGCCGAGGGTGGGTGGGCTGGTCACGGCCTGCCAGATCTCCACCGGGTGCAGCGGGCCGGGCAGCAGCGTGAGGGTGTCCACCGCGCCGTCCGGGCCGTTGGTGTCCGGCGGCGGCAGCTCGAAGAACTTGCCCTTGTAGGAGAAGGTCTCGTTGGCCAGCGCGGTGCGCACGACCTCCATGTACTCGGCGAAGACCTCGCGGTTGTGCGCGTCGATGGCCTTGCTCTTCTCCTCGGATTCCAGGTAGCCCATGTCCGCCTGGTGCAGGCCGAGGCTGCGCAGCTCCCGGGGCACCGTGCCGCGCCCGACGCCGAGCACCGCGCGCCCGCCGGAGAGGTTGAGCAGCGTGCTGAAGTCCTCGGCCAGCCGCAGCGGATGCCACTGCGGGACGATGTTGAACATCGCGCCGACCTGGATGCGCTGGGTGCGGGCGACCAGGTTCGACTGCAGCATCAGGGAGTTGGGCACGATCTCGTAGCCCTCGTGCTGGAAGTGGTGTTCGGCCAGCCAGTAGCTGTCGTAGCCGAGATCTTCCGCGCGCACTCCCATGTCGATCAGGTGCTCGGTGGCCTCCCACACCTGCTGCCGGGTGGCGCGGCGCTGACCGGCCGGCAGCGGGTTCCCGGCCAGCACGTCGGGCATCTCCACGGAGCCGAAGAAGAACACGCCGTACCGCACGGGTACCTCCATCCTGCCCGGCTGTCCGGGCCGCTGACGAGCAAATGTAAGTAGTATCAACATTGCCTGCGGATCAGTTTCCTCCGGATTTCCGCTTCGTCAAGTCCCGTTTCGGCTCTTGACTCCGGAGCCGTCGCGGCTCACGATCCCCGGTGAATGTTCGCCACATCAACATCCGGCCTCATCCGCCGCCCGGCGAACACCAACCCATCGGTGCGTCCCCGGGAGGACCCCATGGTCGAAGACGCTGCCCAAGCCGCACCCGCCGTGGCCGGCCAACCGCCTCGAGGCGGGGTCGAGCACAAGGGCATCGAAGCGGTCCGCGACGACGAGCGGCACGGATCGCCGCTGTCCGCGTTCACCCTGTGGTTCGCGGGAAACCTGCAGTACTCGGCGCTCGTGGTGGGCGCCATCCCGACCGCGTTCCTCGGCCTGAGCTTCGCGCAGGCCGCGCTCGCGCTGGTCGTCGGCACGCTGATCGGCAGCCTGCTGCTGGGCGTGGCGGCCACCATGGGGCCGCAGGCCGGCGCCCCGCAGATGGTCCAGTCGCGCGGCCCGTTCGGCTACTTCGGCAACTTCGTGCCGGTGTTCCTGCTGTTCCTGACCGGATTCGGCTACTTCGCGGTGAACACCGTGCTCGGCGCCTACATCGTCCGGCAGCTGTTCGGGATCCCGTTCCTGTGGGCGCTGATCGCCGTCGCGGTGGTGGAGATCGTCATCGCCATCATCGGGCACGACTTCGTGCACCGCATCGAGCGGATGCTGCTCGGCGTGATGGCGGTGCTGTTCGTGCTCATCACCTGGTACGGCATCGCGCGCGGCGACGTCGGCGCGGTCGGCGATCCCGGCGAGAAGACGCTGACCGGGGCGCTGCTGATGACCGTGGCCGTCAGCTCCTCGCGTACCTTCGGCTGGGCGATCGGCGCATCCGACTACACGCGCTACCTGCCGCGCGACACCAGCCGGGCGCGGCTGGGCTGGTCGGCGTTCCTCGGCGCGGCGATCGCGGGCCTGTGGATGCACCTGCTCGGCGCGGCGATCGGCACCGTCATCTTCCCGAACAGCCCGACCGACCTGGTGACGCAGCTGATCCCGTCGGGCCTGGCGATCATCGCGCTGATCGCGCTGCTGGCGTCGACGATCGCGGGCAGCGTGCTGGACATCTACTCCGGCTCGCTGGCCCTGCTGATGGCCGACATCCCGTTGCGCCGCTGGGTTTCCGCGCTGCTCACCGGCGTGCTGGGCACCGCGCTGGGCTGGTGGGCCGGGCACGTCGAGGGCGAGGCCTTCGGCAACTTCCAGAACTTCCTGTTCGTGGTCGGCTACTGGATCGGCCCGTGGCTCGGCGTCACGCTGGTGGACTTCCTGGTGCACCGGCGCGACGGCGTCGAGGTGGCCACGTTCTACGACCGGTCGCGGCGGCTCGGGCCGGGGCTGGCGGCGTTCGCCATCGGCGTGGTCGCGTCCGTGCCGTTCATGAGCCAGAGCCTCTACACCGGCCCGCTGGCGGCCGCGTTCCCGCAGCTGGGAGACATCACGTACTGGGTCGGCGGGGTCGTCGCGGCCGTCGCGTACTACCTCATCAAACGAGTCCGGGAGTCGAAGTGAAACGTGGTTTGGGCCCACTGTCCTACGGGGACGCCGTGCAGCCGTGGGGAAGGGGCGCCGCGGCAGGCGGTTTCGTGTTCCTCAGCGGGATCGACGGGGCGACCGACGACACCGGCGCGCCGGTCGACGGCATCGCCGAGCAGACGCGGATCACGTTGGACAGGGTCCGGCAGTTGCTGGCGGACGCGGGCGCCGAGCTCGCGGACGTCGTGCAGCTGGACCAGTTCGTCGCCGATCCCGCCGAACGGGCTGAGTACATGAAAGCCCGCGACGAGTGGCTCGCGGAGCACGCGCCCGCGCTGCTCGACGAGCGTTCTTACGCCTCGCTGTTGATCTACCCGGCGCTGGCCACGCCGCAGATGCGGGTGGAGATCCGGGCCGTTGCCTACGCAGGGGAGAAGTCGTGATCACATCCCGCGAGTTCGCCGAACTGAGCGTCGCCGACGTCGCCGGTGCGTGCGGCGAGTCGTCGATCGCGGTGGTGCCGGTCGGCGCGATCGAGCAGCACGGGCCGCACCTGCCGCTGGTCACCGACGCGCTGGTCGCCGAGGCGGCGGCGCGGGCGGCCGTGGCCGAGCGGGGCGAGGAGCTCGACCTGTGGTTGTTGCCGACCCTGTCCTACGGCCGCAGCGTCGAGCACGTCTGGGCGGCGGGCACGCTTTCCCTGTCCACCACCACGTTCGCCGCGGTGCTCGACGACATCGGTCGGTCGGTGGCCGCGGCCGGCTTCCGGCGCATCGTGTTCGTCAACGGCCACGGCGGCAACATCTCGGAGATCCAGACCGCGCTGCGCGACATCCGGCACCGGCACGGGCTGCTGACCTTCGCCGCCAACACGTTCGTGCCGGTCGAGAAGGACGAGTCCTTCGCCGGGACCGAGCAGGGCCTCGGGATCCACGGCGGCGCGATGGAGACGTCGCTGATGCTGCACCTGCGGCCGGAGCTGGTGGACATGTCCGCCGCGAGGACGCGGGTGCCGAGCAGCATGAACGACAACCGCCACGTCCGGTTCGGCGGCAGCGTCGCCTTCGGCTGGCTCTCCGACGACTTCGGCCCGGACGGCTACCTCGGCGACCCGACGCGCGCGACGCCGGAGGCGGGCAAGCGCGGTTTCACGGCCCTCGTCGACGTGCTGGGCGACCAGCTGGCCGAGGTGTCCCGGTTCGACTTCGCCAACTACCAGTGAGGTGTTCGCCATGCAGGACAACGAGAAGCTCGTGCGCGACGGCTCCGCTCCGCTGATCGTCGGGCTGGGCGGCACGACTCGCGCCGGATCGAGCAGCGAGCGGGCGCTGCGGTTCGCGCTGGCCGCCGCGCGGGAGCACGGCGCGGAGACGCTCCTGTTCGGGGCCGACGAGATCAACCTGCCCATGTACCAACCGGATTCGGGCGATCGGACCTCGCGGGCGGCCGACCTGGTGACGGCGTTGCGCCGCGCGGACGGGGTGATCATCGCCTCGCCCGGCTACCACGGCGCGCTGTCCGGTCTGGTGAAGAACGCCCTCGACTACGTCGAGGACCTCCGGGGCGACGACCGGCCATACCTCGACGGCCGGGCGGTCGGCTGCATCTCGACGGCGGCGGGCTGGCAGGCCCCGGCGGCGACCCTGGGCCAGCTCCGCGCGATCGCCCACGCCCTCCGGGGCTGGCCGACGCCGCTGGGCGTGGCGATCAACTCCGCGCAGCCCTGCTTCGCGGAGGACGGCGACCCGACGTCGCCCTACGCCGACCAGCTGCGCACGATGGCCCACCAGGTCGTCGACTTCGCCTGCCGCCCCGCACTGCCCCTCGCCGGCTAGGCGAGCGCGGGTCCGGCCAGTCCCGTGAGCACTTCGTGCCGCTATAACGCTCCAAAGTGCTCACGGGTAGCCGGCGGTGCAAATTCGGTCGCCGTGCTCCGCTGGGCTCTGGCAGGCTGACGGACATGGTCGACCTGCAGTTCTCCGATCATCGGCTCGCGGCGCTCTACGACCTCTACTGCCCGACGGACGAACGTTCGGACTTCGGGTTCTACCTGCCCCTGGTGATGTCCGCGCGGTCCGTGCTGGACGTGGGGTGCGGGACGGGCACGCTGCTGGGCATCGCGCGGGACAACGGCCATCAGGGGCGGCTGTGCGGCCTGGACCCGGCCGCCGGGATGCTGGACGTGGCGCGGGCGCGCTCGGACATCGAGTGGGTTCTCGCCGATCTGGCCGGGGCACCGGCCTGGGACCAGGAGTTCGACCTGGTGGTGATGACCGGCCACGCGTTCCAGGTGCTGCTCGGCGACGACGAGCTGCGCGTCGCGCTCACGACGATCGCGGCGGCGCTCACCGACCGCGGCGTGTTCGCGTTCGAAACCCGGAACCCGCTCGCGCGGGAATGGGAGGACTGGCACCTGCGGTACTCGGGCGGCGTGGTGGATCCGGCGGGCGTCGCGGTGCACTGCGAGTGCGAGGTGCTGCTGGTGGCAGGCGACCTCGTCACCGCCACGCACACCTACACCGGCCAAGGGTGGGACCGGCCGCTGCAGAGCCGGAGCACGCTGCGATTCCTCGGTCCGGAGGCGTTGGCGGCGTTCCTCGCCGACGCGGGCCTGGCGGTGGCCGAGCAGTTCGGGGACTGGGACCGCAGCCCGTTGCGCGACGACAGCCCGGAGATCATCACCGTCGCACGCCGCTGCTGACGAAACCGAGCTGGAGCGCGAAGCGCGGTCGGCGGCGGGCGCGCCTAGCCTGGTGGGGTGGCTTCGGCGTTGCATGTGCTGAAGCGGCTGGTGCTGGGGCGTCCGGTGCGCAGCGACCGGCTGCGGGAGACGCTGCTGCCGAAACGGCTCGCGCTGCCGATCTTCGCCAGCGACCCGCTCTCGTCGGTCACCTATGCGACGCAGGAGATCCTGCTGATCCTGTCGCTCGGCGGCTTGGCGCTGCTGCACCTGACGCCGTGGGTGGCGCTGGCCGTCGTGGTGCTGCTGGCCGTCGTCGTCGCCTCGTACTGGCAGGTCGTGCACGCCTATCCCAGCGGCGGCGGGTCCTACGAGGTCGTGGCCCGCAACCTCGGCCGCGATCCGAGCCTGGTGGTGGCCGCCGCGCTGGTGGTCGACTACGTGATGACCGTGGCGGTGTCGGTCGCCGCCGGGGTGGACAACCTGGTGTCGGCGGTGCCTGCGCTGTACCCGCAGCGGGTGTGGATCGCCGTCGTCGCCGTCGTGCTGCTGATCGCGGTGAACCTGCGCGGAATCCGCGAGTCCGGCCGGGCGTTCGCGATGCCCACCTACCTGTTCGTCGCGGCGATCGGCCTGACCGTCGCAGTCGGTCTCGGGCAGGCCGCGGCGGGGCACCCGCCGGTCGCGGAGAGCGCCGGTTGGGGCATCCGGCCGGAGCAGGTCGACGTCACCGGACTGGCGCTGATCTTCCTGCTGCTGCGGGCCTTCTCCTCGGGATGCACGGCGCTGACCGGCGTGGAGGCGATCTCCAACGGGGTGCCCGCGTTCCGGCCGCCGAAGGACGTCAACGCCGGCCGCACCATGATCATCATGGGCGCCTTGGCGATCGGCCTGTTCAGCGGCGTGACCGCGCTGGCGATGATCTCCGGCGTGCGGGTCGCGAACCACCCGTGCGACCTCATCGGCTTCCCCGCGGACTGCAACAGCACGGGGCAGCGCACCGTCATCGCGCAGATCGCGGGCGCCGTGTTCGGGGTGAACAGCGTGCTGTTCTTCGTCGTGCAGGCCGGTGCGACGCTGATCCTGCTGCTCGCCGCGAACACCGCCTTCAACGGCTTCCCGATGCTCGGCTCGCTGCTCGCGCAGCGCCGGTACCTGCCGCGCCAGCTGCACACCCGCGGCGACCGGCTGGCGCACTCGAACGGCATCGTGGTGCTCGGGTTGGTCGCCATCGCGCTCATCGCGGCGTTCGAGGGCTCCGTGACCGGGCTGATCCAGCTCTACATCATCGGGGTGTTCACGTCGTTCACGCTGAGCCAGGTCGGCATGGTGAAGCACTGGAACCACCTGCTCGCCACCGGCGACGCCGCGCACCGGGCGCGGTACCACCGGTCCCGCCTGGTCAACGCGGTCGGCGCGGTGCTGACCGCGACGGTGCTGGTGGTCGTGCTCTTCACGAAGTTCACCCACGGTGCCTACCTCGTGGTGATCGCGATCCCGCTGCTGTACCTCATGATGCGGGCGATCCACCGGCACTACGGCGACGTGCGGCGGGAGCTCGAACCGGAGGTCGACGGCATGACCTTGCCCAGCAGGGTGCACGCGGTGGTGCTGGTGTCCACATTGCACAAGCCGACGCTGCGTGCGCTGGCGTTCGCCCGCGCCAACCGGCCGGACACGCTGACCGCGCTCACCGTCAACGTCGACGAAGCGGACACGCAGCTGCTGCGCAGCGGGTGGGATCGGCACGGCATCGGTGTGCCGCTGAAGGTGGTGGAGTCGCCCTACCGCGAGATCACCCGGCCGGTCATCGACTACATCAAGCGGATCCGCCGGGAGGGGCCGCGCGACCTGGTGTGCGTGTACATCCCGGAGTACGTCGTCGGCCACTGGTGGGAGAACCTGCTGCACAACCAGAGCTCGCTGCGGCTGAGCTGGCGGCTGCGGTTCGAGCCGGGAGTGATGGTGGTCAGCGTGCCGTGGCAGCTCGACTCCAGCCACCGCCGGGACGTCGACCGCATCCACCACGTCCCCGGCCACACCCGCCGCGGCATCACCCCACCCACCTGAGCGCAGGCGCGAAATCGCCCCGTCCGGCGTCAGATGAGGGCGGCGAGGCGGCGGTAGGAGTCGAGGCGGTCGGCGGGGTCGTAGGCCGTGGTGGTCACCAGGAGCTCGTCGGCCCCCGTGCGGGCGGTCAGCTCCTTCAGCTCGACCGCGACCTCGTCCGCGGTGCCGAAGACGTGGCCCCGCAGCGCGCGCTCGAACTGGGTGCGCTCGCGCTCGGACATCTCGCGCGCCAGCACCTGCTCCGGCGGTTCCAGCGACGGGAACTCGCCGCGGATGCGGGATTCGGCGGTCGCCCACGCCTCGGGCACGAGCAGCCGTCGGGCCTGCTCCGCGGTGTCGGCGACCGCGACGGACCGGGCGAGGACCACGTACGGCCGCGCCGCCCAGGCCGACGGGCGGAAGCGCTCGCGGTAGGCGTCGATGGTGTCGGTCATCCGGTCGTCGCCGTGGACCGCGGCGATCACCAGCGGCAGCCCGAACTCGGCGGCGGTGTCGGCTCCCGACCCGGTGGCCAGCAGGAACACCGGCATCGACAGCTCCTCGGCCGCGACCGCGTGCACCCCGGGGAACCTGCCCGGCTGCCCGGACAGGTAGCCCAGCAGTTCGACGAGCTGCTCGCCGAACCGGTCGGCCGCGTCCTTGTCGCGTCCCAGCGCGCGCCGGATGCCGCTGGTGAAGCCCACCGAGCGCCCCAGCCCGACATCGACGCGGTCCGGGAACAGCGAGCCGAGCACGCCGAACTGCTCGGCCACCACCAGCGGCTGGTGGTTGGGCAGCATGACGCCGCCGGTGCCGACCCGGATGCGGGTGGTCGCGGCGGCGATGGCGGCGGCGAGCACGGTCGGCGCGGCGCCGGCGACGCCGGGCACGCTGTGGTGCTCGGCCACCCAGAACCGGTGGTAACCGAGGGCCTCGGCCTGCTGGGCGAAGCGAACCGTCTCCTGCAGGGCATGCTGCGGACTCCGCCCCTGCATGGTGTGCGAGCGGTCCAGCACGGAAAGGCGCAAAGTCACACCCGTGCAAACCGCCCGGCGTGCCGCAAGATTCCGGCTCCGGATGAGGCGGAGCCCACGCCGCGATTCCGCGATGCGAAACCCCATCAGCCGGGAGCTCCGCGACATGCCACGGCTTGCGGAGCGGCGTTCCCGCAGGCATGGGGCCGTGAGCGGTTTGTGCTGCTGTAGCGAGAGGGCGACCGCAATTCCCGCAAGGGGGCCGCTAGCCGCACCGCCACGCAGAGCGGGTTTGGAAACAGGCTCTATGGCACCCCAAACCGCTCACGGGTCCTGACCAGCGGAGACCGTCACTCCGCCCGGGGCATCAGCAACCACAGGCCCAGGTAGATCAGGAACTGCGGGCCGGGCAGGACGCAGGAGAGCACGAACACCAGCCGCACCAGGCCGACGCGCCAGCCGAAGCGGTTCGCGATCCCGGCGCACACCCCGGCGATCAGCGCCCCCTCGCGAGGACGTTCCAAAACCGTCATGCGCCCAGCCTGCGGCGTCCGGCCGCATCGCGCACGCCGCGCCGACGTGGCACGTTGATCCCGTGGAGTTGGAGGAACTCGCCCGCGAGCTGTACGCGGCGGATCCGGCCGAGTTCATCCCGGCCCGCGACCGCCACGCGGCAGCGGCGGTCGAACGCGGCGACCGGGATCTCGCCGCGCAGCTCAAGAAGCTGCGCAAGCCCACCGCCGCGGCCTGGGCGGTGAACCTGCTCGCCAGCCGGGATCCCCGCAGCGTCACCGAGCTCCTGGAACTGGGCGAGAAGCTGCGAGCGGCGCAGCGCGAACTGCGCGGCGACGACCTGCGAGCCCTCGCAGCAGACCGCACCCGCGTCCTGCGCGAGATCACCGGCAGGGCCGCGGAACTCGCCGAACAGCACGGCCACCGGCTCGCCGAACCGACCCGGCAACAAGTCGAGCAGACCCTCACCGCGGCGCTGTCCGATCCCGAAGCAGGCCGCGCGGTCCGAACCGGAACCCTCATCAAACCCCTGGAATACAGCGGGTTCGGCCTCGACGAACTCGCCGTCGCCGCCATCCGCCGCACCGCCGCGCGCCCCAAACCCCAACGGGAACTTCGCGAGCTCCGCGAGCAGTTGCGGCACACCGATGAGCACCTGGGCGAAGCCACCGGCGCGGAGGAGCGCGCCGAGACCGCGGAGCGCGAAGCCGAGCAGCGCTGCGAGGAGCTGCGCGAGGCGCTGCAGCAGGCGGAAAGCGAGCTCCGCGAGCACCGCCGCAACGCGAAGACGGCGCGTCAGCGCCGCGAGCGCGCGCAGCACGACCGCGACGCGGCAGCGGAGCGGCTGCGCCGCGCCGAGGCGCGGGAGCGCTGAGCCCGCGGTATCCGCGTAGCGGATGGCGGGTATTTGAAAAGTGCGCTTCTCCCGGATGGGACGCCTGCTTAGGGTCTAGCCCCAGGAGCCGACGGACGATCCCGGAACGGCTCCGGTCTTTCGCGCACGTTGGCTCCAACTCCGACGAAGTCGTCGAGTCTCGGGGGAACCGGAATGAGTCCACCGCGGAGCATCCGCCGGATGCGCTTCGTACTGCTCGTCATGCTGCTGCTCATCGGCATCGTCAACTACGTCGACCGCAGCACGCTCGCCATCGCCACCCACAGCGTCCAGGACGAGTTCGGCATCGGCCCCACCGAAATGGGCTTGCTGCTCTCGGTCTTCTCGTGGGCTTACGCGTTCGCCCAGCTGCCCGCCGGTGGCCTGCTCGACCGGTTCGGGCCGCGCAAGGTGCTCGGCGGCGGGCTGCTGCTGTGGTCGATCGCCCAGGCGTTCTGCGGGATCGCCGCCAACTTCAAGCAGATGCTGTTCGGCCGGTTGTTCCTCGGGCTGGGCGAGGCGCCCGCCTTCCCCGGCGGCGCCAAGGTGGTTTCCGACTGGTTCCCGCGCGAATCGCGGGGCACGCCGATCGGGCTGTTCAACACCGCCTCCACGCTCGCCCCGGCGATCGCTCCGCCGCTGCTGACCTGGCTGATGCTCAGCTACGGCTGGCGCGCCATGTTCGTCGTCGCCGGGCTGGCGGGCATCGTGCTCGCGCTGGTGTGGTTCGTCGTCTACCGGGACCGCAAGCAGCTCTCCGGCGAGCCGCAGCCCGCCGCGGAGCCGGTGTCGGTGCGGGAGTGGCTCGGGCTGCTGCGGCATCGCACCACGTGGGGCATGATCCTCGGGTTCTCCGGGGTGATCTACTCGATCTACCTGTACCTGACCTGGCTGCCCGCCTACCTGGAGAGCGAGCGCGGCCTGAGCGTGGCCGACACCGGGATCGCGCTGATCGTGCCCTACCTCGCCGGCACGCTCGGCATGCTCGCCGGCGGCGGCGTCGGCGATCTCCTGGTGCGGCGCGGGGTTCCCACCATGCTCGCGCGGAAGGTGCCGATCTGCGGCGGGTTGCTGATCGGCGGCCTGTGCACCATTCCCGTCGCGCTCACCCCGAGCACCGCGCTGGCGCTGGTGTCCATCTCCGCGTCCCAGTTCTTCATGAACTCCGCGAGCGCCGGTGCCTGGTCGCTGGCGACCACGGTGGGCAGCGAGCGCATCACCGCGTCGCTGGGCAGCCTGCAGAACTTCGGCGGCTACTTCGGCGGGGCGTTCGCGCCGCTGATCACCGGCATCATCGTGGACGAGACCGGTTCGTTCGTGCTCGCCCTGCTGGCCGCCAGCGGCATCGCGATCGCCGCCGCGCTCAGCTACGCGTTCCTGGTCCGCAAGCCCGTCGGGATCCCGGAATCCGCCATGGCAACGCAATCCGGAAGGGACTGATCGCCGTTGTCCACCCTGCGAGCCGATGCATTCGCCGGGAAGTCGGTGCTCGTCGTCGGCGGCACCAGCGGCATCGGCGCGGCGGTCGCCAACGCTTTCGCCCGCCACGACGCCGAGGTCCGCGTCACCGGAGTGGGCGAGCCATCGCCGGAACTGGACACGACCATCGACGCGTTCGATTCCGACGTGACCAGCCCGGGCGGCATCAAGACCATTGTGGACGATCTGGTCCGGCTGGACGTGCTGGTGAACTGCGCGGGAATCATCCGCCGTGGCGCGGAATTGGAGCCGGAGGCGTTCGCGCGGGTCGTCGACGTCAACCTCACCGGCACCATGCGGGCCTGCGCGGCGGCCCGCGCGCTGCTCGCCAGCTCCGGCGGCTGCATCGTCAACACCGCTTCCATGCTCAGCTTCTTCGGCGGCGCGCAGGTGCCCGGCTACTCGGCCAGCAAGGGCGGCGTGGTGCAGCTGACCAAATCGCTGGCGGCAGGCTACGCGGCCGACCGCATCCGGGTCAATGCGGTGGCGCCGGGCTGGATCCGCACCGCGCTGACGGGAGAACTGCAATCCGATCCCGAAGCCGATGCGCGCATCCTCGCCCGGACCCCGCTGGGCCGCTGGGGAACCCCGCAGGACGTGGCGCGCGCGGTCCTCTTCCTCGCCTCCGCGGAGGCGGAATTCATCACCGGGACGGTCCTCCCGGTCGACGGCGGCTACCTGGCCGTCTGAAAGCTCTCGTCGAACTCGTCTTGCGTGGCGCGCGGCTGCGTCGCTCGAGCAAGAACCCGAAACCAGTTGGGAGTGAGCGAAATGCCGTCCGAGTTCCAGGTGCTGCCGTCGCCGGCGATCCCGCCCGAGGTGGCGATCGCGGCGGTGCCCGAGGACGACCGGGTGTGGGTGCCGCAGGCGCCGGACGTCTGGTTCCGGCCGCTGATGTTCAACACCGTCGTCGGCCAGTGGTGCAACCTGTTGTGGGTGACCAAGTCCGGCATCGTGTCCCGGCACCGCCACCCCGGTGCGGTGCACGGCTACGTGATCAAGGGCAAGTGGCACTACCACGAACACCCGTGGACGGCCGAGACCGGGCACTACGTGTACGAACCGCCCGGTGAGATCCACACCCTCGCGGTGCCCGCCGATTGCGACGAAATGGTCACGTTCTTCAACATCACCGGTGCGATGATCTACCTTGACGAGGCCGGTCACCAGGTGGGCTACGAAGACGTGTTCACCAAGATCGAAATGTGCCGCGAGCACTACGAGAAGGTCGGACTCGGCGGCGATTTCGTCGACCAGTTCGTGCGTTGACCCGCCGCCGGGCCGACCGGTGGCGGCGGCCCGGCGCCTCGGTGATCGGCAGCTGTGCTGAACCGGCGAGCCACGAACGAAGGTGTCCAGATGGCCGACGCGAGCATCCCCGATCCAGCCGGAGCCTTTCCCGACAAGCACATCCCGCGCCCCCAGGTCCGCGATCTCCCCGAGCCGCCCGGCAAGCAGTGGCGCCTCATCGGCCCGGGCATCGTCGCCGCCGGGGTCGGCCTGGCCAGCGGCGAGTTCATCCTCTTCCCGTACATCACCTCGCAGGTCGGCCTGACGTTCGTCTGGGCGGCCGTGCTGGGCCTGGTGACGCAGTACTTCCTGAACATGGAGATCGAGCGCTACACCCTGGCCACCGGGGAGACCGCGGTCACCGGCTTCAGCCGGTTGTGGAAGCACTGGGGCCTGGTGTTCGCGATCTTGGCCTACTTCGCGAACCTCTGGCCGGCGTGGGCGACGAGCTCGGCGACCCTGGTCAGCTACGTCGTCGGCGGCAACGTCGCGGTGATCTCCGTGGTGATCCTCGTGATCGTGGCGCTGATCCTGACCCTGGCGCCGGCCGTCTACACCGCACTGGAACGCGCGCAGATGCTCAAGGTCGCCGCGATCCTGCTGCTCATCGTGATCGGCTCGCTGTTCGTCATCGGCGCCAACACCTGGGCGGCGCTGCCCAGCGTGGTCACGCAGCCGCGATTCCCCGCCGCGGAACTGGGTTTCGCCGTGCTGATGGGCGCCCTCGCCTTCGCGGGCGCGGGCGGCGGGCAGAACCTGGTGCAGAGCAACTGGATCCGGGACAAGGGGTTCGGGATGGGCCGCTACGTCCCGAAGATCGTCTCGCCGCTGACCGGCGAGGCGGAGGCGCGCGGCCAGGCCGGGTTCATCTTCCCGGCCACCGAGGAGAACCTGGCCCGCTGGCGGGTGTGGTGGCGGTTCGCCAACAAGGAGCAGCTGCTCACCTTCGTCGCCATCACCTTCCTGTCCATCATGTTCATGTCGTTGCTGGCCTACGCCACCGTCTTCGGCGGCGACGTGTCCAACGACGTGTCGTTCCTGCGCGCCGAGGGCGAGCAGATGATGGCCACGGCCGGCGGCTGGTTCGGCTACTTCTTCTGGATCGTGGGTGCCTTCTCGCTGTTCGCGGCGGCGCTGGGCATCGTCGACTACACCAGCAGGCTGGCCGCCGACGTGCTGAAGACGACGTACTTCCCGAACGCCTCCGAGAGCAAGATCTACGCCGGGCTGGTGTGGGGCCTGGTGCTGATCGGCGCGCTGGTCGTGGCGGCGGGCCTGGGCCAGCCGCTGCTGCTCGCCACCATCGCGGCCTGCGTCGGCGGGGTCATGATGTTCGTCTACTCAGGACTGCTGATCGCCATCAACCGCAAGATGCTGCCCGCCGCGATCCGCGTCCGCGGCTACCGGCTGGCCGCGCTGATCTGGTCCATCCTGCTGTTCGGCGTGCTCGCGGTGCTGACCGTGAACCAGCAGCTGGACAAGTTGTTCGGCTGAGCAGCATGAACGCACGACGGGACGCGAGGTGGTGGCGGTGAAGCCCGGCGAAGCCTACCGCTACCGCCTCGACTGGTTCGTCAGCTTCGTGTCCGTAGTGGAGCACGGCGGGTTCTCCGCCGCGGCGCAGGCGCTGTTCCGGTCGCAGTCCCGGATCAGCACGCACGTCTCGGAGTTGGAGCGGGCGTTGGGCGTGCAGCTCTTCGACCGCTCGCACCACCCCGTGGCGCTGACCGCCGAGGGCCGCGCGCTGCTCCCGCACGCGCGAGGCATCCTGCAGCACCTGCGGGCCGCCAGCGAGGAGGCCGGGCGCGCCGCCCACCGGGTGCGCGGCCGCGTCCGGCTCGGCGCCTATCCCAGCGCGGCGGCGCATCTGTTCCCGTTCCTCTTCGAGCGCAGCGCGGCGCAGTTCCCGGGCATCGAGCTGGAGCCGTGGGAGGGCGCGACGCTGGAGCTGGAGGCCGCGCTGATCGCCGGCGACATCGACCTGGCGGTCCGGCCGGTGCTGCCGGTGGCGGCCGGCGACGCGCTGACCTTCCAGCCGCTGTGGCGGGAGCCGCTGGTGGCGGTGATGGCCGCCGGCGAGGACCGGCCCGCCGGGAAGCTGCGACTGGCGGACCTGGCGGCGAGGCCGCTGATCACGATCGGCGAGAACACCGACCGCGAGAACGGCCACTTCGAGTCGAGCCTGGCGTTCGAGCAGGCGGGCCTGGTGCCCGACGTCGTCTTCCGCACGAACCAGCCCCAGACCCTGATCGCCCTGGTGCGGCGGGGGATCGCGGTGGGCGTGACGAACGCGCTGGCGATGGTCATGGCGAACACCTCGGGAGTCCGCCTGATCCCGATCAGCGACGTGCCGCAGGGGCGGGAGGTGGCCCTGTGGTGGCGGAAGGACGCAACCCCGACGGAAGCCCGCGAAGCGATCCGGGCCCTGGTGGCGGAGGCGCCGCGCCCGGACTTCACCCACCTCGACGCCTGACGGTCAGCGCGATGCGGTTTCGGCGGCGAAACCGCGCAGGAGGGCCCCGGTGGTGTCCGGGGCCTCGAACATGGGTGTGTGGCCGACACCGTCGAGGATCTCGATCCGGGCGTGGGGGATTCGGCGGTAGTCCTGTGCGGACGACGGCTGCCACCGCCGGTCCTGGGCGCCGAAGATGACGAGGACCGGCAGGCCGAGGCCGGTGAGCCGGTCGGGGACGGGCCGTTCCGCCAGGAACGCGTCGACCGCCTCGTCGGTCGCGGTGAGGCTGCGGTAGGTCATGCCCCGGACGTCGGCGACGAGCTGCTCGGGGATCCGCACCTCGCGGGTGAACGCGGTGCTCATCGCGCCGTGGAGCGCGCCGTCGGTGCGCAGCCGCCAGATCAGTTCCCCCACCACCGGCGTGGTCATCAGGTCGGCGACGAAGCTGTCGCCGAGGAACGCGTCCGCCCGCGGGCCGGTGTCGACCAGCGCGACCGCCGCCACCAGGTCGCGGCGCTGCTCGGCCAGCGATGCGGCGACGGCGCCGCCGGTGGAATGCCCGACGACGGTCGCACGGCGCACCCCGAGCCGATCGAGCACCGCCCCCACCCGGCCCGCTTGCGCCGCGATGTCGTAGCCATCGGTCGGCTTGGCCGATCCGCCGTGCCCGAGCAGGTCCACCCGCACCACGCGCAGGTCCCGCAATGCCGGCAGCACCGGCTCCCACCACGCCGCCGATCCGGCCAGGCCGTGCAGGAGCACCACCGCGGGCGCGCCGGGCGGTCCTTCCTGCACGACGCGGATGTCCCCGCCGGGAACGCGCACGATCTGCTCGCCGGAGGCTTCGGCCGTCTCCGTGCGCACTGACACCGTGTTCCACGCCAGCAGGACGGCCAGCCCACCGGCGGCCAGCAGCGTGATCCGCCGCCGTCGGCTCCACGACCGCCGGCCGCGGTGGTGCGGGATGGTCGTCTCGTCCATGGCTCCTCCGCCCGTCGTTCCGGGGTCACCCTTCCGGCGTCCGGCACGACGGGTATTGGAGAAATGTCATCACCGTGGTCCCGCCGCCGAGCCGCTCGTACAGTTGACGCGTGCGATCAGTTCGCCGGACGGCAGGTTCCACCGCTGACTGGGAGATCGCGCGACCGTCGCGGGCAACCGCGCTGCCCGGAGTCGACATGGCGGGATTCCGCATTCGCGGTCCCGTCGAACTGCGCGCCATCCCCCACCCGGCCGTCACCGTGGCCGTCGAGTTCGGCGACCGCCCGTTCGACATCCACGGCGCGACCGGCCGGATGCGGTTGGAGAGCCTGGCCGCCGGGCTCGCCTTCCGCGCGTTCCAGGCGCGCGCCGAGGGCGTCGCGTGCATCCAGATCCGCCTGTCCCCGCTTGCCGCTTACTCCGTGCTCGGGCTCCCGCTCGCGGAGTTGCGCGGGAGCGTCGTCGCGCTCGATGACCTGTGGGGCCGCGACACACCGCGCCTGCGGGAGCGGCTGCACCAGGCGCGGACCTGGCGGGAGCGCTTCGCCCTGATCGACGCGGAGCTGTCCGGCCGGCTCCACGCGGGCCGGGTGGTCGAGCCCGAGGTGGCCTGGGCATGGCGCCAGATCGTCGCCGGTCACGGCCGCGCCCGGGTGCGCGACCTCGCGGCCCGGATCGGATGGAGCCGGCAGCGCCTGTGGTCGCGCTTCGGCTCGCAGATCGGCCTGACCCCCAAACGCGCCGCCATGCTGGTCCGCTTCGACAACGCCATCCACCGCCTGGTCAGCGGGCATGCCCCGGCGCAGGTGGCGGCGGACGGCGGCTATGCCGACCAGTCCCACCTCCACCACGACGTCCGCGCGTTCACCGGGACGACCCCCACCGCCGCCGCGAACGAGCCGTGGCTGGCCGCCGACGACACGGCCTGGCCGGCCCACGGCCTGACCCGCTGATGCCGGTCGTGAGTGGTAATGGTCGTTGGAACGACCATTACCACTCACCATGAATCACCCTTTTGCCAAACGAGATCTGAACGAAGCGCGCTGTGCAGTCCGAGCCGCCTCTCAGCCAACGGGCGCGGGCGCCGGGATGCGGAAGCCTCCGGCCGCTGGGGTCGGAGGCTCCGCCGGGCCGGGAAGTTCGAAAGCTCCACGTGCCAGCGCAGGGCGCCCGGCCGGCACCTCCAGGGTAGCGCTCAGTCGCCTTCGCCGGGACCGCCCCAGCCGCCTCCACCTGGGGTTTCGATGCGGATCCGGTCCCCTCGGCGCAGCGGCCAGGTGCCCTTGGCCGGGAGCCCTTCCTCGGTGCCGTCCGCCCGGACCAGGACGTTGCGGCCCACCGCGCCGGGCTCGCCGCCCCGGGCTCCCCGCGGGGCGTGTTCGCGGCGTTCGGACTGGATCGTCAGGGTGCAGTCGGCGAGCGCTTCGATCTCCCGCACCAGGCCGTCGCCGCCCGGGTGCCGTCCCGCGCCGCCGGAGGACGGCCGGAGCTCGTAGCGCCAGACCCGCAGCGGGTAGTCCAGCTCCATCGCTTCCGCCGGCGTGTTCTGGGTGTTGGTCATGCCCGTGTGCACGCCCGACATCCCAGCGCGGGTGGGAGTGCCGCCTTCGCCGCCGCCCAGCGTCTCGTAGTAGCTGAACGCCGGGTCGCCGCCGCCGATCAGCAGGTTGTTCATGGTGCCCTGGCTCCCCGCCGGGACGCGGTCGGGGATCGCCTGCGCGAACGCGCCGAGCAGCACGTCCACGATGCGCTGGCTGGTCTCCACGTTGCCCGCCGCAGTCGGGGCCGGGAACGTCGGGTTCACCACCGTGCCCTCCGGCGCTTCGACGCGCAGCGCCCGGTAGCAGCCGGCGTTGGGCGGGGCGTCGGGGTCGGTGAGCATCCGGAGCACGAACATCGACGCCGACAGCGTCACCGCGAACACCGCGTTGCAGTTCACCGGGATCTGCCGCGCCGTGCCGTCGAAATCCACCAGCACCTCGTCGCCGGAGACCGTCACCGCCGCCTTGATCGGGATCCCGTCGCCGATCTCCAGCACGTCCTCGCTGCGGTAGCAGCCGTCGGGGATGTCGCGGATCGCCGCGCGCACCCGGCGGTCCGAGTAGTCGCACACCGCCGCCATCGCCGTGCGCAGCCGCCGCGATCCCATCCGGGCGGCCAGTTCGCGCATCCGCACCGCGCCGACGTGGTTCGCCGCGAACTGGGCGCGCAGGTCGCCGCGGCGTTCCTCGGGGGTCCGCGAATTCGCCGCGATCAGCCGGACCACGTCCTCGCGCTCGCCGGTCGCGTCGGCGATGCGGACCGGCGGGATGCGGACGCCCTCCATCGCGATCTCGGTCGCGGTCGCGGGCATCGAGCCCGGCGCGGCGCCGCCGACGTCCGCGTGGTGGGCGCGGTTGGCCACGTACCCCAGCAGCCGGTCGCCGTCGCCGACGGCGGCGACGATCGTCAGGTCCGGCAGGTGGGTGCCGCCGAGGTAGGGGTCGTTCACGCAGACCTGCTCGCCCGGTTCGAGCCGCCCGCAGGTCTCCAGCACGGCGCGGACGCTGGCGGGCATCGCGCCCAGGTGGACCGGGATGTGCTCGGCCTGCGCGACCATCTCGCCGTCGGGGTCGAACACCGCGGCGGAGCAGTCGGCGCGTTCCTTGATGTTGGGGGAGTAGGCGGCGCGGCGCAGCGCCACGCCCATCTCGTCGGCGATGCCGGCCAGGGCGTGGCGGAACACCTCCAGCTCGACGGCGGTCAGCTCGGTCATGTCAGCCGCACCACCAGGTTCCCAGATTCGTCCACTGTGGCCACTTCGTCCTCGGCGAGCAGCGTCGTGGTGTCCGGCTGCTCGATCAGCGCCGGCCCGGCGACCTCGTCGCCCGCCTGCAGCGCGGCCCGGGACACGATCCGCGCGCGCACCGACCGGTCGCCGATGCCGATCTCGCGATCCGGTTTGCGCTCCGGTTCGCCCTGGTCCCAGTCCCGCGGCGAATCCGCGAGGATCGGCTCGCCGCGGGCGATGACCCGCAGCGTGACGACCTCGACCCGCTCATCGCGCATCGCGTACCCGTACGACTCGCGGTGCGCGTCGTGCAGCAGCTCGGCGAGATCGGCCTGCTCGGTGACGTCGATCCGCAGCTCGTGGGACTGTCCCGCGTAGCGCATGTCGGCCACTTTGGACAGTGATATTCCCGTTGTGACGCCTTGCTTTTCAAGCTCCCGATGAGCTTCGGTGCCCAGTTCCTCCCACGCCTGCGACAGGTCTTCGCCGGCGTCCACCAGCACCGTTCGCGACGCCTCGAAGCGCGGCGGAGCCAGCAGCAGGCCGAGCGCGCTGAGCACGCCGGGCGCGGGCGGCACCACGACGGCGGGGCAGCCGAGTTCCCGCGCCAGCGCGGTCGCGTGCAGTGGGCCCGCGCCGCCGTAGGCGACCAGGGCGAGCCCGGCCGGATCGATGCCGCGCTCGGTGCTGACCCTGCGCAGCGCCCGCGCCATCGTCGCGCGCACGACGGCCAGCACTCCGGCGGCCGGCTCGGGCAGCGTTTCCAGCGCTCGGCGTGCGGCGTCGGCGTCCAGCCGGAGGCCGCCGCCGAGCTCGCGAGCGGGGTCGAGGTGGCCGAGCGCGCAGTGCGCGTCCGTCACCGTGGGTTCCTCGCCGCCGAGGCGGTAGCAGGCCGGGCCGGGGTCGGCGCCGGCCGACTGCGGACCGACCCGCAGCGCGCCGCCGGTGTCCACCCACGCGATCGACCCGCCGCCGGCCCCGACGGTGTGGATGCCGACCGCCGGGGTCCGGAACGGCAGCCCGGCGATCTCCGACGACGTCGACACCTCCGGGCGGCCCTCGCGGATCAGGCACACGTCGGTGGACGTGCCGCCCATGTCGAACGCGATCGCGTCCTCGAACCCGGCCGAGCGCGCGACCGCTCCGGCGGCCACCACGCCCGCAGCCGGGCCGGACAGCAGCGTGTGCACCGGGGCCGCCGCGGCGAAGTCCACGCCCGCCGTGCCGCCGCTGGAGGTCATCACGGTGATCGTCGGGCCGGGCAGCCGGGTGGTCAGGTTGGACAGGTAGCGGCGCATCACCGGCTCGACGGCGGCGTTGAGCACGCAGGTCGACGCCCGCTCGAACTCGCGGAACTCCGGCAGCAGCGAGCTGGAGCGGGTGATCGGCACGCCGATCTCGGCCAGCGCCGCGCACAGCCGGCGCTCGTGGTCGTCGCAGGCGTAGGAGAACAGCAGGCACACGGCGATCGACTCGGGTTCGAGGCGGCGGACCGCGGCCACCACCCGGTCGATCTCGGCATCGGTGAGCTCGACGACCGCCTCGCCCCGCGGGCTCATCCGCTCGGCGACGGTGACCGACCGCTCGTGCGGCACCAGCGGTTCCGGCTTGGTGGCGGACAGGTCGTAGAGGGCGGGCCGGTTCTGCCGCCCGATCTGCAGGACGTCGGTGAAGCCGTCGGTGGTGACGAAGGCGGTGCGGGCGATCTTGCGCTCCAGCACGGCGTTGGTGGCGGTGGTGCTGCCGTGCGGCAGCAGCCGGAGCGACCCGCCGGGCAGGCCTTCGGCGATGCCGCGCTGCACCCCTTCGGCCTGGTCGGCCGGGGTGGTGGGCACCTTGACGGCCCGGGGGCGGCGGCCGGGGGAGTGCACGACGACGTCGGTGAACGTGCCACCAACGTCCACCCCGGCACACGCCTCGGCCTTTCCGGTCATCGCAGTCACCCGCGCTCAATCATCGCGCAGCGGTCCGCACCCGGCAGGAACGCCGCCGGTCCGGGGCCCAGTGAGCCCCCGTTCTGGCTGCTGTCGAGGCCGTTCTGGAGGTGGCGACGTGCGGGCGTGCCGAGGCGGTCTCGCATGGGGCGGGCTTTCGCGCGAAATCGTCGTCCGCGTGCCTGGGGAACGCCGGTTTCGCGCGAAAGCGTCACCTGGCAGGCGTGGGGACGCCGTTCTCGCGCGAAAACGGCGCGCAAAGGACGCACGGCATCGCCAGCGGGGACGACCGCGGGCCCTTGGGAGGGGCGAGGAGGAACGCGCTCAGCGGGACGGAAGTGTCTACTGTGGATTTGCCAGCTGGTCGAAGGTGGGCTGGCGGCTGGCCGCCACGTGCTCCAGGGCGATCCGGGCCGCTGCTTCGGCGTTGCCCGCGGCGATCGCGTCGAACAGATCGGTGTGCTCCCGGCAGAGCATCTCCGGGTCGGTCGCGCTGGTGAGCCGGAACAGCCAGCGGACCTTGCTGTTCAGCGGCGCCATCATCGAGTGCAGCAGCTCGTTGTCGGCGAGGTCGATGATCGTCGCGTGGAACGCCGCGTTGGCGCGGGCGATGCCGTCCTTGTCCGCGGCGGCCGTGGTCGCCCGCGCCTCGTCGAGGTGCGCCCGCAGCCGCTGCAGGCCCTGCCGGTCGGCGCGCTGCGCCGCGAGCCGGGCGGCCAGCGATTCCAGGCTCTCCCGGATCTCGAACAGGTTCTCGACGTCCTTCGCCGTCATCGAGGCGACCACCACGCCGCGCCGCGGCAGCGCGCGCACCAGCCCTTCCGACTCCAGCTGCCGGAACGCCTCGCGCAGCGGGATCCGCGAAACCTCCAGCTGCTGCGCGAGATCGCGCTCCACCAACCGGAAGTCGGGCGGGTAGGCCCCGGAGATGATCCGCTCCCGCAGCTCGTCGGCGATCGAGTCGCGCAACGAACGATGCGCCGACCCGACGGAAGGTCGCGCTTCCAGCGACACCTGGCACCTCCTGGCCGCGGTCCGGCTCCCGCGCGGCCCATCGTATTCCGCCTACTCGGGCAGCGAGATCTCGATCCCGATGCCCTTGTCGCGCGCCCGGTCGACGAGGATCCGGGCGGTCGCGAGATCCTGGATCGGCACGCCCACCGAGTTGAACAGGGTGATCTGCGCGTCGTCGCGGCGGCCGGGCTTCGCGCCGGTGAGGACCTCGCCGAGCTCGTCGCGGACGTGGTCGACCGTGATGGCGCCTTCGTCGAGCGCGATCGACACGGCACCCGATTCGGCGAGCGCGGTGTCCAGCGAGTCCACCACGACGCGGGCGCGCGCGATGCCGTCGGTGTCGATCTCCCGGTGGTCCCGGCGCGGCGGCGCCCCGACGGCGTTGACGTGCAGGCCCTCACTGAACCAGCGACCGGCGACCACGGGCGTCGCCGCCGGGGTGAGGGTGCAGAGGACGTCCGAGCCGCGGACGACCTGCTCGGGGCTGCCGGCGAGCTCGATGTCCACGCCGCTGTCGGCCACGGCATCCCGGAAGGCCCGGGCGCTGGCCTCGGTGCGGCTCCACACCAGCACTCGGTCGATCGGCCGGACCCGCGTGATCGCCGCGAAGTGGCTGCGCGCCTGCGCGCCCGCCCCGATCAGGCCGAGCACGCGCGCGTCGGGGCGGGCCAGGCAGCGGGTCGCGACGGCGGAGGCGGCGGCGGTCCGGTACTGGGTGATCGCGCCGCCGTCGAGGAATGCCTCGCAGACCCCGTTCTCGGGGTTGACCAGGACGATCGTCGACTGCTGCCGGGGCAGCGCGCGGGCCGGGTTCGCGGGCACGTCGGCGAGCAGCTTGACGCCACCGGCCTGGCCGTCGGCGAGCGCCGCCGTCATCGGGATCAGGTGCGCGTCGGTGCCGGGCGTGCGGGCGGGGTGCCGTTCGGGCTGGTCGGCGCGGCCGAGGGCGAGGTCCTCGTGCGCCTGCTGCACCGCATCGATCACCTCGTCCATCGAGATCAGCGAGCGAACGTCGGACCGGGTCAGGATGCGCACCATCGGGACCTCTCCGTCGAGAAAGGAGTGTTGGTCTATGGTATACCATATTGTGAGCCCGGGTTTCGATCTCCGCCCGGGCGGGCGAGCTCAGTTCACCGGCGCCGCCCGGCCGCCAGCGGGACGATCCGGCCGCGGCGCTCCAGCTTCTGCCACGGCAGCCGGGCGCCGGCGAGGGCGGTGATCACCGACTGCACCACGACCAGGTACATCAGCTGCCGGTACACGATCTGCTGCAGCGGAAGGACCAGCAGTGGACGCAGCGGCTCGCCGTCCAGCCGGAAGGCGATCACGCCGGGAACCGCCTGCAGCGCCAGGAACCCCAGCCAGGTCAGCGCTACCGTGCCGGCGTCCTCGGTGAACAGGGCGAAGCACGCGGTCACGTCGACCACCGGGGAGATCACCTGCAGCAACACCTGGAAGATGAGCAGGTAGGGCAGGCCGCGCCGACCGAGCCGTCCCGCTGCGCCGCGCTCGACGACGGCCCGCCGGTGCTTCCAGATCGCCTGCAACGTCCCGTAGCACCACCGATAGCGCTGCTTCCACAACTGGCCGTAGGTGGCCGGCGCCTCGGTCCACGAGATCGCGTTCTCCTCGTAGACCACCCGCCACCCGTCGCGCTCCAGGGCCATGGTCAGGTCGGTGTCCTCGGCGAGGGTGTCGTCGCTGACGCCGCCGATGTCGAGGATCGCCGAACGGCGGAAGGCGCCGAGCGCGCCGGGCACCGTCGGCGTGCAGTGCAGCACGTCGTAGACGCGGCGGTCGAGGTTGAAGCCGATCACGTACTCGATGTGCTGCCAGCGGCCCAGCAGGCTGCGGCGGTTGCCGACCTTGACGTTGCCGGACACCGCGCCGATCGACGGGTCGGTGAAGCGCGCGACCATCCGCCCCACCGCATCGGGTTCGAGCACCGTGTCGCCGTCCACCATGACCACCAGCTCGGAGTTCGCCGCGGCCAGCCCGGTGTTGAGCGCCACGGACTTGCCGGAGTTCTCCTGCTGGATCAACCGGATGCGCGGGAACCGCTCCTGCAGCCGCTCGACCACCTCGACGGTGCGGTCGGTGGAGCCGTCGTCGACCACGATCACCTCCACCGGATGCTCGGAGGCGAGGATCGAGCGCACCGTGTTCGCGATGCCGGCTTCTTCGTTGTACGCCGGGACGATCACGCCGACGCGCTGGCTGATCGGCCACGGCGGTTCCCACCGGCGGGAACGACGCACGTGGATGGGCACGACGAGCAGCACGAACACACCGCGCAGCGCGACCAGCGCGGTCGCTGCCAACAGCAGCACGCGCAGCGCGTCCGACAGCCGGGCGGACGACCAGATGGTGGTGGCGAGCAGGGTGCCTGCGATGCGGTCGACGATCCCGGCCTCGTTCATCGTGCCGGGGAGCTGGAAGGTGCCGCCGACCGAGTCGACCTGCCAGCCGGAGCGCTGCAGATCGGGCAGCAAGCGGTCGAGCGCCTCGGCGGTCGCCGGGCCGGCGGTGCCGCTCATCATCAGCACCGCGCCGCGGTCGTCGCGGGGCGTCGAGTTCGCCAGCACGGCCGCCGCGTCGGGTTGCCGCCAGTCCTGCGAGTCCAGATCGGCCAGCACCACCTGGCGGCCGTGGTTGCCGATGCGCAGGAACGCCTTCCACGCGTCGTAGTCCAGCGATCCGGTGGTCGCGTACGGAGGCTGGACGAGGTCCGTCGTGATGCCGGCGGCGCTCGCCAGCACGAGGTCGGTGGCCTGCAGTTCCAGCTGCACCCGCAGGTCGCCGGCCTGCCGCAGGTCGGTGCGGGTGAGGGTGCGGTTGCCGATCTCGTGCCCGGCGTCGACGATCCGGCGGACCAACCCCTGGTTCTCGGCGGCCTGCGCGCCGGTCACGAAGAAGGTGGCGTGCACCTGATGCCGGGCCAGCACGTCCAGCAGCATCGGTGTCCACTGTGGATCAGGTCCGTCGGCGAAGGTCAGCGCCAGGTGGCGGTCCGGCGGGTGCTGCACCACCGGCTCGCGCGGATCGATCACGGAACCGCCGGCGAACGCGGATTCGGGCACGAACTGCCTGCTGCCGCTCGGCGTGCTCGGCGCGCCCGCGCGGCTGAGCACCGAGTCGAGGCCGAGCAGACCGCACAGCACGAGGAGCACCAGGCCGAGCAGCAGCCAGTGCGCCCGGGGAGTTCGGGGGATTTGCGAGCGACGCGGCAAAAGTTGTTCCTGCTCTAGGAGTTGACGCCTGCGGTGGTCGGCAGCGGCGGGGCGGGGGCGCGCGAGTCGAGCATCGCCGCGGCGAGGAAGACTCCGAGGCACACGAGCACGAGGCTGATCGCCAGGACGAACCGGCGGAACGTGCGGCGACGGCGACCGCTGCTGTCGACGAAGACCGGCTCCGCGGGGTGGTGCACCCGGTGCACGCTCCGGTCCGGGCGCACGTCGAGGGTGGTTTCGCCGCTATGTCTCCGCCGTCCGGAGTGTCCGGTGTGGACCACGACGGTTCCAGGGCTGCCGCGGCGCCGGTGCCTGGCGTGGACTTCTTCCGAGCCGCTACGGGGTCGCTGGCGGCCTCGTTGGGGCATCACTACTCCGGTTGTTGGAAACGTCGATCACTCGAATGGGTAAGTCGGGGCACCGTACGATAACGTTACGGTCACTCTGGACCAAGGCACGTCGTTTGTCGGGGACGCGTGCGAGTGATCTGAACACGCGGAGTGAACACGGATCGTGAGAGTTTTCTTGCGGCGCACCGCCCGACTGGTGTCGCTGGCCCTGGCCGGCCTGGTCGTGCTCGTCGCCGCCGTTGCGCTGTACCTGGACTTCTCGCTGGGCAGGGTGCCCGCGTTCACCGACTACGCCGGTCGCACCGCGCCGGCGCAGGGCACGAACTGGTTGCTGGTCGGCTCGGACAGCCGCGACGGTCTTTCCCCGCAGCAGGAACAGGATCTGGTCACCGGCGGCGCGGCCGACGCGGCCGGATCCCGCACCGACACGGTCATGCTGCTGCACATCCCGGCCGGTGCGGGTGCGCCGACGCTGGTCAGCCTGCCCCGGGACTCGCTGGTGCCGATCGAGGGCCACGGTCCGAACAAGCTCAACGCGGCTTACGCCTACGGGGGTCCGACGCTGCTGTCCCGGACCGTGGAGGAGGCCACCGGGCTCCACATCGACCACTACCTGGAGATCGGCCTGGGCGGTTTCGCCGGGGTCGTGGACGCGGTCGGCGGCGTGCGGATGTGCCTGCCGCAGCCGATCCACGACCCGAAGATCGACCTGACCCTGGCGGCCGGCTGCCAGCAGCTGACCGGCGCGCAGGCACTCGGATTCGTCCGCACCCGCGCCTTCGAGCGCGGCGACCTCGAACGCGCGGAGCACCAGCGGGAATTCCTCACCTCGTTGGTGCACAAGGCGACCAGCCGGGAGGTGCTGTTCAACCCGGTGCGCTCGGTGCCCATGGCTTGGGGGCTCGCCGATGCCGTCACCGTCGCCGACGGCGATCACCTGGACGACCTCGGGCAGCTCGGCTACCAGGCGAGCACCGCGGGTGAGGGGTTGATCACGGCGACCGTGCCGACCAATGGCGGGATGGACATGCCGGGCGTCGGCTCGGTCCTGTTCTGGGACAAGGCGAAGTCGGCGGAGCTGTTCACCGCCCTCAGACAGGACCTGCCGGTGCCCCGCGAGGCGCTCTCGGGTGCCCGGTGAACGATCAGTCCGGGTCGGTCGGCAGCGAGCCGACCTGGCAGTCCTTGACGCCGACGGCGTCGCGGGTGAACGTCTCGACGTTCTTCTGCGCCCGCTCCGGGTCGTTGACCCACATCCGGTAGAAGTCGAACGGGCAGTCCGCCACGCCCTTGTCGCCGTCGCCGGCGGCGTGCACCCCGGTGTAGCCGCGGTGCAGCAGCTTGAAGAGGTGGTTCTGGGACTGGTCGTGGCGGCGCGCGTCGCGGATCGCCGACACCGACAGCTGCGCGTACTGGATGCCGTACTCCTCCTCGCCGGTCTCGCCGAGGGTGCGGCCGTCGAAGCCGATGATCGCGGAGTGCCCGAAGTAGGAGTAGACGCCGTCGAAGCCGGCGGCGTTGGCGACCGCGACGTAGCAGTTGTTCGCCCACGCCATCGCCTTGGACATCAGCACCTGCTGGTCCTTGGCCGGGTACATGTAGCCCTGGCAGCGCACGATGAGCTCGGCGCCCTTCATCGCGCAGTCCCGCCAGATCTCCGGGTAGTTGCCGTCGTCGCAGATGATCAGGGAGACCTTCATGCCCTTCGGGCCGTCGACGACGTGCGTCGTGTCGCCCGGGTACCAGCCCTCGATCGGGCACCAGGGCAGGATCTTGCGGTACCGCTGCACGATCTCGCCGCGATCGTTGATCAGCACGAGCGTGTTGTACGGCGGCTTGTCCGGGTGGTCCTCGTGGCGTTCGCCGGTGATGGAGAAGACGCCCCAGGTCTCGGCGCGGCGGCAGGCTTCGGCGAAGATCTCGGTCTCCTCGCCGGGGACCGTGGACGCGGTCGCGAACATCTCGTCGGGGTCGTACATGATGCCCTGCGTCGAGTACTCCGGGAACACCACCAGGTCCATGCCCGGCAGGCCGGTCTTCATGCCGGCGACCATGTCGGCGATCTTCCGCGCGTTGGCGATCACTTCCGCCTTGGTGTGCAGGCGCGGCATCTTGTAGTTGACCACCGCGACGCCGACGGTGTCCGGGCTGGCGGCGATGTCCCCGTGTCGCATCGGTTGCCTCCTCGAGCGAGATGATTCCTGCTGAAATAGTTCCATGTGAAAATAAAACGGTGTGCGAAGCGAGTCAAGCGATGGGCGGCCTCGCCGCGAACGTCGTTCGGAGATCAAGGAAATCGAGCGGCCCCTGCGCCAGTGCCGAGCAGCTGGAGTGAACGGCCTGTTGGTCTCGTCTAGCGAGGTGAACGGTCCGTTCGCGCACGGACCCAGTGCCATGGGGGTGAGGTGAACGGCCTGTTCGTATCGATAGGCGAGGTGAACGGTCCGTTCGCTCGTTGCCGTCGCGGATGTGCCGCCGCGCGAACGAGATCCGGGTTCGAGGTCAGAGGCGGGTGATGACGTCGAAGTCGTAGCCGTCGGCCACCGCCAGGTGGACGTGCTGGGCCGCCTGGTGGCCGCGGAACTCGACCGTGCCGCGCGGGCCCTGGTAGGCGGTTCCGTCGATGGCCGCGTTGAACTCCGCCATGCGGGCCGAGCCCGCTCGCCGCGCCAGCTTCGCCAACGTGCGCAGGCCCTCGTAGCAGGATTCGGCGGCGTTGTTCAGCGGCGGCGCCGACGGGCCGTGCAGCCGGGTGTACGCGCCGAGCAGGTCCATCGCGTCCGCCGTGGCCAGCGACCGGAAGTATCCCGCCGAGACGAACAGGTTCCGGGTCGCGTCCAGGCCGCTGGCGAGCAGCATGCTCTCCTCCATCAGCGGGCTGAAGCGCACCAGGCGTTCGTGCAGGCCCTGCGCGGCGAAGGCGCGGTTGAACCGGACGGCGTCCTGCCCGACGAGCAGCATCAGCACGCCGTCGCACGGGGAGTCGGCCAGTTGCCTGGTCACCTGCCGCATGTCGCCGGTGCCCAGGCCGACGAAGGTCTCGCCGACGATCCGCAGGTCCAGTTCGCGCGCGAAGGCGCGGACCGCGGCGGTCGAGCCGCGCGGCCAGACGTAGTCGTCGCCGACCACGAACCAGCGGCGCACGCCGGCGTTGTCGCGCAGCCACCTCAGTGCCGGGGCGATCTGGAAGCGCGGCGTCTCGCCGGAGCAGAAGATGCCGGCGCGCCGCTCGCCGCCTTCGTAGAGCGAGGTGTAGACGTAGGGCACGCGGTCGGCCACGGTCGGCGCGATCGCGTGCCGCACCGAGGAGATGTGCCAGCCGGTGACCGCGTCGATCTCCCCGGCCGCGACCAGCCTGCCGACCTCCGCGGCGACCTCGCGCGGCGGCGCGCCGCCGTCCACGACGTGCACGGCCACCTCGCGGCCGAGGATCCCGCCGGCGTCGTTGAGCTCCTGCACCGCGAGTTCGGTGATCGCCTCGCAGGACGGGCCGAACAGGCCGGCCGGGCCGCGCAGCGGGATCACCATGCCCACGCCCCACCTCGCGGCGCGTTCGCGCACCGCTGGGCCGAATGCCATTCGCGGCTCCGAAAATGGCGAGAGTCTCGATCGCTTCCAGGTGGAAGTCTTACGATTCTCGCGGGGTAGCGCAAGAGTGAGGATCGGGGAGCATGGCAGCAGGTGACGTCGCGGCGAGTCCGCCGCTGACCAGGACGCTGGCCCGGGCCGCGCGCGCGGTCACCGCGAGCGTCGAGCAGGTCGTCCGGCCGGCGGGGCTGACCTTCGACCAGTGGCTGGTGGTGGAAACCCTGGCGGCGGAGGGAAGTCTGGCGATGGCCGAGCTCGGTGAGCGCACCATGATCACCGGACCGACCCTGACCCGGCTGGTGGACCGGCTGGTCACGACGGCCCTGGTGTACCGGGAGGTGGACCCGGCGGACCGCCGCAAGGTCCTGGTGCACCTGAGCCGCCGGGGCGAGGGGCTGCACCGGGAGGTGGCGCCGAAGGTCGCCGAGGTCGAGCAGCACCTCCTGGGCGGTCTCAAGCGCGCCGGGTCGGTGCTGGAAGCCCTGGAGGGCATGGCGGAGCGCTGACGCGTCAGCGCGAGCGGGCGAGCCGGAACCCGAGGTCGTCGGTGCGCAAGGTCGGGTGGCTCTTGCGGCGGCACGACGCGCGGCATCCCCGTGGCGGGTCGCACCAACCGCCGCCGCGGAACACCCGGTACGGGCCGTAGACCTCGGGCTCGTAGACGTCCCAGCACCATTCCCACACGTTGCCGATCATGTCGTGGAGGCCCCACGCGTTCGGCGCCCTGGTCGCGACCTCGTGCACCTCGTCGCCGGAGTTGCCGCGGTACCAGGCGATCTCGTCCAACTCTCCATAGTGGACCCCGGAGGTCCCGGCGCGGCAGGCGTGCTCCCACTCGGCCTCGGTCGGGAGCCGGTAGCCGTCGGCGGACCAGTCGCAGGTCGCCTCCCGCGCGTCGGGGTCGTCGCCGATCGAGTAGCAGGGTTGGAGTCCCGCCGCTGCCGAGAGCAGGTTGCAGAACCGGACGGCCTCCTGCCAGCAGACCTCGGTGACCGGCGTCCGCGGCCCCGCCGGACTCGCCGGCGCGTCGCCGGTGACGGCGCGGTACAGCTCGCGGGTCACCGGGTGCGCCGCCAGCAGGAAGTCGCCGACCTCGACCGGCCAGTTCGTCTTCGTGCCCTCGTCCCGCAGGACGATTTCCCCGCCCGGGACGGCGATCATGCGCGCCGCCATCCTCAGATTTGCTGGTGGCTCAGGCATCGTCGGGCTCCCCGGCGAGCAGCCCGTTGTCGCCTTCGAGCACGGCGTCGAGCAGGTGCAGCAGCTCGGCGGTCGCGGCGGCGCCGCCGAGGATCACGATCTTCAGGCGGCTGCGCTCCTCGTCGTGGACGGTCTGGATGCGCAGCGGGTGCGGGGCGCCGTTCGCTTCGGCCTGGACGAGCGTGCCGATGCGGTCGGCCGCGGCGCGGTCGACGCCGTCGATCTGCACGATGCTCGACACCTCCACTGCCCCGGCGGGCCGGCCGGATGGGGGCTGCGGGCGGCCGGTCAGCGCCTCCAGGTCGGCGCGGGCGATCCGGTACTGCTTGCCGATCCGCACCGCCTTGAGCCGCCCCGAGCGGATGTAGCCGCGCACGGTGCGCACGTGCAGCCCGAGCCGATCGGCCACCTGCTCGGCTGAGTACATTTCTTCCTTCATCATTACTCAACATAGGTCACATAGGGAGCGATGGGGAAGTATTCGGCACTATGGCGCGCGTCATGAGGGGCTGTGTGCGGGGGCGCCGGTTTCGCGCGAAACCGGCGCGCAGACCAAGTCCCCGGCGGTCTCCACGGCGGCACGAAGACCTGCCGACGGCGTCAGTCGAGGGCGATGTTCTTGGTCTCCGGCATGCGGTACGCGACCACGGCGCTGATCAGCAGCAGGATCACCGCGTAGCCGAGGAACACGTCGCCGCGGCCGCTGCTGGCCAGCCAGGTCTGCAGGTACGGCGCGCTGCCGCCGAACGCCGCCGTCGCGATGGCGTACGGGAAGCCGGCGCCCGCCGTCCGCATCCGGGTCGGGAACAGCTCCGCGTACACCGTGGGCATGATCGCCGGCCCCGGGGCGATGACCAGCAGCGCGATGATCATCGCGACCGCGAACTGCCAGATCTGGTCCTGGATCAGCCAGCTCAGCGGGTAGATGACCATGGCGCTGCCCACGAAGGACATCAGCAGCACGGGCCTGCGGCCGATGCGGTCCGAAAGCGCCCCGAACAGCGGCAGGACGAGGATGAACACCGCGTTCGCCAGGGCGCCGACCCACAGCGCCGCGGACGGGTCCAGGTGGTGGACGCTGATCGCCTGCGCGGGCGCGGAAACCACCCAGGTGTAGAACACCACGGTGCCGCCGACGGTCAGCCCGATCACCCGCAGGCACGCGGTGCGCTGCTCCCAGAAGCTCCGCCACAGCGGCGGCCGGTCCGTCGCCCGCTGCCGGTCGAAAACCTGCGTCTCGGCCAGCCGCAGCCGCATCACGAGGGTGTAGAGCCCGACGACGCCGCCGAGCAGGAACGGCACCCGCCAGCCCCAAGCGCTCATCGCGCCCGGCGGCAGCACGCCCGCCAACGCGGCGGCGAGCGCGGAGCTCGCCAGGATTCCGCAGGTTCCAGAGGTGTAGACGAGGCTGGACCAGATCCCGCGCCGGCCGCGCGGCGCCATCTCCGCGATGTAGGTCTGCACCGCGGGCATCTCGCCGCCGTGTCCGAGCCCCTGGCACAGCCGGGCGACCACCAGCAGCAGCGCCGCCCCGATGCCGATCGACTCGTACGTCGGTGCGATGCCGATCAGCAGGCTGCCGCCGGAGGCCAGCGCGATGGAGCCGACCATGGCGGAGCGGCGGCCGATCCGGTCGCCGAACCAGCCGAACAGCAGCCCGCCCAGCGGCCGCATCAGGAACCCGACGGCGAAGATCGCCAGGCTGGACAGCACGGCGCTGGTGCTGTCGTGGGCGGGGAAGAACTGCGCGGCGAAGAACGGCGTGAAGACGGCGTAGGCGTTCCAGTCGAACCACTCCAGCGCGTTGCCCGCTCCGGTGCTGACGATGGTCCGCCACTTCCGGGGCGTTGCGCGTTCGGCCTCGGTGATCAAGGCTGCCTCCCGGCCAGGCGGCGGATGGCGAGCTCGGCGTAGAGCGCGGCGCCGTCGGCGAGCACGCTGTCGTCGAAGACGGCGAACGGGGAGTGGTTGTCCGGCGCGGTGGCCGGATCGCGGTCCGGCGGGCACGCGCCCAGGAAGATGAACGCGCCCGGAACCTGTTCCAGCACGCGGGAGAAGTCCTCGCCGCCGGTGACCGGGCGGTCCAGCCAGGAGAACCGGTCGCCGTGGGCGTCCGCCGCGACCTGCGCGGCGAACTCCGCCTCGGCGTCGTCGTTGATCGTGGCGCGCACGTACTCGGTGAGGTCCACGTCGACCTCGACGCCGTGGGCCGCCGCGATGCCGTTGCACACGGCGGAGATGCCCGCCCAGACCGCGTCCCGCGAAGGGGCGGAGAACCAGCGCAGCGAGCCGTCGAAGACCGCTTCGCCGGGGATCACGTTGCCCGCGTCCCCGGAGTGGAAGCTGCCCACCGTCAGCACCACGGTCTCGAACGGATCCACGGTGCGCGCGACCAGCGCCTGCAGCGCGCCGACCATCTCGCAGGCCGGGGCGATCGGATCCTTGGCGCGGTGCGGGGTGGACCCGTGGCCGCCCGCGCCGCGCACCGTCACCCGGAGCAGGTCGCCGCCCGCCATGAGCGGGCCGCGCCGGGTGGTGAAGGTCCCGAGGTCGTGGCGCGCGGCCTGGACGTGCATGCCGTACGCGGCAACCGGGTGCGATCCGGAGGCCTTCAACACGCCTTCGGTGATCATCTTCCCTGCGCCGTCGCAGCCCTCCTCGCCGGGCTGGAACATCAGCACCACGTCGCCGGCCAGCTCCGCGCGCCGCTCGGTCAGCAGCCGTGCGGCGCCGACCAGCATCGCGGTGTGCAGGTCGTGCCCGCAGGCGTGCATCCGGCCGTCGATCCGGGAGGCGTAGTCCACGCCGGTCTGCTCGGTCACGGGCAGGGCGTCCATGTCGGCCCGCAGCAGCACCGTCGGGCCCGGGCGCGCGCCGCGCAGCACCGCGGTGATGGAGCTCAGCCCGCTACCGGTGGTGATCTCCAGCGGCAGGCCGTCCAGCGCGGCCAGCACTTTTTCCTGGGTTCGCGGCAGATCCAGCCCGACCTCGGGTTCGGCGTGCAGCTGCCGCCGCAACCGCACCAACTCGTCCTGCAGCTCGCGTGTGGACAACGGCAGTCCCCTCATCTCATGATCACGTCACGGTCAGGATGACCGCCCGCCGCCCGGGGGGCACCAGAATGTCGGGAAACCGTTGCGGAAGCGCGGTTGCGTGCAGGAAAACGATCAGGACAGCGACAGGCCGAGCTCTTCGAGCGATTCCTGCAGCCGGGACAGCGCCTTCGGCCCCATGCCGTGGAGCTTCTTCAGCTCGGCGGCCGGAACGCCGTCGAGCTGCCGCAGTTCGGTGTAGCCGGCCGCGTTCAGCGCCCTCGTCGCGGGCGCGCCCACACCGCGGGGAAAACCGGAGTCCGCCATGCCCGAGATCGTAGCGCCACCTGACCGGCATCTTGTGTGCCAGATCACCCTTGCGTAGGCTGTAACCATACCGACTGGTCGGTACCGACTTGTCCGGGCGACACCGCCGTTCCCCGAACCGACGGAGTGGGCATGGGATTCAACCTGGCGACGATGCTGCGCGAATCTGCGACCGAGCGGCCCGAGCGGCCACTCCTGCACTTCGGCGCGCGGTCCATCACGTACCGGGAGGTCGACGAGCTCAGCGGGCGCGTCGCGGCCGGACTGCAGGCGGCCGGGCTGCGCCGCGGCGACAAGGTCGTCGTGCACCTGCCGAACGTGCCCGAGTTCCTGTTCGCCTACCTGGGCATCCTCAAGGCCGGCCTCGTGATGGTGCCGCTGAACCCGATGCTGCGGGCGTCGGAGATCGCCTACCACCTCGCCGACAGCGAAGCCACGCTGCTGATCACCTTCGAGTCCTTCGCGGACGAAGCAGTCAAGGCCGCGGACGGGATACCGGTCTACGTCGTCGGCTCGGCGGCTCCCAGCGGTACGAAGCCCTTCGAGGAGCTGTGCGCGACCGAGGACACCGGCGAGATCACCGCCGTGGAAGCCGACGACACGGCGGTCGTGCTCTACACCAGCGGCACGACCGGTCAGCCGAAGGGCGCCGAGCTGACGCACTTCGAGCTGTTCATGGCCTGCACCGTCGGCGGCGAGCGGTTCGGCGTCTCCGAGGACGACGTGAGCGTCGTGGTGCTGCCGCTGTTCCACGTGTTCGGGCTGGTCACGGTGCTCGGCCCGGTGATCAGGTTCGGCGGCTCGGCGGTGCTCATCCCCAAGTTCGAGGCCGGAGCCGTCCTGGACGCGATCGAGCGGCACCGCTGCACGATCTTCTCCGGCGTGCCGACGATGTACTTCGCGCTGCTCGGCGCGGATCTCGCCGGCCGGGACCTCTCCTCGCTGCGGGCCGGGATCTCCGGCGGCGCGGCGATGCCGGAGGAGGTGCTGCGGGAGTTCGAGCGGAAAGTGCCGGGCATCGTGGTGCTGGAGGGCTACGGCCTGTCCGAGACCGCCGCCGTCGCGACGTTCAACTGCAGCGCGGCGGAGCGCAAGATCGGCTCGATCGGCCGGCCGCTGTGGGGCGTCGAGGTGAAGATCTTCGACGAGGACGACCGCGAACTGCCGCCCGGCCCCGAGCACATCGGCGAGGTGGTGATCCGCGGCCACAACGTCATGAAGGGCTACTACAAGCGCCCGGAGGCGACCGAGGCGGCGTTCCGCAGCGGCTGGTTCCACACCGGCGACCTCGGCTACCGCGACGAGGACGGCTTCTTCTTCGTCGTGGACCGGAAGAAGGACCTGATCATCCGCGGCGGCTACAACGTCTACCCGCGCGAGGTGGAAGAGGTGCTCTACGCCCACCCGGCGATCCGCGAGGCGGCCGTGATCGGCAAGCCCGACTCGCGCATGGGGGAGGAGATCGTCGCGGTGGTCGCGTTCCAGCCCGGCAGCAGCCCGGACGCGGACGAGCTGATCGCGTTCAGCCGCGAGCGCCTGGCCGGGTACAAGTGCCCGCGCGAAGTCCGGGTCCTGGACGAACTCCCCAAGGGGCCGAGCGGCAAGATCCTCAAGAAGGCCCTGCGGTAGCGGCGAGGGCGGCGGTTTCGCGCGAAACCGCCGCCCGCACCCGAACGGTCGGGTGGGGTCACATCTTCGCGGCGCCGGACTTGATCGCCTCGCGGATGCGGAAGTACGTGCCGCAGCGGCAGATGTTGCGGATCCCGTCGATGTCCGCGTCGGTGATCTCGCGGCCTTCCGCGGCGGCCCGGCGGACCAGCGCCACGGCGGCCATGATCTGGCCCGGCTGGCAGTAGCCGCACTGCGCGACGTCGTGCTCCAGCCACGCCTCCTGCATCGGGTGCAGGTCCTCGCCGGCGAGGCCTTCGATCGTCGTGATCTCTCGCCGGGCCCGACGTCCTTGACCTGCACGGAGCACGGGTTGAACGCCTTGCCGTTGAGGTGGCTGGTGCACGCCTTGCAGACGTTGATCCCGCAGCCGTACTTCGGTCCGGTCACGCCGAGGACGTCGCGCAGCACCCACAGCAGCCGCACGTCGTCGGCGACGTTCACGGTGACCTGCTCGCCGTTGAGTCGAAAGGTGTGCTCTGGCACGGGATCTCCTTGGCGTCAGCGCGCGTGGTCGAGGCCGTCGGTGGGCGACTGCGGGATCGGCGGCACGGTCGGCTTGGGCTCGAAGCCGAGGGTGCCGTGGTTGATCGGGAAGTTGGTGGGCATCTTCCCGGTGGCGCGCCCGTAGGCGCAGGCGACCGCCGCCATCGACGCGGCGACGCCGAGCTCCCCGGCGCCGCCTGGCTCGCCGGTCGTCGGCGGCATCACGATCACCTTCAGCTCCAGCGGGGTGTTCCACTGCCTGGTGTAGAAGTGGTTGTCCCAGCTGGCTTCGAGGAAGTGCCCGTCCCGCAGGTGCATGCTGGAGGTGAGCGCCAGGGCGATGCCGTCCATGACGCCGCCCATCATCTGCGCTTCGAGCCCGCGCGGGTTGACCGCGAGCCCGACGTCGACGGCGAAGATCGCCTTGGTGACGCGCGGCCCGGCCACCCCGTCGCGGATCGGGCGGTCGACGGTCTCCGGCGGGCAGTCGATCTCGACCAGCGCCGCCTCACGCCGTGGTACTCGGCGTGGAAGGCGATTCCCTGCGCCATGCCCGCGGGCATCTCCCGGCCCCAGCCGCCGGCCTCGGCGACCTCGTCCAGCACGGCCCGCGAGCGCTGGTCCTGCAGGAAGTCGCGCCGGAACCGGTAGGGGTCCTTGCCCATTCGCGCCGCGAGCTCGTCGACGATCAGCTCCCGGGCGCAGGTCACGTCGGGGGAGTAGATGTTGCGCATGCTGCCGGTGTTGAAGCCCTTGTCGGTCTCGTTGAGCAGCTGCGTGGCGACGCCGAAGTCGTAGGGCATCGACTGGGTGAGCTGGAAGATGGTCTGGGCGAAGGTGAAGTCGCCGACGGGCAGCTGCGCCGACATGGCGGTGAGCACCTCGCCGAGACCGTGCCGTCGTCGTTGACCGCGACGGTGATCAGGTTCGAGGTCGGCCGGGCGGCCTCCGTCAGCAGGTCGTTGAGGTCGAGCAGCTCGGCCACGCCCGGCGACGGCAGGACCGCCTCGGCGCGCGGCGAGAGGCCGAGTTCGGCGGCGGCGACCAGGGTGGGCGCGGCCAGCACGTAACCGAGGAACCGCCGTCGCCCGAGGACGTTCGCGCCGGATTCCTGGGGTCCATGATCAACACTGGTCATCGGCGATCCCCTCCGCCGGGCGGGCACCCCGTTGGGCCCGGCAACCGAACGCGAGCCGAGCAGACGGCGCAACGCCGTTCGGCCAGCGGAACTGTAACGACGATCATTGTCGAGGTCAACGCGCCGCTGGAAGGGTGCGCCGTGCGTACTTCGTGCTGCTATGGCAACACGAAGTGCGCACGGGTCCGTCAGGCTTCCGGAACCCGCACGGCGGAGAAGTACAGCCGGTGCCGCAGCCGGAAGCCCATCGACTCGTAGAGCCGGATGGCGCCGGTGTTGGAGGCGACCGTGTGCAGCAACGGCTTCTCGCCCCGGGCCCGGATGCCGGCGACGACGGCCCGCATGAGCCGGGTGGCCAGGCCCTGCCCGCGGAACGCCGGGTCGGTGCAGACCGCGCTGATCTCCGTCCAGCCGGGCGGGTGCAGCCGCTCGCCGGCCATCGCGACGAGCTCGCCACCGCGCCGGAACCCCAGGTACGTGCCGAGTTCGACGACGCGCGGCAGGAACGGCCCGGGCTGGGTGCGTTTGACGAGGTCGAGCATCTCCGGCACGTCCGCCGCGTTGAGCCGCACCGCCTCGTCGTCCTCGGCCCCGACCACGCCGTCGTCGACCAGCTGCACGCCGGGGAGCCGCTCCACGACCTCCCAGCCGGGCGGGGGCGTTCGCGCCCGCCCGGAGAAGGGGACCACCGCGCCCGGCCCGGCCAGCGCAGCGACGTCCCGCCAGCCGTCGTCGCCGAACTCGTCCGGAATGGCCAGGAACGGCGCCATGTCGACGGGGTAGCGCAGCACCTGCCCGTGCTTCTCGGCGAAGCCGGCGTGCGGGCCGGTGAGCGAAGCCCACGCGGGGTTGTCGAGCGGCGACGTGGTCATCGACCACTCCTTCCGGCGAAGTGTTCGGTGCCGCCACATTTTCGCGCAGCGGCGCGTGGTTCGAGCATCCCCGGTCTTGCCGTACCAACACGTGAGAACCCAACTGCGGGACGGATGATCGGGCTCGGTTGCTCGGGGACGACGCGCCCCGTACCTGACTGTGACCCGGGGCAAACGCGCTTGACGCGCCGGACCCCGTCGTGATCTGATCCGGTCAGCGTCGCGTGTCGGTGGCAGGCTGTGCCAGGCATGGAGGCGCGGGTTCGAAAGGTCTTCATGACCACTCTTTTCAATCACACGATCGTCGCCGCGCGCGACAAGCAGGAATCGGCGTCCTTCTTCACGGAGATGTTCGACCTCCCGCCTGCGGAGCCGGGCGGCCCCTTCCTCACGGTCCACCTGGACGCGGGCGTGACGCTCCAGTTCGCGGAGCCGGGCATCGAATTCCCGCCGCAGCACTACGCATTCCTGGTCGCCGAGGAAGATTTCGACGGCATCTACGCCAGAATTCAGGCGGCGGGCCTCGAACACTGGGCGGACCCGCAGAGGAAGCTCCCGCAGCAGTACAACACGAACCACGGCGGCCGTGGCGTCTACTTCTGCGACCCGTCGGGTCACTACCTGGAGGCGATCACCCGACCGTACGGCGCGGATCTGAACTGATCTAAGTGGACGGTCGAACGCGGCCCGCCCGGTCCTCGCGCCGGGCGGGCCGCGCGGCTGGTAGCGTCCGGTGAACTCCGGCCGAAGGGACTGGTTCGCGATGACCGCCGAGCACCCCGAGGTTCCGCCTGACGGGGAACGCGATCACAGCCTGCTGATCAGCGAGGAGCGGCAGCGGGATCTGCTCTCCCAGCTCGTCGAGATCGAGCACGAGATCCGCCGGGTCACCCTCGACGCGGCCGGGAACGGCCCGGCCAACCGCGCGGCCGCCGAAGCTCACCTCGCCGAGTTCACCGAGTTGACGAAGCGTGCGCGTCGTGCCGTCCGCAACGCGGTCACGGTCGAAGAGCGGATCGCCCACCTCGACTTCGACGTCGACGAACGGCCCTGAAGCACCGGAACGAACGCGCCCCGAGGCCGCTGCACCGAGACTGTCGGCACTGGGTGCTAGAACCCGTCGGAAACGATCACCGATCTGAACGGGCGCATTCCAATGGGACGTCATCGGCGGGAAGCCGACACCACCGAACTGCTCAGCGGCATGGCCGCCCGGGTCGCGGAGAACGCTCCCGAGGGATGGCGGCGAGCGTGGGCGAGCGTTCACCGGGACGAGAACAGTGCCCGCAGCAGTGGCATGCAGTACGAGCTGGCCGACGGCGAGCTCCGCGACGGTGGTGTGGATCTGTTCAAGGAAGCGGGAGCCCTGTTCTTCGCGACCAAGCCGTGGCCGGATCACCTGGCCGTCGAGCTGGCCGTCGAGCCGTCGGGCGAGTTCGAGGCGATCACCAGCCGGTCGCTGATCCGCACGCAGCACCAGCCGGATCGCCTGCTGCTCGTGCTCAAGCCGGATGTCCTGCCCGCCGAGCCAGGGAACGAGCAGGAGGGCCCTGCGGACCCGACGTTCGCGGGTGATCCGGACGAGGCCGTGCGGCTGCTCCAGGAGTACCTCCGGCTGCGCGCGGAGATCTTCGACGACGGGGAGGAGGAAGAGGAACTGCCTCCTCCGCTGGACGAAGCGACGCGCGCCGAGCTCATGGCGGGCCTGGACGTCGCTCTGCCTCCCGATCTGGTCGCCCTGTACGGCGTGGCCGACGGCGACGACGGCGAGGACCTCAACATCTTCGACACGCACTCGTGGACCGGCCTGGAATTCGTGGCCGACCACCCCCACCACCGGCACGACGGCGACTGGACCGACGATCCGCTGACCGTTGCGGCGTTCGAGGCGATACCGCCGGGGAAGGTGCGCCGGTCGATGAGCCGCGATGGGTGGATCGTGATCGGGGTCAACGGGGACGGGGACTTCCTCGCCGTCGACATGGACCCGGGCCCCGCGGGCCGCCCGGGACAGGTGATCATCATCGGCGGCGAGTACGAAGGAGCTCCCGTCTACGTCGCCGACTCGGTGACGACGCTGCTGCGCCGCCAGGTGGAGGCGCTCGAACGGGGCGACTACGAGTTCGACCACGGCCGCCTGTTCGTCGACGCCGACACCCCGCGCAAGTGGGAGTACCTGGAGTCGCTCTCGTGGAATGCCGACGACCACGGCGGCTCCCTGACCGGAATGCCCGGGGAAGTCCAACGCGTCACGGCCTGGAAGGCCGACGGGATCGACCTGGAGCCGGCGCGCCACGCGCCCCTCCTGCGGGACGTGGTGCTGCGCGGCCAGGGCGCACCCGACCTGAGCCCGCTCCGAGACGCGTCCCTGGAGAGCCTGACGCTGGAACTGGGCTCGATCGACCCGACTCCGCTGTCCGGCCACCCGACGCTGCGCAACCTGACGATCCGCTCGCAGAGCCCGGTGGACGTCGCCGTGCTACCAACACTTCCGCGGCTCCAAGGCCTCGACCTGGCCCGCGCCGAGGTGACCGACATGGCGCCGGTCGCGAGGCTGGAAGGACTGCTGCTCCTGTCCCTGACCTACGAGCAGTGGGCGCGGCTCTGGGAACTCGGCGCCGAGCTGCCATCGCTGGCGGCGGTCGCGCTGGGAGGAAACCCCACGCCGAACCAGATCGACGAGTGGACGAACCACTTCACGGGAACGCTCCCGAAAGACCACGAAAAGCACACCGGCCGCTACGAAATCCGCTTATGACCAGCCAAAGAACAACGTGAAGGCGAACTGCGCCCGGCCGGTCGGTCATGCCGGGCGCAGCACCCATCAGCCGCTGAACCTGTCGGCCTTGATGGCGTCGAGGAACACCGCCCATTGGTCGGCCGTAGCGGTTAAGTACCCGGCAGCACGGTTCTTCGTGTCTCGGACACCAGCTCCACCAGCAACGCGCCCAACCTCAACGCACTGCTGAGCTCCACCGCTGTAGCTCGACTTGCGCCAACCGGCACCACTCGTTGACATGCTCTTCCTGCCTCCCCGTTGCTACTGCATGTTCGTGCGGTAGCGATCGAGCAACGCAAGCGTCTCCGTATCGGACAGTGCGTCGCTCTGCGCCTGATCGAAGGCGAGGTTATACGCACCAGTGGTCTTCACGTAGTCCGCGCCGGTCAGCGTCTCGACGTAGGCGATAGTCGCTTGCGCTCGCTCGATCCAGAGCAAGGTGAACGGGCAGCTCAGGCCAGCGTGCGGACCACGATCCAACGGAACGATGCGCAGGGAGACATTCGGTAGCTCGGCGATATCGCGAAGCCGTGCGAGCTGTGCGTTCATGACGTCCGGGGTCCCGACGCGGCGCAGCAGCGCTTCTTCGCCAAGTACTACCCAGACTTGCGGTGCGTTCTGCCGGAAGAGGCGGTTGCCGCGCTCTTCGCGAGCCTCGGCCATCCCCTCGATGTCGGCGGCGAGCACAACGGGAGAACGCGACAGTTGTGTCTTGGCGGTGCCCTTTGTTTGGAGCAGTCCTGGAATCTCGCTGTAGACCATACGGATCTCGGTAGCGGCCCGTTCCAGAGGAATGTATTGCTTGGCCCAGTCGTTGACGCGTTCTGGTGCCGCCCGACGCCGGGCCTCGGTGGCTAGCCGCATGACCTGCGAGGATTCGCGCCCTTGAACCCCGTAGCACGCAAGTAGTGTTGACAGCTCGCGCTCTGTGAGGCCGAGCATCCCATTCTCGATCTTGGAAAGCTTGCCTCGGTACCAGTTCAGGCGGCTGTTGGCATCGTCCAGGCTGATCCCCTTGGAGTCCCGCAGGGCGCGTAGCCGCTCGCCAAGGATGAGCCGTTGGACGACGGGGCCTGGATCTTCATCGTGCATGAACACAGTCTGCATGATCCGCTGACGCCCACTCAGCGTTGTCGGTTGAGTCTCAAGTTCACCCTATGGAGAGGCTGTATCTGCCGCTGAAAATTGAGTCTCAGTTGTAGTCTCAATACCACTGGAGATGTGGGGCGTACGGAGGTGGTTTGGTGCTCATTCCAGAGGCGCACGAGCGTCACTACTGGCTTCCGGTTCCGCGTGCGGGCGAGAGCCTAGGTGTCCGACATGCGTTCCGCGGCGCGCGTTGGGATGGCCGCCCTTCGGACACTGCTGTTTGCGGCACGAAGGTCGCGATGGCGAAACCGTCCGAAGTGGACTGGTACATGTTTCCAACCTGCATTGACTGCAACGAAACTTTGAAGTCGGAGCAGTGAACGATCGCCTGGTGCTCGCTGGATCGCAGCTGGTCTGTGGAGGGGCGGCAACGGGATCGGTAAGACAATCGTCTCAATTGGAAGGATCCGATGATGGTGTCCAGTGCCTGGATTTCCGTGTGTTGCTTGGTGGTTCTTTCGGCGTCATGGGGCTCGGTCTTGTTTCACGCGCAGCGGCCTCAGCACGCCGGGGCCGGGGAAGGTACGACCACGGTGTGGCAGTTGAAGGCGCAGATCGAGGCAGAGAACGCGCAGCGGGAACGGGTCGGGCGACATCGGCTCCGCGAGCCTGTCCCGGAGTCCATATCGGACAATCAAGCCGCCGGTGAGCGCGGTGAACCCTGGTCGGCTCCACCGCTGGAGTTGCAGCGACGCGTTCTGGAAGGACTCAGACGCATCTGAGACTCGGCTCGACGCCGTGCGCCCCTCCCCAATTCGGCGTCGAGCCTGCGGGCCGGGAGGTGCTCTGCCCCCGAAGCACCTCCCGGCCACCCCGAAGAACGTCACACGCTGACCGGGAAGTCGGGAACGAATGCATGCGCATACATGCCGAGAGGCTATCGAGGCCGGTTCGGGAAATCGTGCTGAGGTGAACGGACCGTTCGTGCCAGTAGACGGGGCGAACGGTCCGTTCACCTCACCAACCGCAGCGCTGGGCATCGCGCCTAGAGGGGCCGTGGTGCGTCGAACTTCTGGCGGACCTCCTCGGCCACTCCGGGGTTCCCGGCCGCTTCGATCAGCCGCGCGAAGCGGTGGGCCGTCAGGGCGCGCACCGGGTTGTCCCCGTACAGGCCGATCCGGTCCAGGACCACGCCGACGTGGTCGCTGGTGGTCCTGTTCCCGTGCATCAGCTTCCGGTAGACCCCGTACAGAATCGCGCCGAACAGCGGCACCGTGACCCAGGCCGGCCATCCCAGCAGCAGGCCGAGCAGGAGCGGGACGGCTGCCGCCAGCGCCAGGCCACCGTAGAGGATCCGGTTTTCCTTGCTCATCGAACGGCCTCCTCAGGCACGTGGTCGAACGTGTAGTCGGTCGAGTGCAGGCCCTGCGCCATGTCGATCAGCTGGGACAACCGGACGAAGACATCGGCGCGCCCGCTCGCGGTCCGGCTCCAATCGCGAGCGAGGACGTGCAGCGAACCGAGCAGGTGGAGGTGCTGGCTCGCCGCGTCCACCAGGATGCCGAGCAGCAGGTCGTGCGGCGCGGTCCGGCCGGCGGCGTCGAACCAGTGGCAGACGCGCTGCACGACGAGGTCCGGGCGGGCGAGCATGGTCTCACGCCAGCAGGAGCCCAGTTGGGAACGGACCGTGTGGTCTGCCGCGAGTGGCTGCGAACGCATGCTGGTGTCGGCCAGCCGCAGCGGATCCGCGATGGCGAGGAACAGGAAGTGGTCGACGGGCCAATGCTGCTGCTGATTCGCCAGGTCCGTCGTGAGTCTCTCGAGCAGCAGCCGCAGCAGTATCGGATCGCGCGAGGTCAGCTCGACGAGCGCCTGGTACGCAGTCGGGTTGCCAGTGCCGTTTTCGCGGCGGGCCCGGTGGTGCAGCCGGACCAGAGCTTGTTCCGGGTAGGTCGGTGCGATCACCTCGGTGCACACGTCCACCAGGATCTGCCCGACGTCATGGGGGAGGTCGTTGCGCCGCGACCACTCGTACACCAGGCGCCGGAAGAAGTAACCGTGGCGCTCGTTCCTCAGGCCTGTCAGGAGAGCTAGCACCCCGTAGTCACGCAGTGGGTTCGACGCTCCGTTCTGCCTGGGAAAGACCCACCGGTCGATCAGCCATTTCACGTGCCCCGGCGAGTTGGTGCGCAGCGCCTGCTCCACGAACCGGTCCACCAAGCTCTCCCGGTCCCGCCTGGTGAACTGCTCGATGCGGATGATGTCGTCCACCCACCGGCAGAACGGCTCCCGGAGATCCGGGTAGTTGTCCCAGAAGTGTTCGCGCAACGCCCGGTCGTAGCTGAGCCGGCTGAACTCGATCCGGTTGTTCCGCGCGACGTCGATGCTGAGATCGATGAGCTGGATGCGGTAGCCCTCCTGCTCCATCCGGGGCTCCTCGCGTCCGTCGAGGCTCAGCGCGCTCACCAGGCGGTGAGAGGCGAAGAAGACCGCGTCGCTCGACGCTCCACGGCACATAGCCGCGGCGAGCAGCACCGTCCGCCGACGACCGCCCGGCACCTTGCTCAGCTGTTCCGCCACCTCGTTGCTGCGGTCGATCCGGGCGGAAACCGCTTCGCTGAGCCAAGTCGAGACGTCGCCGCTGCGGTTCGTGTCCCGGGCTTGCACGACCATCTGCGCGAGGTTGGCGATCTCCGACATCGGTGCGGACAGGCTGCGTGCGAGTTCCTCCGAGGCCAGCTGCTGGACCGAGGGGAAGATCGACTCCTGTTCCAGGTGCCATCGCAGCACCGAGGCACCGCGCGGCCGGCCGATCCTGGCCTCGAACTGCGCCAGGTCCGAATCCAGTTGGTGCTTGCGGGAATCGGGCACGACTACGGCGAGGTAGCCGTTGCGCTGCTGGAGGATCGTGCGGAACGAAAGGAGATCTCGCTGCCGGGCGTGGAACACGTCCTCGCCGCTGTCCGAGAGGTCGAGGACGAACAGGTGGCCCGGCTGGACCTTTACCTCGTCCAGGCCCGGGTTCTGCGTGCGCGCCTCGTCATCGAGCACGGTGAAGGGGGTGCGGTCGTCGGCGAGCTCGTTCAGGAGCATCTTCGCCGCTGTGCGCCGACCGCTTCCCGGCGGCCCGGTGAGCACGACGGTGCGGGACTGCCGCAACATGTCCCGCGCTGCACCAAAGTTCTGCGGCGGCTCGAACCGGCGCTTGAGCCAACTCAGGTCGCCCTTCAGCGTCAACCGTGGCCCGCGAGCCTGCTCCTGGACGCTCTCGTGGATCGTGAAGTAGATCGGGTTGATGTTCTGATCGCCGGAGCCGGCGTGGATCGGGCTGCCCTGCGTGTCGTGGAACTCGTTGTTCGTTTCGGTCACCGGTCTTCACCCCGCTCCCGCTTCGAGCTGAACTTCTGGCGGATTCCGCCGGTGTTCTTGCCCGCGATGTAGTTCGCGCCGTCGCCGTAGAAGATGTTCTGGTCACCTTCGCCGCTGCTCACCGGTCCCGTCGGGCCGTTGAACGTCGTGGTGGTGATCGATCCGCCGTGCAGGTCGCGGAGCTGGATGGCGTTCCCGCTGACATGGCCGGTGATGGCGTTGTGCACGCCGTTGCTCGAAGGCGCTTTCGTCCACCGGTCCGGGAGATCCGGCACCAGGTCGAGGAGCTCGGCGGCGATCCGATCGAGGTCGTCCCCGGCGCTTCCGGTGTCGTAGGTGAGGGACTGGAGGTCGGCGAGCGATGTCAGAGCACGTGGCAGGTCGGCGGCCACCAGCCGAGGCAGCTTCCGTCCACACAGGATCGGGATGATCCGGGCTCCGCCGCGCTTGGCGTTCAGGATTTCCTTGCGGGTCCAGTCATCCTTGTTCTCAAGTGCGGGATTTCCGTCCCGATCACGAGCATCGAGCCACTTCGGTCCGATCAGCGCAAGCAGCACGCGTGCGCTGGAGGACGCCGTCGACAGCTCGGTGCGGAAGTTATCGCCGGGGCGGATGGACTTGCTGGCGCGGAATACCCGCTCGCGGCCGAACCGCGCCGACAGGTATTGCTCGATCGCGACCGCGGCATGTTCGCAGTCTCCGGTGCGGTAGTTGATGAAGATTTCAGGCATACGGGTACCTCACTTTTGTGGAAATGGCGGATTCTCAGGCAGTCTGGGTGTGCAGCGCGGCGACCAGCCGGGGTTGGAGCTCACGAACCGAGGGCGCGGTGTGGAACCGCGAGAGCACGCGCGCCACTCGCCGGAGATCGGTGCCGATGGTGGCGGAACTGACGGTGTCGACCACCCCGAGGACCTGCCCGAGCAGGGCGCAGGCGTGGTCGATGTCGCCCGCCGTGGCGTGCGCGAGGGCGCGTCGGACGCCGTAGCGCGCTTGGGAACGAAGGGCGTGCGACGGAACTCGTTCGACTTCCCGGTCGAGGATCAGCACCGCATCCCGTGGACGCCCCAGGTCGTGAAGACACCACCCCGAGACCATCGCGACGGGATCGGTCAGGTTCGACGTGCCGAGTACCGGTCCGGCATCGGGTTGGGCCGCGCTGAGCAGGTCGCGAGCTCGGTCGAGGCTCCGCATGCAGGCGTCGTAGTCTCCGGCCAGCGCGTGGCCCTGTGCCTCGCGCTGCGCCGCGAGTCCGCGAATTCGGGCCGACGTCGCGGTCCGCTGGGCTTGCTGAGCGAGGCCGATCGTCTCCCTTGCGTCTTCTTGGTACAGCGTGACCAGTGCTCTGCGGACCAGGGAGTACGCGGCCAGTGACCGGTCCTGTCCCGCGTCCGCGAGCTCCACGGCGCGGTCGGTCCACCACAGGGCGGCCGCGTCGTCACCCGACTCCTGAGCCATCCAGCCTGCGAACTCGGCATACCGCGCGCCGAGCACCAGAAGTTCCGCACTCGCTGCGGGTTTGGCGCGGGCGGCGAGTTCGCGGAGGGTGTGGGTCTGCGCGATGAGCGCGGGCAGCACCACCGAGGGGCTTGCCGTCTGCCCCAGCCTGCGGAACTGGTCGAACATGGTGCGGAACGTCGAGACCGTGCCGTCCTCGGCGATCGCGTGACCGCCGCCCATGCCGAAGGCGAGCACCGAGGCCGCGCCCGCCGCCAGCACCTGCCGCCGGTCCATCGGCCGGAACCAGCTCTTCCCGCCTGAATCGAGACTCATCAACCACACCTCACCGTCGCCGTTCACCTCGGGCAGCGGTGCTTCGGAAGACCGCGCGGGAACCAGGCCCGCGAGTTCTCCACCGGCTTCGAGGATCGAATCGCAACGCCGGGCGAAATCCGGTGTCGGCCGTTTCCCGCCGGTTTCGATCTTGCTGACGTAGCCCTTGCTGTAATGCAGCAGCGCGGCCATTCGAGTGAGCGAAAGACCGGCCGCGGTGCGCAGTCTTCGAAGCTCTGCCCCGAACAGTGTGGGCTGTTCAGTCACATCGTCCTCCGGGTTTCCCGTTGCCCGGTTCAGCGGGCGACGGGAAACGGCTGTTGGTCCCGACCGGTTTTCGCGCACGGTGAAACGTGCCGGTCCGGCGACTGGGAGGCCGGGCCACCGGCAGACCTTAGGAGAAGAGATGATCAAGGACGAGCTCGTCCGAGAATCGATACCCGAACAGCGCAATCCGTCCCTGGCGAGGTCGCTCGGACGGGTGATGCTCGCATTCGTGTTCACCGCAGTGCTGGTGTGGGCGGCGATCGTGCTCGCCGGCATCGCCCTATCCGGTGTTGAGCTGTTCGCCCTGGTGCTGGTGCTCTCCGCCGCATTCATCGCAGTCCTCGACGCCTGGAGGGAAATCCGGTTCGGCGCGGCCGCGCGCCGTTCGTCGGAGGATTGTGGCGGAGATTCGGATGCCGGAGCCGGGAAATAGAGCCGTTTCCCGTTTCCCGTTGGAGGAGTCAACGGGAAACGGTGTGCCACCGGACGGTTTCGGATGTGCGCGCGCGAGCCTCACTCGGCAGGGACGTGCGGTTTCGTGATGAGGACGGTTGCGTTGATCAGGATGCCCGTCTTCGCTCCTTGTGGCGAGGTGACCGGTGGTGATGTTGCTCGACGATGGCGCAGTGGCCTCGCTCCCGCACTCGGAGTGAGGCTACTGCGCCATCGAGCAGTCGGATCGGCCGGACAGGCCGTCGGGACGGGCGCTAGCCGTTCTCCTTCGCGATCGCTTCGCGCACGGCCGGGACGATTTCGCCGGCCCAGCGGCCGAGGGAAACGCCGTCCTGCGTTCCGCCGCCCGCCGAGAACAGCGTGAAGCCCGACGCGCCGTGTTCGAGCACGGCACCGGTCAGCTCCTCGACCCACTGGTCGACGGAACCGCCGATCCAACGGTCATCCTCGCCGCGCGTTGCGGGCAGCGGCCGGTCGGTGATGCGCCCAGGGAAGTTGAAGACCGTGCGGATCTCGCGCGGATCGCGGCCGACGGCCGCCGCCGCTTCGTCGATGACCGGCCGCGACTTCCGGTAGCGCTCGCTGAGCCAGTCCGCCGCGTGGCCCGGGATCCAGCCGTCGGCCACCCGCCCGGTGGCGGCCAGGGACTTCGGGCCGACCGATCCGGTCCACACCGGGGGCGCGGCCACCGGCGACGGCTCGATCTCGGTCACCTCGTAGTGGTGGCCCCGGTAGGTGACCGGCGGACCGCCGCCCGACAGCATCTTGACCAGGACGATCGCCTCCTCGAAGGCCTCCACGGCTTCGGCCGGTGACAGCCGCGGTACCCCCATGTCGGAGATCCGGTCCCACAGCCCGCCCGCGCCCATGCCGAGCACGACGCGGCCGCCCGAGAGCGCCGACAGCGACGTCACCGTCCGGGCCAGCATGGGAGCAGGCCGGGTCGGCAGGTTGGTGACGTTGGCGAAGCCCGCGATGTGCTGCGTGCGCCCGAGGAGGAATCCGAGGGAGGCGTAGGCGTCCAGGCGCTCGCCGAGGTAGGGGTGGTCCGACAGCGAGAAGATGTCGAGCCCGTCGCGGTCGGCCTGTTGGACCATGCGCAGCAATTCCGGCCCGTCGCCGATGCCGCTGTGCGCGCCGAAACCGAAGACGACTTCTTGTGCGGTCAATGCTCTGCCTTCCATTCGATGGGGCTATGTCGCCGCATTGTCCGCAGTGGACGGTTCCAGCCCCGACTCCCATGGCGAACCACCGCAGGGTGCATCGAAGGAGTCGCGGTACGGATGTCCTCTTGGGATGGTCTTGAGGGCGCCGGCTGCGAGCGGGAACGCTGCCGTTCAGGCGGTGGGGCCGAACTGCTCGATGAAGCGGCCGGTGAACAGGTCCGCGCCCTTGTACTCGGCGACCATCGCGGCCGGCGCGGCGGTCGGGCCCTCGGGAGAGGGCAGCTGTCCGACACCGCCGCTGCGGCCGAGCGGGAGCAGGATCGAGAGGGCCGGCTGGGGAGCGTAGGTCGTCGCGGGGCGTTCTCCGCTCAGCTGAGCGGAGATGTTCTTGACGACCACCTCGGCGTGCTGCATCGCGTGAGCTGCCATCTTGGCCTCGGCGACGTCGGTGATGTCGCCGACCGCGTAGACGTGGTCGTGCCCCACGACGTTGAGGAATTCGGTGACGGGAACCTGGCCCTGCGGCGTGCGGGTCGTGAGCTTGCCGTCGGCGAGGTAGTCGCTGTTGGTGCTCGTCCCGTAGGCGCGGAACCAGATGTCGGCGGCGATCTCGCCGCCGCCGGTGGTGGTGGCGGTGAAAGCACCGGCCCGGCCCGCCTCGGTGCTCGGCGGCGCCGCCAGACCGGTGCCGAGGCGCACGTCGACACCGAGCGCGTCGAGCTGGCGGCGCAGGTCCTCGACCACCTCCGGCTCGAAGCCGGGGAGCAGCTCCCGGGCCGGGTCGACGATGGTCACGTGCTTGTCCGGCCAGGCGTCCTTGATCTCGCCGGCCAGTTCCAGGCCGACCGGGCCGGCACCGAGGATCAGCACCTTGCCGGCCTGGCGGAGTTCCTCGTTCGTCCGGCGGAGGTCGTCCAGCGCGTCGCCGACCGAGTCGGAGCCGGGCTTGGCCGGGTAGGCGTAGCTGGAGCCGGTGGCCAGGACCACGTAGTCCGCCGGGACGTGCTCGCCCGATGCCAGGGTGACGCCGCCGGGGTCCACCGAGACCGCGCGGTCGCGGATCACCTCGCCCTGCGTGAGCAGCGTTTCGAAGGGGAAGAACATGTTGCCCGCCCAGTCGGGCCGGGTCAGCGCGCGCAACGATGCGGCCGCGTTGACGAACGCGTCCCGGGGGTCGATGAGGACGACGTCGGCCTCGGACTGCAGTGCCTTGGCGACCGCGGCGCCCCCGTAGCCTCCGCCGATTACCGCGACGGTACGACTCATGATTCCACGCTCCACAAAAAGATCGAGTTCGTGGTACGAACTGTAATAGTTCGTACCACGAACTCAAACGATTGTGTCGCGGGACACATCATTTGCGGCTCAGCTGTCGCGGGCGCCCTCGTCCGGTTCCATGAAGACCACCGGAACCTCGTTGCTCAGCACGACGCGGCCCAGCAGGTCGGCGAGCGTGTTGCGTTCCGCAGGGCCGAGGCTCGCCGGCAGCTCCTCGATCCGCCTGCAGGTCTCGGCGTAGAACTCGTCCGCGAGCTTGCTGCCCTGCGCGGTGAGCGCGACCCGCACCGCGCGCGTGTCCTGCGGATCCGGCTCGCGGCGGACCAGGCCGTTGCGCTCGGTGCGGTCCACCAGGCCGGTGAGGCTCGACTTGGCCAATCCCAGCATCGCCCCCAGTTCGCTCATGCCGCGCGAGCACGACATCAGCACGCACAGCAACTGCCCCTGTTGCGGCGTCAGCCCGTATTCCCGGCCCGACTTGGCGTACACGGCATCCACCAGGAACGCGGACCGCACCAGCGCGGCCGCCATTCCCATCTGGCCATCTTCTTGATTGCCCACACCGCCAGATTAACATCGGACGCCTTGATAATTCGCGCAACGAACTGCGGTTTGCGCGGGGGATCGGCCGGTCACCCGGGCGGGCGCTCGGCGGCCAGTTCCAGGATTCGCTCGGCCGCCGCCGCGTCGGTGATGAGGGTCGTGACGATGCCGGAGCGCAGGACCGCGTCGATCGCTTCCGCCTTCGGTTCGGTGTAGCCGAGGGCGATCACCTCCGGGACCTGGCGCAGCTGTTCGTGGGTGATCGCCAGGACGTGGTGGGCCAGGCCCGTCGACAGGGCGTTGCCGTTCTCGTCGAAGAGGCGGGCCGCGATCTCCGCCGTCGCGCCGCGTCGGCCGATCGAGTCCCGTTCGCTCGGGGTCAGCGCGTCGTACACCGTCGATTCGCCCGGCTGCCAGGCGCCGATGCTCACCACGGCCTTGGTCAGGTGCTGGAACTGGTCGAAGGTCTCCGCGATGCCCGGCTGCTTGCGCAGGATGTCGGTGGTCCGGCGGTCCGGCAGCACCAGCGGGCCGTAGATCGGGTAGGGGTCGCCGCCGCCGACCGCCGCGACCCGGCCCACTGTCTCCACCGACCGGTCGCGCATGTCCATGCCCGCCTGCACCCCGCACAGCTGCACGATCGGGCACTTCGGGAGCGAATCGACGGCTTCGGCCATCGCGTTCACCGAACGCGCCCAGGCCAGGCCGATCACGTCGTCCGGCGTGGCGAGCTCGGTCAGCAGCTGCGCCGCCAGCGAGCCGATCCGGCGGCGCAACTCCGGCCGGTCGGCCTTCGATTCTGCTCGATTGAGCACCAGGACCCGGCGGAGCCCGTAGGCGGCGCGGACCTCGTCCGACATCGGCAGGTCCACCGGCACCGGCAGGTCGAACTCGATCCGGACCAGGCCGGTTTCCTGTGCCGCGGCCAGGATGCGCGCCGCTTTGAAGCGGCTGATCCCGAACTCCTCGGCGATCTCCAGCTTGGACCGGCCCTGGACGTAGAACCGGTGCGCGATCGACGCCGCAGTGATCGTGTCGGTCATCCGGATCCTCTTGGTGCTCATATGAGCACGATAGCTCGAAATCCGGTCCAAAGGTTGACGTATCTCGGCATGAAGTCCTTGAATGCTCCGCGTATTGCGGGACGCCCGCGATGAAAAGTGCTCATATGAGCAGACCGGAATGGAGTGTCATGCGCGCCGCGATCATCGACCAGCCCGGTTCGATCAGGGTTGGCGACGTGCCGGATCCGAAGCCGGGGGACGGGCAACTGGTGATCAAGGTCGGTGCGTGCGGGATCTGCGGCACGGACCTGCACATCGCCGACGGCCACTTCCCGCCCACGCCTTACCCGATCGTGCCGGGCCACGAGTTCGCCGGCGAGGTCGTCGAGATCGGCGCGGAGGTGCCGGGGGACTGGAAGGCCGGCGACCGCGTTGCGGTGGATCCCTCGCTGTTCTGCGGTTACTGCACGCCCTGCCGCTCCGGCCACGGCAATCTGTGCGCGAACTGGAACGCCACCGGCGACACCGTGGACGGCGCGTTCGCCGAGTACGTCGCCGTCCCGGCGGCCACCTGCTACCGGATGCCGGACGAGATGACCTGGCAGCAGGGTGCGCTGGTCGAACCGGTGTCGTGCGCGGTGCACGGCGTCCGGCAGATCGGCGTCGAAGCGGGCGAGCGGTTCCTCGTGGTCGGCGCGGGCACGATGGGGCTGCTGATGCAGCAGCTGCTCCAGCGCGGCGGCGCGCACGTCACGGTCGTCGACCGCAACGAGGCGCGGCTGGGCCGGGCGATCGAGCTCGGCGCGGTGGCGGTCGGCACCGACGTCGCCGAGCTCGACGACCGGTTCGACGCCGCGGTCGACTGCACCGGTGCCGCGCCCGCGATCGAAGCCGCCTTCGACTCGCTGCGCCGCGGCGGCCGGCTGCTGGTGTTCGGCGTGGCCCCGGAAGAGGCCCGCGTGTCGCTCTCGCCGTTCCGGATCTACAACGACGAGATCAAGATCGTCGGCTCCATGGCGGTGCTCAACAGCTTCGGCGCCGCGCTGAACCTGGTGGCATCCGGCGCGATCGACACCGCCGCGCTGCTCACCGACACCCTGCCGCTGGAGGAGTTCCCCGCGGCGCTCGACCTGATGCGCAGCGGTGCCGGGCTGAAGGTCCAGGTGCTGCCGGGAGGCGTTGATGCATAGGCGAATGAGGAAGCTCGCACTGCTCGCGTGCGCCGCGCTGCTCACGCTCACCGGCTGTGCCGGCGCCGGGGCGCTGGGCTCCGGCGGGCGGACGCTGGTGGTCGCGATCGTGTCGAACCCGCAGATGGAGGACGCGATCGCGCTGTCGGACCAGTTCGAGCGGGACAACCCCGGCATCAAGCTGAAGTTCGTGCAGCTGCCCGAGAACCAGGCGCGCGCCAAGATCACCGCCTCGACCGCCACCGAGGGCGGCGAGTTCGACGTGGTGATGATCAGCAACTACGAGACGCCGCAGTGGGCGGCCAACGGCTGGCTGGAGAACCTGCAGCCCTACATCGACGGCAGCGAGGGCTATGACCCGGGCGACTTCATCCCGAGCATCCGGGACTCGCTGTCCCACCAGGGATCGATGTACGCGGTGCCGTTCTACGGCGAGTCGTCGTTCCTGGCCTACCGCAAGGACCTGTTCGAGCAGGCCGGGCTGACCATGCCGGAACGCCCGACCTGGCAGCAGATCGCCGACTTCGCGGCGAGGCTCGACAACAAGGCCGCGGGCGTGTCCGGCATCTGCCTGCGCGGCAAGCCGGGCTGGGGCGAGAGCCTCGCGCCGTTCACCACGGTCGCGAACACCTTCGGGGCGCGCTGGTTCGACGAGAACTGGAACGCGCAGCTGACCTCGCCGGAATTCCGCTCCGCCGCCGAGTTCTACGTGAACCTGGTGCGCGAGCACGGCGAGGTCGGCGCGTCGAGCGCGGGCTTCTCCGAATGCGGTACGCGCTACGGGCAGGGCCAGGCGGCGATGTGGTACGACGCCACGGTCATGGCCGGCACCAACGAGGACCCGGAGAGCAGCAACGTCGTCGGCAGGTCCGGCTACGTCGCGGCCCCGGTCGAGCGCACCGCCAGCAGCGGCTGGCTCTACACCTGGTCGCTGGCCATGCCGAAGGTCGCCGAGGACAAGGACGCCGCCTGGCGGTTCATGCGCTGGATGACCGACAAGGACTTCGTGCGCAACGTCGGCACCACCTTCGGCTGGAACCGGGTTCCGCCCGGCTGCCGCCTGTCGACGTACCAGATCCCCGAGTACCAGCAGGCCGCCCAGGCCTACGCACCGGCCACTTTGGACGGAATCGACCGCGCCCAGCAGAGCAACTCGATGCTGCACCCGGTGCCGTACCCGGGAATCCAGTTCGTCGGCATCCCGGAGTTCCAGGACCTCGGCACGCGGGTCAGCCAGCAGCTGTCCGCCGCCATCGCGGGGCAGATCACGGTCGACGAGGCGCTCCAGCAGTCCCAGGAGTACGCCGAATCGGTCGGCGCGGCATACCGGGAGACCAGATGACCCAGACCGCCACGACACCCGTCACGATGCCCGCCCAGGTGCGCAAGCCGGTCGGCAAGTGGTCCGGCACCGCCTGGCTGCGCCGGGCCCCGCTGCTGCCCGCCCTGCTGTTCACGATCCTGGTCACGCAGATCCCGTTCGTGCTCACCGTGATCTACTCGTTCCAGTCCTGGAACCTGGTGCGGCCGGGCTCCCGCCACTTCGTCGGACTGCGCAACTACGTCGACGTGTTCACCGACAGCCAGTTCCGCGGCGCGATGCTGACCACGGTGCTGCTGACCGTGGTCTGCGTGCTGGTTGCGATGCTGCTCGGCCTCGGGCTGGCGCTGCTGCTGGACCGGCAGTTCGTCGGCCGCGGGGTGGTCCGCACGCTGCTCATCACGCCGTTCCTGATCCTCCCGGCGGCCGGCGCGCTGCTGTGGAAGACGACGATGTTCGACCCGACCTTCGGCCTGCTGAACTTCGTCTTCGGCGGCGACACCGACTGGCTGTCGGAATTCCCGCTGGCGTCGGTGATGGCGCAGATCGTCTGGCAGTGGACGCCGTTCATGATGCTGCTGATCCTCGCGGGCCTGCAGGGGCAGTCCAAGGAGGTGCTCGAAGCCGCGGCGGTGGACGGCGCGGGCCGGTGGCGCATCTTCGCGTCGATCACCCTGCCGCAGCTGACCCGCTACCTGCAGCTGGCGATCCTGCTCGGCGCGATCTACATCGTGAACAGCTTCGACGCGATCTTCCTGATGACCCAGGGCGGCCCGGGCACCGCCAGCACGAACCTGCCCTACTACATCTACCAGCGCGCCTTCGAGGGCTTCGACATCGGGCAGTCCTCGGCGATGGGCGTCATCGTCGTCGTGCTGACCCTGATCGTGGCGACGTTCGCGCTGCGCTTGATGTTCCGGACCTTCGGCGTGAGCGAGGTGCGATGATGCGTGCCGGAAACCCGGCCGGCAGGTGGGCGCTGACCGCGTTCACCTGGCTGGTCGCCATCCTGTTCGTCTTCCCGCTGCTGTGGATGGTGATCACGGCGTTCAAGCAGGAGGCCGACGCCTACACCGACCCGCCGCGGCTGGTGTTCACCCCGACGCTGGACCAGTTCGCCGGCGTCCTGGAACGCGGTTTCCTGCCGTACCTGGGCAATTCGGCGTTCGTCACGGTGGTGTCGACGCTGCTGGTGCTGCTGATGGCGGTCCCGGCGGCCTACGCGCTGTCGATCGCGGCGGTGCCGGGCACCCGGGACGCGCTCGGGTTCTTCCTGTCCACCAAGATGCTGCCGGTCGTCGCCGCGATCATCCCGCTGTACGTGATCTCGCAGAACCTGAAGCTGCTGGACAACGTCTGGGTGCTGGTCATCCTCTACACGGCGATGAACCTGCCGCTGGCGATCTGGATGATGCGCTCGTTCTTCCTGGAAGTGCCGAAGGAGATGGTGGAGGCGGGCCGCGTGGACGGCGCGAAGCTGCCGACCCTGCTGTTCAAGGTCATCCTGCCGGTGGTCGCCCCAGGCATCGCGGCGACGGCGCTGATCTGCGTGATCTTCTCCTGGACGGAGTTCTTCTTCGCGGTGAACCTGACGGCGGCCCAGGCGGGCACGGTGCCGGTGTTCCTTGTCGGCTTCATCACCAGCGAGGGCCTGTACTGGGCCCAGCTGTCGGCGGCGGCCCTCCTGGCGTCGCTACCGGTGATGATCATCGGCTGGGTGGCCCAGAACCACCTGGTCCGAGGCCTCTCCATGGGAGCCGTGAAGTAAGACTCCCAGAACGCTCCCCCTGCCGCCCACTCCCTCGCGGCAGGGGGAGTTCTCTTTTGCGAGGTGTCGTCGGATTGCCGGCCATTCCGGAGTCCGGAATTACTTCCCAGGGAAGTGAGTTCCGGGCTCCGGTTCGTTGCAGTGGCCGTCGACGCTGGGGCAGCGCGCATCTTGCGGAATTGCCTCGTCGAACACACCCGGTTGGGTTGAGTGGGAAGAAAGCGAAGGCGATCACGTCACTTGTCATGGCAGATCTGCGGCGGATGGTGGGAAGGTTGGGCTTCCTAGCTTCGTGCGGGTGCATGTGGAGGTGGGGTGCACGTGTCGTCGTGGGGGAAGAGGCGGGCCGGTCGCGATGCGATCTCGGCCGCGGAGAACCTGCTCACCGGGAGCGTCGCAGGTCCCGTGGTCCAGGCGGGCAGCGTGAGCGGCGGGATTCACTTCCACCAGTTCGCCTCCGCCGAACCTGTGATCCCACGCCAGTTGCCGACGCCGCCCGCGTACTTCACCAACCGGGACAGCGAGCTCACGGCATTGGAGCAGACGTACACGTCGAGCCGTGATCGCGGCGGTCTCGCCGTGCTGTCCGGGCTGGGCGGGGTGGGCAAGACCGCGGTGGCCCTCCGGTGGATGTATTCGGCTCAGGAACGCTTCGCCGATGGTCAGTTCTACGCGGATCTGGCCGCCGGGGACGGCGGGGAGCCCGCTGCACCGGGAGCGGTACTGGGCGGTTGGCTTCGGGCGCTCGGCGTCCCGGCGGAGGCAGTGCCGGCCGACCTCGAACAGCGGGCGGCCTGGTGGCGGTCCTTGGTCGCGGACAAAGCGATAGGAATTCTGCTGGACAACGCATGGACCGCTGCGCAGGTTCGCGCCATGCTGCCCGCGTCACCGCGAAGCATGGTGCTGGTCACGGCTCGTCGGCAGTTGGCTTCCCTGCGGATGGACGGCGCGCAACTGGTGTTCGTGCCCCCGCTCAGCACCGGGGACGGGGTTCGGCTGCTCGACAGGACCATCGGCGACGACAGGGTGCGGTCCGCTGAGACCGAGGCCGGCCGGCTGGTCGATCTGTGCGGCGGTCTGCCTATCGCGCTGTCCGTCATGGGGGCGCGACTGGCTTCTCGTCCACGTTACGGCGTGGCGCAGGCAGTGGCCGAGTTGCAGCACGAACGCGGTCGGTTGCGGATTCTCTCGCGGGAAGAGGAGGTCTCGGTGAGCTCGGTGTTCGACTTGTCCTACAACGGATTGCCCGCGGAAGCACGTCGCACCTACCGGACCTTGGGCATGCATCCTGGTCGGGAGATGAGCATCGAGACGGTGCTCGCGGCGACGGATCTTCCGCCGGCGGTGCTCGACGAGCACCTCGATGCTCTGCTGGAGGCCCACCTGCTCGAAGAGGTGAACATGGGCCGTTACCGCCTGCACGACCTGCTCCGGTTGCACGCCGGAGAACGCGCCCGTGAGGAGGACTCCTCCGAGGACAGGGCGACTGCGCTGCTTCGCATCATCGAGAGCTACATCCGCAGTGCGGAAGGCGCATGCCGGCTCCTCACCCCGCACCTGCGAGGAGCCGACTACTCCTTCACCCATCCGGAAGTCACTGGGAAGGTGTTCGAGGAGCGTGCCGCCGCGCTGGCCTGGTTGGAGGCCGAGTGCGCCAACATGATCAGCTGCATCCGGACGGCTGTCGACCGCCGGTGGTGGGCTGCGGCGTGGTACCTGGCATACGTCATGTGGCCGCTCTTCCGCTATGCGGGCCACCACCAGGAGCGATTGGTCGTCGATGAGCTCGCCGTGCGGTCGGCGAAGGAGCTGGGCAACTTGGAGTGGGAGGGCCGGGCGACACGGAGGCTCGCGTTGCTGCACAACTTGAGAGGGCAGCGCGCGGAGGCTGATGAACTGCTTCATCGATGCTTCGAGGTGTTCAGCGAGCTGGGTGACGAGTACGGGGTGGCGAACACGAGGGATGCCCAGTCGGTGATCGCACTCGCAGCTGGAGAGCACCAGCGGGCCGTGCGCTTCGCCGAGCAGGCGCGCGCGGGCTTTGCCGCGTTGGGCAGGGAACGCAAGGCGATCCTGTCGTTGCTCGTCGTCGGCCAGGCCAAGGTCGCTTCAGCTGCTATCGGTGAGGGGATCGCGCTGTTACGCGAGGTGCAGCGCGAACTCGCGACATCTCGTGAATCCGACCCGTACAACGCAGCTCGCGCGGAGCTCGTCCTAGGCGAAGCGCTGGTCCGGGTCGGTGACACGGCTGAGGCTGAAACCTGGCTGTCGGCCGGGGAAACGGCGATGCAAACCATCGGCTCCGTCGAGGGGAAGGCGTTCGCCCATCAGGCGTGGGCCGACTTCTACCGGTCCCAAGGCGATGCCGCAGCGGCAGAGGAGCACTTGGCGGCGGCGATCCGTCACTTCGACCACCAAGGCGATGCCGCCGCCGATGTGCTGCGCCGACGCCTCACGGACTGGCGGGCGCAGGCTGAGTCCGGTCCCACCGGGAGAGCTTGACCCGCACCGGATTCCGCGACCGCAAGTTCGCCAGGTCGGCTTCGCCGAGGAGCACCCCGGACGGGAACCGGTGCCCGATGCGCCAGCCGGCGTAGACGACGGCGTCGGACAGCGCCTCGACCGGATTGCCGGTCGCCAACCAGCTGTGCAGGAACGAAGCGAAGAGCGAATCCCCGGCGCTCGAAGTGTTGCACACCCCGAGCGGAGCCACCGCGTCGGCTTGGACCAGGCGCCCATCTCGTAACCCGAGCAGACAGCCGCGGCCACCTCTGCTCACCGCGGTCAGCAGGCAACCCGGGTAGCGTCGGAACACCTGCGCTATCCATTCCTCGGCCGGGCACGGCAACCGTTCGTGGCTGCAGAACACGATGTCGGCCACTTCGAGCCACGGCCCGTAGCGGTCATCGTCGATGTCGGCGATCACGTTGACGTCGACGGCGATCGGCACACCTTGCAGCACTGCGGCAGGAAGCAACGGCCGGGTGAAGTCGATGCTGGTCAGGACCGCGAGGTCGGCACCCCGCACGGCCTCCTGGAACGTCTCGACGGGGTACTGGACCGCAGCGATGCTCGTCATGTGGGAGTAGACGACCCGGTCGCCGCTGGGAGCGACCAACACCACCGCCAGCGCGGACGAAGCGCCCTCGACGACCTCCGGCCCGTTGAGGTTCCTGTCGTCCAGCTCTCGGCGGATCAGCGCTCCGGTCCGGTCCCCGCCCACCACGGTGCACAGCGAAACGTCGTCGCCGAGCCCGGAGAGGATCGTCGAGATGTGCCCGCCCGCGCCGCCGACACCGGACTCCAGCCAGCGCGGGTACCAAGGCCCCTCCTTCGTGATGCGCGTCGGATCCTGCACGCCGACGTTGATCGCGAGACTGGCGACCCCGGCGACTACGATCTTGCTGGCCATGATTCCTCCGCTTGTCGCTCGTCGGCCGGGAACGGGCCGACGAACCCAACGTTGGCGGGGCGGACTTGACGATCCGGTTTCGGTGAACTGGCCGATCCGGTCGAATCGGCAGCTGAGAGGGCCGTCGCTCGTTCCGTCGGGCATGCGATGACTTCGCGGAGGCATTGGCATATTCCGCTCGATGTCGGGCTGTTGCCAGTTCGCTTGCAGAACGCTTGTGCTGGCGATGGCCGACCGCGGCGAGGAACCGTAATGGAGTAGGTACTTACGGCGATCGGATGCTGTGGCCGAGTACGAGATCGCGCACACTCGATGCACAGGGGGAGGGCGACCAGCGAAAGGGGCGCTGGTGGACTTCAAGATATTCGGCCAAGTGCGGCTGCGGTTGGCCGGAACGTGGCAGGACGACTGGCAGGCGACGAAGATCCGCGGTCTGCTGGGAGTTCTTCTGACCAGGCCGGGGAAGACGATCCCGATCAGCCTCGTGGTCGACTGGTTGTGGGGCAGGGAAGCGGACCCGGCCCGGCACGCCAAGACGCTTCAAACGTACGTGACCCGGCTCCGCGGGGTCTTGAACACGATGGAGTCGTCCGCAACCGTGAAGAACGTGAACGCGGGCTACCGGTTGAACATCGACCGCGAACGCGTTGACTACCACTACGTGCGCGACCTCCTCGTGGATGCCCAGCGCGCGGCTCGCCACGGCGATCACGAGTTGGTCTGCGAGTTGCTTCCCGAAGCTCTCGAACTTTCGGCGGAACCGCCGCTCGTCGATCTCGACACGGATCTGGCCGACGCCTTTCGGCGGCAGGCGTTGGCGACGCTGGTCATGCCCGCCCACTACACGTTGATGGAAAGCCAGTTGGCGCTCGGCAACCCGGAGCAAGTTCTGGCGACGACGGAAGAACTGCAACCGGAGCACGAGCTCAACGTCACCCTCGCCAAGAAGCGGATTCAGGCCTTGCGAGCAGCGGACCGCGACTACGAGGCGACCGAGTACTTCTTCCACCAGCGGAGGCTTCTGCAATCGCACGATCTGGTCGAAGAAGCCGACGAACTACGCACCTTCTTCGACCAGATACGGTTGCCGGTCCCGTCGCCCCGGCGAGGGGGCGAGGACGTCGCGCCGCAGTCCAGCGGCCCGCCCAGAAAGCTGCCTCGGGATCTACGTGATTTCGGTGGACGAGCAGATCTCGTCGATGTGCTGGACGAGTACACCGAGAACGGCACCGGTGCAGGGCTGCTCGTGCTGGTGGGTACTGCCGGGATCGGCAAGACCGCGCTGAGTGTTCATTGGGCGCACCACGCCCGTCAGCAGTTCGCAGGGGGCGACTTCTACCTTGACATGAACGGCTTTTCGCTTCATCCCCCGTTGAGCAGCGCGGACCTGGTACGCGCGTTGCTTTCCTCGTTCGGCGTGTCGGCAGACCTCTTGGGCGACACTCGCGACCAGTGGGCGCAGTTGTCCACGTTCATGAGTGACCGCCACATGCTGTTGTTGCTCGACAACGTCGCTGATGTGGGCCAGATCGAGCCGCTGCTGGATGTTGCTCACGAGGCCGTCATCCTCGTCACGAGCAGGCATCACCTCGATCGGTTGCTGCTGCACCACGGTGCTCAGGAGATCCATGTTCCGCTGTTGGATGAGGCGACGGGAACGCGTTGGTTGCGCGAAACCATTGGTGTTCGCTGCGACCGGGAACCCGATGCGGTCCAAGAGCTGGTCGGACTCTGTTCCGGAATTCCCCTGGCGCTGCGCATCGTCGGTCACTACGCCCGGGAACGCCGCGAGGTCTCCCTCTCGGACATCGCCGGATTTCTTCGCGAAGAGCACCGGATCCTCAAGGTCGGGGACAGTCCCAACGGTGACCACACGAGTGTGCGAGCAAGCTTTGCGCTGTCCTACCGGACGCTTCCCGGGCTCGCGAGGCGGATGTTCCGCTTGCTCGGCCTGCATCCCGTTGCGCAGACGGGTTTGGAGACCGCGGCTGCATTGGCCGGCTCGACACCGCAACAGGCTCGCGAAGACTTGGACGTCTTGGTGCACTCGCACTTGATCGAGCAGAAGGCCGAGCACTACGAGCTGCACGACCTGATTCACGAGTTCGCGGCCGAGCGGGCCGAGGAGGACGAGGACCCCGTTGACCGCGCGGAAGCGCTGGTCCGAATGCTGGACTGGTACCTCCACACGGCAGGAAATGCGGAGGCGAAGCTCTTCCCGTACCGCCCGGGCGTGCCGATGCTTCCCCTCGACGACCAGGTCACGCCGAAGGAGTTCGAAGACGACCAGGACGCGATGCGGTGGTTCTTGCAGGAACGACGTGCCTTGCTGGCCATGGTTCGGGTTGCCGCGGACCACGGCCAGGACCGGTACACCTGGCGATTGGCGAACACCATAAACGAGCCGCTGAAGCGCCTCGGTCGGTATCAGGAAGCCCTCGATTCCCTGGGCCTGGCTCTCACCGCCACGCGTGCGCTCGGAGAGCGCGAAGGGGAATGCATTTGTTTGAACAATATTGGATACATCTGCCTGAGCATCCGCGAGTTCAACCGGGCCTACGACCACTTCTCGGAGTCTTATCGCATATGCCGGTCTCTCGGGCTCGTGCTCGGGTCTTCGGTGGCATTGCACAACATGGCTTGTCAGTGGTTTCGGATCAATGACTGGGATGCGTCCGAGCGCCTGTTCACGGATGCGCTCGAGGTCCAGCTCCTGCACGGATTTGAGTTCGCCCGCGCCGGAACGCTGCGTCGGTTCGGAGAGTTGCGGCACAAGCAGGCCGACTATGCGGAAGCAAGCGTCCTGTACCACGAATCCCTTGCACTGCATCGAAAGGTGGGGAATGCACACGGCGCGGGCGAAGTCCTCGGGCAGCTAAGCCAGCTCCACCTGGATCGCGGTGATCTGCAGGTGGCGATCGATTTCGGGGAGCAGGCGCTGGTCTGCCACCGGCGCAGCAGTGACCTGGTTTCCCTCGCGGTGACGATCTGCGTCCTCGGCACGGCGCACTTCCGGAGGGGGCAAGTCGCCGAGGCCGTCGAGTACGCGAGGGAGAGCGTCCGGATTTGTTGGCGGACGAACGATGTCGAAACCGAGGCCCGGGCGCTGGAGCTGCTGGCCGCCGCGTTGTTCTCGGCCGGAAGTCGGGACGCGAGCGTCGAAGGATGGGAGCGGGCCAGCGATCTGTACCGCAGCTGCGGCAACGATGGCTGGGTCGCCATCCAGGAACGCCTCGCGGAGCTCGGCCACCGCTGACCTTCCGGGTCAAGCGGCCGGTTGCGCGGCAAACCGGGCAAGCGTAGCCGACCGCTTTTGGCTTGATCACTGCGACCCCGGATCCTAAGCCCAGAAGATGGAACCCATAATTACGCAGAACGGGCGAATAAAGATCGCTCAGCGTCTGTCAACTCTTCAAGAATCCTTTGGAGTAGAACCAAATGAGTTCCACCCTTCGGGTGATGGTTTGTTCTCTGTGTCTCGCTGCGCCGTTGGTTGTTGCCGTGGGCGTCGGCGGTGCCTTCGTTGCATCGTCGGAGGCTGTCGCGGCGAGCGCGGACGAGACGGTCGCGGCAAGCGTGAAGGAGAGCTGCTGGGGGCAATACGGCGCCCCTGAGGGGGATGGTCGCGACTTCAGGGCGACTGATCTCTGATTCTCGACGCGTCTTTCAGGTACGATTGAGTATCGATACTTCGGTCGGCCGGAATTTCTCAAATCTGCCTAGGATCCGTGATCCACTGGTGTTGCTCATCGCACTGGGAGAGCCGAGCCTTCGCAGGCTGTCCTGGTGATCGCGATTGTGGTTGCCTCGCGCCGTCCGCGAGAACTCCCCTGCCGCTCGAACCCATCACGGCAGGGGAGTTCTCTTTCACGTGGCGTCAGAGGGACTTGCGAAGGGCTTTGATGAGGTTGTTGGCCCTGGCGTCTCCGTGGCCGATCATTCTGTTGGCCACGCAGGCGAAGCCCACTCCGGATTCTTCGTCGCCGAATGCGAACTGGCCTCCCGCTCCGTCGTTGCCGAAGCTGGTTTCTCCCAGCATCGGGCGGAAGGACGGCGAGTCGAGCAGGAAGCCCGAGCCCCAGCGCGTCCCGGCGTCGGAGCCCAGCTAGCCCTGGCCGGACGACACCTCTCGGACCGCGTCCGCCACGGTGGCCGGTGTGAGCAGCCGCCGGCCGCCGTCGATGCCGGTCACCGCCGCCGCGTACAGCCCGGCGAGGCCGCTCGCCGATGCCGTCGCGCCCGCGCCGGGCAGCTCCATGCCCAGCAATGCCGGGTCGTTCCAGCCGTGCGGTACGTCGACGCCGGGGAAGACCAGTGCGCCGTTCATCGTCACGATGCGGGTGAGCAGGTGCTCGGGTCCCGGCATCTCGGGGCGTCCTTCGCCCTCCACGAGCCGGGCACGGCCCTCGAACTCTTCGGCGGGCAGGCCGATCCAGGCCCGCAGGCCCAGCGGGTCGCCCGCCGCCTGGCGGAAGTACGCGCCCGGGGTGAGGCCGGTGATGCGGCGGATGACCTCGCCGATGAGGACGCCGAACACGTGGCCGTGGTACTCGTACGCCGTTCCCGGCTCCCACCGCGGCCGCAGTTCCTCGATGGCGCCGATCACCGGTTTCCAGGCCGCGATCTCGTCGAAGGCCAGCTCGCCGTCCAGAGCCGGGACGCCCGCCCGGTGCCCGAGGACCATGCGGCAGGTGATGGCCTCCTTGCCGTGCCGCGCGAACTCCGGCCAGTACCACGCCACCGGGGCATCGAGATCGAGGCGCCCCTCCTGCGCGAGGAGGTGCGCGCAGAGGCTCACGATCCCCTTCGCGCTTCTCCTCCCGAACTCACCCGGTGCTCGCGCGGCCGCCAGGCCGGGCGGTATCAATGGGCGGGTGAGCGAAGGTGGCGCGATCCGGGTGGCGGTGCTGGGGCCGATTCGGGCCTACGTCGATGGATCGCCGGTCGGCATCCCCGGTGCCCGGGTCCGCCTCCTGCTGGCCCGGCTGGCGCTGGCCCGCGGTCGGCTGGTGCCCGCCGAGATGCTGATCGACGACCTGTGGGGCGCGGATTCGCTCGCAGACCCGGCCAATACCTTGCAGGCGCTGGTATCGCGGTTGCGCAAGGTCGTGGGCACCGCGGCGGTGGAGCTGACGAGTGGGGGTTACCTGCTCAGGGCCGATGTGGACGCATCGCGGTTCGAGGAGCTGGCCGCGCGGGGCCGCCGGGAACTGGCCGCCGACCACCCTGCCGCCGCCATCACCAGCCTCGGCACCGCGTTGGGCCTGTGGACCGGCCCGGCGCTGAGCGACCTGCCGGACGCCCCGTTCGTCCGCACGGCGACCGCGCGGCTGGAGGAGATGCGGCTGGCGGCCGCTGAGGATCGCTTCGAGGCGGCGTTGGGTCTGGGACGTCACGGCGAGGTGCTGGCCGAGTTGGAGGCGTCGGCCGGGGAGCATCCACTGCGGGAGCGGCTGGCCGCGCTGCGGATCCGTGCGCTTCACGAGGCGGGGCAGCAGTCGGAGGCGCTCGCCGCGTACGAGAAGGTTCGCGGCGCGCTCGCCGAGCATCTCGGTGTCGATCCCGGGGCCGAACTGCGGCAGATCCACCTCGCCATGCTGCGCGGCGAACTCGCCCCGCTGGTGGCGCGCCCGAAACTCGTGCCTGGCCGGCTGCCCGCGCAACGCACCAGTTTCACCGGGCGGGACGCGGAGCTGGGTTTGCTCGCCGGACAACTCGCGGCCAGCCGACTGGTGACGATCGTCGGGCCGGGCGGCGTGGGGAAGACCCGGCTGGCCATCGAGACGGCGACCCGGCACCCGGCCCACGATCAGGGCCGGGTGTGGTTCGCGCCGCTGGCCGGTGCGGCGGGCGAGGTCGCCGGGGCCGTGCTGGGAGTGCTCAGTGCCGCCAGCGCGCGTCTCGGCGGGGGACGGCAGGGGATGCTCGACCAACTGGTGGAGCTGATCGGCCCCGATCCGGCGATGCTGGTGCTGGACAACTGCGAGCACCTGGTGGCCGCCGCCGCGGAGTTCGCCGACCGGCTCCTGGAACGGCTGCCGCGACTGACGATCCTGGCCACCAGCCGGGAACCGCTGGCGATCACCGGCGAGTCGCTGTGCCGGCTCGGCCCGCTGGAACTGCCGACGGGGACCGCCACGGCGGGTGACTCGGCTGCGGTGCGGCTGTTCGTCGATCGGGCGCAGGCCGTACGGCCCGGCTTCACGCTGGATGAGTCGACGGTGGGGCTGGTCGTCGATGTCTGCCGACGGCTGGACGGCCTGCCGCTGGCCCTGGAGCTGGCCGCCGCACGGCTGCGCTCGATGACCGCCGAGCAGATCGCGCACCGGCTTGATGACCGGTTCCGGCTGCTCACCTCGGGAAGCCGGACGGCGTTGCCGCGGCACCGGACGCTGCTCGCGGTGGTCGAGTGGAGCTGGGAGCTGCTGACCGAGCAGGAGCGGGTGCTTGCCGGACGGCTCTCGATCTTTCCCGGCGGGGCGACGGTGCCCGCCCTGGAGGCCATCTGCGCGGATGGGACGCTGCCCGCCGACGACGTCGTCTACGTGCTCGGTTCGCTGGTGGAGAAGTCCCTGGTGCAGTGGGACGGGCAGCGGTACCGGATGCTGGAGACCATCCGCGAGTACGCGAGCGAGCGGCTGGGCGAGCGGAACCCCATCGCCGATCGGTTCATGCGGTATTTCCTGGCGTTGGCCGAGGAGCACGAGCCTCGCCTGAGGTCTCGGGAGCAGCTCGCCTCATTGCGGTGGTTCGACGCCGAGTACGACAACCTGCTGTCCGCGTTGCGAGCGGCCATCGACGACGGCGTCGCGGACATGGCGGCGCGGCTGGTCGGCTCGCTGGTGTGGTACTGGCAAACGTTGCGCTTCGACGCCCGGGCGGACGGGTTCGTGGCCGAGGTGCTCCGTTTCGGCGATGCCATCCCCGACCACAGCCGGGCCGCCCTCACCGCGCTGTACCAGCTGAACAGGAGCGACGGAACGGCCACCGACCCCGAGCAGGTGCGCTCGGTCATCGAGGACTGCATCAGCACCGGCGCGCTGGAGCACCACCCGATGTTGTTGATGGTGACGGCCCCGATGGCCTACTTCATGGGACACGTCGAGCTGGCCGAGCGCCTGCTGCACGGCGCCGAAGATCATCCGGACCGAGGGGTGGCGGCCATCGCGGCCTGGGCGCGGTCGGTCTTCCGGAACGACCAGGGTGACTGGTCGGGCGCGGCTGCGGAGCGGGCACGGGCGCTGCGCGGGTTCGAGGAGGTGGGCGAGCGCCTCGGCCTGGCGTTCATCCTGGCCAGGGTGGCGCAGGACCACGCCCTTCAGGGAGAGCACGACCAGGCGATCGCCGCCCTGGAGCGGTGCGTCGCGCTCGCGGCCGAGATCGGCTGGGCGGAGGAGATCGCGTACCGGGCCCAGCTGGGGGCCCAGCGATTGCGCGCGGGCGACCTGGACGGGGCTCGGCGGGAGTTGGACACCGCCCTGCGGCAGGCCGTCGAGCGCGGCCAGCCGCACCTGCGGATCGAGCCGCTGGTGGGCCTGGCCGACCTGCACCGCCGCGCGGGCGAACCGGATCGCGCCGAGCAGACGCTCCACCACGTGGAGTCGATCGCTCACGGTCAGCCCGGTGCCGAGCAGGCCGCCGCGATGCTCATCATCCCGGTCCGGATGGCCGGTCGGCTCGACACCGGGCAGCTCGCGACGGCGAGGGAGCTGCTGCCCTGGGTGGTGGCGGTGGCGGAATCGGCCGTGCGAGATCTGGCGGCACCGGGCGCGGAACTGCTGGCCCGGTTGCTGGCGCAGGAGGGGGACGCGGCCGGGGCGGCGACCGCGCTCGGCATGAGCCAGGTCATTCGCGGGACGTTCGACCGGGGCGATCCGGAGCTGCGCGAGCTGACCGACGATCTCACCGCACGGCTCGGCGCAACGGCCTACGCGCAGGCGTTCGACCGGGGAGCCGGGATGCCGCGAGCAGAGGCGCTCGGCCGGCTCCGAGCACTCTGACAGCCGCCATCAGTCGCCTTTCAGCACGCGGTCAGCGCGTCTGGGCAGGGTGGATCTCACGTGATCATCCCGCTCGGAAAGGCATCGACATGGCAGGCAGCAGGCACGAGAAGGTGCAGGAGGCGCTGGAACGGGTGGTGGCCGAGGGCAGCGCCCCCGGAGCCGTCGCCGAAATCCGGGACGCCGACGGCACCTGGTTCGGCTCGGCCGGGGTCGCCGACCTCGAGACCGGCCGCCGCCGCGACCCGGGGGACCGGTTCCACACCGGCAGCATCAGCAAGGCGTTCATCGCCAGCGCGCTGCTGACATTGGAGGCCGAGGGCAGGCTGAGCCTCGACGACACTGTGGACACCTGGTTGCCCGGCGTGGTCCGCGGTAACGGCAACGACGGCCGCAAGATGACCATCAGGCAACTGCTCTCCAACACCAGCGGTCTGGGGATGACCGGCATCAGTCCCGAGATCGTGCGCAGGTACCACACGCGGTCCGGGTTCGCCGAGAACCGCTACCACGCCTGGACCACGGACGAGTTCCTGAGACTCCAGATGTCCATCCCGCCGGTGTTCGCGCCGGGCGAGGGCTTCGCCTATTCCAATGGCGGCTTCCAGATCGCCGGCGCGATCATCGAGAAGGCGACCGGTCGCACCTATGTGGACGAAATCGACCGGACGGTCGTCCAACCGCTCGGGCTGACCAACACCTACGCGCAGACCCTGGACGAGTGGCAGTTCCGGGGGCAGCACTGCAAGGCGTATTCGAAAGGACTGTTCATCAGGGACGATGTCGACCCGGACAGCCTCACGGCGGAGAATTACACGTCCCTTCTAGAAGGCACCGATGGCGATCCGATGGACATCACGGACCGGACCTACTTCGAGGGAGCCGCCGGTTGCGTCGTCTCGACCTCGGGCGACCTGCTCCGGGTCGCGGAAGCGCTGATAACCGGCTCCCTGCTGCCGCCCGCGCAGCATCGTGCGATGTGGACCACCGGCCCCACCTCGGACTGGATCCCCAACGCCCGGTATGGCCTCGGGGTGTCGCAGTGGCCGCTGGCCGACGGCCGCCTGCTGCACGTCCTGTCCGGCATGACGGGAGGTACCGCCTGCGTAGCCCTGGGCACTTCCGACGGTGAGCTCATCGTCTCCATGCACGTCAACGGCGACTGGAACTGGTACCTGGCCTGCTACCAGATCGCCGAGGCGGCGTTCGGCTCTCCCTTCCTCGTGACTCAGTAGCGCGCCAGGCAGTTTGTTATCGCGGCGATTGCCCGGCGCACTAGCCGTCGATCTCGCGGGCGATGCGGTCCGCACCACGGGCTGCTCACGATCACCGCGCTCCGGCTGCGCCACGAAAAGCCATGCACGGCGGCATCGTGATCCGCCCGCGCGTGACCTCATTTCCCACGAACGGAAACGAAATTCCCATGACCATCGACCTCCGTCAACCCGCGCTCGCGGCGACCGCAGTGCGCAAGGCGTACGGCGACCACGTGGTGCTGGACGGCATCGACCTCGACATCCCCGCGGGAACTGTCTTCGCGTTGCTCGGCCCGAACGGCGCCGGCAAGACCACCATGGTGCAGCTCCTGTCCACGCTCATCCGCGCCGACGCGGGGGAGATGCGGGTCGCCGGCCACGACGTGCTCCGGGATCCGGACGCGGTCCGTGCCGCGATCGGCGTCACCGGCCAGTTCTCGGCGGTGGACGGCTTCCTCACCGGCGAGGAGAACCTCCGGCTGATGGCCGACCTGAACCACCTGCCCCGCCAGGAACGGCGGCGGTGCGTCGCGGACCTGCTGCAACGGTTCGATCTGGTGGATGCGGCCAAGAAGCCCGCGGCGACGTATTCCGGCGGGATGGGCCGCCGCCTGGACCTCGCGATGACGCTGGTCGGCAGGCCGCAGGTGATCTTCCTCGACGAGCCGACCACCGGACTGGACCCGCGCAGCAGGCGGACCATGTGGGAGATCATCCGCGGGCTGGTGACCGACGAGGGCGTCACGATCTTCCTCACCACCCAGTACCTGGAGGAGGCCGACCGGCTCGCCGACCGGATCGCCGTTCTGCACCGAGGAAAACTGGTCGCCCAAGGCACGGCGGAGGAGCTCAAGCGACAGGTCGGCGGCGGCCACGTCACCCTGCGTTTCACCGATCCAAGAGGCTACGACCGGGCGTCCCGGACGCTGGAGGTGTTGTCCCGCAACGATGAGACGCTCACCCTGCAGATCTCCAGCCGGGGCGATGTCCGGTCGTTGCGCGCGCTGCTCGACCGCCTCGACCGCGCTTCGCTCGCAGTGGACGAATTCCAGGTCCACACCCCCGATCTCGATGACGTCTTCTTCGCCCTGACGGGAAACCCGGCCGCGGAACAGGAGCCCACCCGATGAGTACCGCTTCCAGTGGTGTTTCCGCCGCTTTCACCGACTCGGCGACCATGTTCCGCCGCCAGCTGCGGCACATGCTGCGCTATCCGACGCTCACCCTGACGGCCGCCGGGGTTCCGGTGATCTTCCTGCTGCTGTTCGTCTACGTCCTCGGCGGCATCCTCGGGAGCGGCCTCGGCGGACCGTCGGGCGGCCGGGATGCCTACGTGAACTACGTCGTCCCCGGCATCATCCTGATGACCGCGGCCACCGCGGCCCAGGGCACGGCGATCTCGGTGGCCATCGACATGACCGAGGGCATCGTCGCCCGGTTCCGCACCATGGCCATCGCCCGGGTCTCGGTGCTCACCGGTCACGTGCTGGGCAGCCTGGCCCAGACCCTGCTGAGCATGGCCATCGTCACCGGGGTCGCGCTGCTGGTGGGCTTCGAGCCCACCGCGGACTTCGGCGAATGGCTAGGTGCGGTCGGCGTGCTCGTGATGATCATCTTCGCGCTCACGTGGCTGTCGGCCGCATTGGCCATGATGGCCAGGAGCGTCGCCACCGCGAGCAACATGCTGACGCCGCTGATGATCCTGCCGATGATCGGCAGCGGGTTCGTCCCCACCGACTCGATGCCCGCCGGATTGCGCTGGTTCGCCGCGCACCAGCCGTTCACCCCGTTCATCGAGACCCTGCGCGGGCTGCTGATGGGCACCCCGATCGGCAACAGCGCGATCCTCGCCATCGGCTGGTGCGCCGTGATCGCCCTGGGCGGCTACCTGTGGGCGAAGAAGCTCTACAACCGCGAACCCACCCGATGAGCAGCTTCGCCCGGCGGCAGTGATCGGCACATCGGGTGATCTTGGCGCGATCCATTTTCCGGGTCGCCGGCGGCCGGGCGCCGGGCTTCGAAAGTGAGGACGAAGGTCCTGGCGAGCGGCGGCCGGATCCGGGCATGCTGGCTTTGGTCGCCGCACCCGGACAACGTCGCCCGCCGCGGCGTTTTCGCTTGCTCGCGAGGAGGTTGATGATGAACGACATTCGGATCGACGAGCCGACTCGGTTTTGGCCGGTCCCCGCCACGGCGGGGCAGCAGGTGCCGGCGCCACGCGCGCCCGAGGCGCGCAGCGGGCGCGCCCGGCTCGTGATCAGCCGCGGGCCCGACGCGGGCACCGGGTTCACGATCGGCATGCCGCGCACCACGATCGGGCGCGGCCGCGACTGCGACATCGTGGTCGACGACGTCACCGTCTCGCACGTGCACGCCGAGCTGCGCGAGGAGGGCGGCCGGTGGGTGCTCGTCGACGGCGGGTCGCTCAACGGCACCTACCTCAACCGGCTGCCGGTGGACGCCGCCGTGTTGGCCGATGGCGACGAGATCTGGGTCGGCAAGGTCCGCTTCACCTTCCGCACCGACGCCTGAGGCCGGCGAAGAGCACCGGGCAGCGACCCGGGTGCGCTCGTAGCCTGGACGGGTGGATGACACCCGGTCCGGCAAGACGACGGTGTTCCTGGTCGACGACCACGAGGTGGTGCGGGTCGGACTGGCCGACCTGCTCAGCGCCGAGCCAGACCTCGAAGTCGTGGGCCAGGCCGCCACGGCGAGCGAGGCGGAGGCCCGCATCCCCGCCCTGCGGCCGGACGTGGCCGTGCTCGACGTGCGGCTCCCGGACGGCAACGGCATCGAGCTCTGCCGGGAGCTGCGGTCCCGGCTGCCCGGGCTGAACTGCCTGATGCTGACCTCGTTCTCGGACGAGCAGGCCATGCTGGACGCGATGCTGGCCGGCGCCGCCGGCTACGTGGTCAAGAACATCAGGGGGATGGAGCTGGCGTCGGCGGTGCGCACGGTCGGATCGGGCCGGTCGCTGCTCGGCGAGCAGGGCACCGTGGAGCTGGTGAACAAGCTGCGCGCCAAGCTGGACAGCGCCGCGGCGCTGCCCGACCTGACGCCCCAGGAGCGCATCCTGCTCGACCTCATCCGCCAGGGGCTGACCAACCGGCAGATCGCCGACCGGATGTACCTGGCGGAGAAAACGGTCAAGAACTACGTGTCCCGGCTGCTGTCCAAGCTGGGCCTGCAGCGCCGGACCCAGGCGGCGGTCCTGGCCACCCAGCTGCACCACCGGCCGAAGCGGACCTGAGATCCGTCAGCTGCGGGCCGGCTCGCCGTTGACCACGTCGTCCAGGGAGCGTCGCGGCGTCGCGGGCACCGGCGATCCGTAGCCGATGCGCAGCACGGCCTGCGGCCACAGGCCGCCGCCGATGAGTTCGCGCAGCTCTTTGCGGGTGGTGGGCACCTCGACGATCTGGGAGATGAACGAGCTCGACAACCCGGCGGCGGTGGCGGCCAGCAGCACGCGCTGCATCGCCATCCCTGCGTGCAGCTGCGCGGACACCCCGTCCTGGAACGAACCGAGCACGCAGATCAGCGGCTCCGGCTCGAAGTCCTTGCCCGCCACCCGGATGTTCGCCTGCCCGCGGCTGTAGTCGCGCAGCACCCATTCGTCCTGCGGCTCCGGCAGCGGCCCGCTGCTGCTCACGAGCACCCCGTCGGGCGAGCCCGAGTTGCGGCCCGTCCAGAACCGCAGCTCCGCCGTGAACTCCGCATCCGAGAGCTGTGCGTCGTGCGCCTGCTGGGCCAGCGCCTGCAGCTTCGGCAGCTGTTCGCGCTCCGGGATCGCCAGCCACGCGCGCTCGGCCTCCGCCGCCTGCCGCAGCTGGCTGTGCAGCGACCCCGGGACCGCCGTGGGCAGGAACGGCTTGCGATTGGTGCGGCGTCGCGGGATCGCGGCCGCGAGTTCGACATCCGTGGGCGTCGCGGGGCGCCGCCTGGCGGGGCGCACCATCGCGAGAAGATCCGGTGTGCAGCGGTGCGGCAGCACGTTCACGTCCGGCTGCACCCCGGCCGCCCGCACCGCCAGCCGCAGGTTCAACAGCGCCGCGCCGCAGGCGAGCACCAGTTCGCGGTGCTCCGGGTCGGCCACCGACACGGCGCGGGACCGGTCCGCGTGCAGCGCGATGGTGTCGGCCGTGCAGTGGAATCGCCAGGGCTGGCTGTTGTACAGCGATGGTGCGGAAGTGGCCTTGAGCAGAACATCCCGAACCTGGTCGGCCGTCAGGCACCCCACCGCGCCGATCGGCGTGTTCATCGGGTCTCCCTCCAGTCGCCTGCTGCCAGCGTGCCGGTGGCGGGCGCGGCGAACCAGAGTCGATCGTCCCCACTGGCATCCGGTGCGAATCGGTCGGACGTGCCACAGTAGACGCGTGAGCAGGGCGGACGCGCCGAAACCCGGCGAGCCGCAGGACCCGTCGAGGTCGGTCGCGGATACGTTCTCCCGGTTGCGGCTGAGGGAGCTGTTGAACCAGGTCCAGGTGCGCATCGAGGAGATCATCGGGCTGCGCGACCGAATGGACGGCCTGTTGTCGGCGGTGCTCGCGATCTCGTCGGAACTCGAACTCGACGCGGCGCTGCGGCGCATCGTGCACGCCGCCATGGAGCTGGTCGACGCCCGCTACGGCGCCATCGGCGTGCTGGGTCCTGGCGGGGAGCTGTCGCAGTTCGTGTACGAGGGCATCGACGAGCCGATGCGGGAGCGCATCGGCTCGCTGCCCACGGGGCACGGCGTGCTCGGTGTGGTCATCGAGGCGGACAAGCCGCTGCGGCTGGACAACATCTCCGCCCACCCGGCCTCGGTCGGGTTCCCGCCGCACCACCCGCCGATGCGCGGCTTCCTCGGCGTGCCGATCCGCGCCCGGCAGGAGACGTTCGGGCGGCTGTACCTGACGGAGAAGCGCGGCGGTGGGGAGTTCACCGAGGACGACGAGGTCGTCATGCAGGCGCTGGCCGGCGCGGCGGGCATCGCGGTGGACAACGCCCGGCTGTTCGAGGAAGTCCGCCGCCGGGAGCGCTGGCTGGACGCCACCAGCGAGATCACCGCGGAACTGCTGGCGGGCACCGATCCCATCGACGCGCTGCAGATGATCGCCGAGCGGGCGGCGGAGCTCACCTCCGCCGACTACGTCCTGGTCGCGGTGCCCGCGGCTGGCGAGGACGCGGCGGAGGTGACCGACCTCGTCATCACCGTGTCCGTCGGGCTGGACATCGAAGCCCTGGCGCACCGCACGATCCCGGTCAGCGGTTCCACCACCGGGCAGGTGTTCCGGGAGCGGTTGCCGCGCAACGTCTCGAACCTCGCCTTCGACATCACCGAGGGCAATGCCGTGCAGTTCGGCGCCGCGCTCGCGGTTCCGATGCGGGCCGACGAGACCACGTCCGGCGTGCTGCTCACCGCGCGCGAGGCCGGGGCGCCGGGATTCGACGAGCACCAGCTGCAGGTGGTGTCCTCGTTCGCCGACCAGGCGGCGCTGGCCCTGCAGCGCGCCGAAGCGCAGGCCGCCCGCCGGGAGCTCGACGTGCTGGCCGACCGCGACCGCATCGCGCGCGACCTGCACGACCACGTCATCCAGCGGTTGTTCGCCATCGGCATGGCGATGCAGGGCACGCAGCGCCGTGCGAAGGTGCCGATCGTGGCCGCCCGGCTGACCGAGCACATCGACCAGCTGCACGAGGTGATCCAGGACCTCCGCGCCAGCATCTTCGACCTGCAGGCCACCGCGGAGAGCGCGGTGCGGTTCCGGGCGCGGGTGCAGCGCGTCGTCACCGACGTGGTCGGCGACAGCCCGATCCGCATCACCGTGCGGATGGCGGGCCCGCTCGACGTGCTGCCGCCGAAGCTGGCCGAGAACGCCGAAGCGGTCGTGCTGGAGGCGGTGAGCAACACGATCCGGCATGCGCGGGCATCGGAGCTGTCGGTCGCGATCGCCCTGGACGACACCCTGTCGATCGAGGTGACCGACAACGGCATCGGCATCCCGGACGACGTCACGCCCAGCGGCCTGCGAAACCTCGCGGAGCGCGCGGGCCAGCTGGGCGGGCAGTGCACGGTTCAGCCGCTGCCGACGGGCGGAACCAGCGTGCGCTGGAGCGCGCCCCTGCGCTGATCGCCGTCGACAGCGGTCATGTTCGTGCTGTCCGTCCGCAATTTCCATTGAAATCGAACCTTCGATTTCAATGGAAATTGCGGCTGAAACCGGGCCCAACCGTGCGTCCACCTGGCGTTTCGTGCCGCAGGCGTTGGCCCTTGGCATCTAGGTGAGCCAAAGTGGCTTGATTGGGTGCCAATGTGGTGCCATAGTGATGCCATCGATCTCGTGGGGTCGCGGAACCGGCGGTCGACCCGGTGATCGCGATCAACGCGTTGCTACGACGAAAGGAGGGGGCATGGCTGGGCGATCCGCCATCGCGGTCCGCGGGCTGCGGAAGTCGTTCGGGGACAAGGTCGTGCTCGACGGCATCGACCTGGACATCCCGCAGGGCAGCATCTACTCGCTGCTGGGCCCCAACGGCGCGGGCAAGACCACCACCGTGCAGATCCTGTCCACGCTCATCCGCGCCGACGCCGGGCACATCCGCGTCGCCGGGCACGACCTGGCCGCCGATCCCGACGCGGTGCGCGCCGCGATCGGCGTCACCGGCCAGTTCTCGGCGGTCGACAACCTGCTCACCGCCGAGGAGAACCTGCTCCTGATGGCCGACCTGCACCACCTGCGCCGCCCAGTCGGCCAGCGGCGGGCCGCGGAGCTGCTGGAGCGGTTCGACCTGGTCGAGGCGGGCCGGAAGCCGGCCGCGACCTGCTCCGGCGGCATGCGGCGGCGGCTCGACCTCGCGATGACGCTGGTAGGCGATCCGCGCGTCATCTTCCTCGACGAGCCGACCACCGGGCTGGACCCGCGCAGCCGCCGGACCATGTGGCAGATCATCCGAGACCTGGTGGCCGGCGGCGTCACGATCTTCCTGACCACGCAGTACCTGGAGGAGGCGGATCAGCTCGCCGACCGGATCGCCGTGCTCGACCACGGGCGGCTGGTCGCCGAAGGCACCGCGGCCGAACTCAAGCGCCGGATCCCGGGCGGCCACGTCAGCCTGCGGTTCGCCGGCACCGCCGAGCTCGCCGCGGCGGCCCGGAACTTCCGCGACGTCGCCCGCGACGACGAAGCGCTCACCCTGCAGATCCCCAACGACGGCAGCATTCCGGCGCTGCGCGGCCTGCTGGACCGCCTCGACGCCGAGTCGATCAAGCCCGACGCGCTGTCCGTGCACACCCCCGACCTCGACGACGTCTTCCTCGCCCTCACCGGCCGCCCCGACAACGAGAAGGAGCCGCTTCGATGAGCACCCTCGCCCATGCCGCGAGCGATTCGATGACGATGCTGCGCCGGAACCTGCTGCACGCGCTGCGCTATCCGGGCATGTCGTTGTCGGTGATCGGCATGCCGATCGTGATGATGCTGCTGTTCGTCTACGTCCTCGGCGGCGTGCTGGGCGCCGGGCTCGGGGCCGCGGCAGGGGGCGCCGGGTACATCGACTACGTCGCGCCCGGGATCATCCTGATGGCCGCGACGTCCGGGTCCGTGGCGGCGTCGGTGTCGGTCTGCGTGGACATGACCGAGGGCATCATCAACCGGTTCCGCACCATGGCGATCTCCCGGTCGTCGGTGCTGACCGGGCACGTGGTCGGCAGCGTGATCCAGACGATGATCAGCGTCGTGCTGGTCGTGCTCGTCGCGCTGCTGCTGGGTTTCCGGCCCACCGGCGGCCCGCTGGCGTGGCTCGGCGCCCTCGGCCTGCTCGCGCTGCTGGCGCTCGCGCTCACCTGGGTGTCGGTCGCGATGGGCCTGGTCGCCAGGAGCGCCGAGACGGCGAGCAACGTCGGCCTGCCGTTGATGTTCCTGCCGTTCCTCGGCAGCGCGTTCGTGCCCACCGACTCGATGCCGGCCGGGTTGCGCTGGTTCGCCGAGCACCAGCCCTTCACCCCGATCATCGAGACGGTGCGCGGACTGCTGATGGGCACCCCGGTCGGCGCGAACGCGGTGCTCGCCGTCGCCTGGTCGGTCGCGATCGCGCTCGCCGGCTACCTGTGGGCGCGGGCGGCGTTCCGGCGCGAGCCCACCCGCTGATCAGGGTTCTTGATCTTTGTCTTTGAAGCGGCGCAGCCGCTTGGGCTACTGGGCGAGGCCAGTCCCCGATGCCGCGTATTGGTCATGCGCAAGTCGGGGATCCCACAGCCAGGCGGCGTCTGTAACTCCCGCAGGGGGGCCGCTACCCGCGCCGCCACGTGGAACGAGCCTGGAAATGGGCCTCGATCAGGCCGGGACCAGGCCGCGGACGTCGGCGAGGAGTTCGAGCGAGCGGCGCCAGGCCCCGCGGGCGGGCGCCGCGGACACGACGATCAGCTCGTCGGCCTGGGACCGCTCGGCGAACCGGTCCAGGTAGTCGTCGACCTCGTCGGGCGTGCCGACCGCCGTGTACTTGGCCATCTGCAGGACCTGTTGCCCGGCCGGGGAAGCGAGGATGGCGTCCGCCTCGTCCGGGGTGAATTCCCTGCCCTGGCCGAGCATTCGGGCCACCCGGTAGCGCTTCGCCGCCTGGAAGTGCTCCTCGGCCTCGTCGGTGGTGTCCGCCGCGATCACGTTGACCCCGGCGATCACGTACGGCTCGGCGAGCTGCGCGGACGGCTGGAACTCCTGCCGGTACAGCGAAACGGCGGCCTCCAGCGCGTCGGGCGCGAAGTGCGAAGCGAACGAGTAGGGCAGGCCGAGCAGCGCCGCGAGCCTGGCGCCGAACAGTGAGGAGCCGAGGATGTACAGCGGCACGTTGGTCCCCGCGCCCGGCGTCGCGTTGATCCCGGGGATCCGGGTCTCGCCCGACAGGTAGCCCTGCAGTTCCAGCACGTCCTGCGGGAACGTCTCGGCCGAGGACGGGTCGCGGCGCAGCGCCCGCATCGTCTTCTGGTCGCTGCCCGGGGCCCGGCCGAGGCCGAGGTCGATCCGCCCCGGGAACAGCGTTTCGAGGGTGCCGAACTGCTCGGCGATGGTCAGCGGCGCGTGGTTGGGCAGCATCACGCCGCCGGCGCCGAGCCGGATGGTCTTGGTGTGCGCGGCCACGTGGCCGATCAGCACGCTGGTGGCCGACGATGCGATCGACGACATGTTGTGGTGCTCGGCGTACCAGACCCGCCGGTAGCCCAGCGATTCGGCGCGTTGCGCCAGGTCGACGCTGGCGGTGAAGCTGTCGGCGGCCGTCTCCCCAGGGCCGATGTGTGCCAGATCGAGAATGGAGAGGGCAACGGCCACGGCGGCATCAGCCTTTCATCGCGTGCGACAGGCGCGAGGCAGCCGCCCCGCGCAGCAGGGATAACGGAACAGCCGCCCCGGTTATTCCACGATCGCCGGGCAGTGGGGCTCGTCACGTCGCCGCTCGTGAGTGCGTTGTGCTGCTGTAGAGGCTGTTCGGGAGTGCGGCAGGGCGGGTCTTCATCTTTGAAGCGGCGCAGCCGCTTAGCCCACCTGCGCAACCGGCGCCGCCGTGGGGTCTCAGGGGCCTTCTCGCGAGGACCGCCCCGACGCGACGTATTGGTCATACGAGTGTCGGGGATCCCGGAGTCGAGAAGGCCCCTGAGGTTCCGCTACCCGCACCGCCGCGCAGAACGAGTTTGAACCGGTTATCGGGTGAGGCCGGCCTTCTTGGAGCAGACGGGCCAGGCCTTCGGGCCCTGCTTCTTGAGGACCTTCTCGGCGACCGCGATCTGCTGTTCGCGCGTTGCCTGGGAGGCCTTGGGGGCGTAGGCCTTGCCGCCGAACGCGGCCCAGGTGGACGGGGTGAACTGCAGGCCGCCGTAGTAGCCGTTGCCGGTGTTGGCCTTCCAGTTGCCGGAGCTCTCGCACTTCGCCACGGCGTCCCACGTGGACGCCGAGGCGGCGCTGGCGGGGATGGCCGTGGCCAGGGGAGCGGCGGCGATCAGGCCGGCGAGCGCCACTCGGGCGGCGATGCGGGCGGCCGTGCGCTTCGGGGTACGCGTCATGGGCGGTCTCCTGCTGCGCCTGCGAGCGGGCACGTTCGTGCCGCGGGTGGGCGTGCGGGGGCGCCGCCGGAACCCGGTTCGGGGTGCTCGCCCCTGCCCAGTCGTTCGTTCGGGGGTGGGAAGCCGCGCGGGGCAGGGTTCGGCGCTGCGAGCTTCCGCGTCGGTTCGGGGATCCGACTGGCGGACACGCTACGTAGTCAGTGCTGGTGGGCCAACCCTGAAATCCCGCAGTCATCGCAGCGGGAAGCGCCACAAGATCCCGATGATCTGGCGTTCCTGCTGGTGAATGACGAAATACCCGTCGACTACAGTTAGTGATGTTCAGTCTGACATTCACTCATGTGGGTTACATGGGTGCGACGTGGGCGTCCGGCGGTTCGGGTGACGCCCCTGGACGCCGGCCGCCGGAATCCGGTAGATCTGGCCTTCCGCCGCCGGAAGGGAACGATCATGGTCGGGAGATTTCCCGCCGTGGCCTTGTTGGCGGCGGCGCTCGTCGTGGCTTCCGCGCCCCCAGCAGCAGCCGCGGCCATCTGGGACGGCGACGCCGCGCACGGCAAGGGCGTGTTCGCCCACATCGGCTCGGAATGCGCCGCGCCGGGCAGCGTCACGGCCGTCGACGATCCGGAGCACGGCGCGGTGTGGCGCTACGACAAGCCCGCCGAGAGCAGGCGGTGCGAGAGCCGCGGCATCGCCATCGACGGCAAGGAGCACGACTTCGAGAACGGCTCCACCTACTACCTCGGCTGGCGCAGCAAGCTTTCCAGCACCGTCGACAACAACGCCACCTTCCAGTGGAAGTCCTACGGCAGCCACGTCCAGAACTACCCGGTCGTCCTCAAGGTGATCGACGGCAAGCTCTCGCTGCTGCAACGCCAACCGGACGGGACGCGCATCATCTGGGAGCACCCGATCGCGGCGGGGGAGTGGCACAGCATCGTCTTGGGACTGCACCTGTCCGACGAGACCACCGGCGGCTGGGTCGAGTTCTGGTTCAACGGCGAGCAGCAGACCTTCAGCGACGGCTCGAAGCGCTGGGCGTGCCGCACCTTCGACAGCGAGAACCACCCGAAGTGGGGCGTCTACGGGGCCGAGGGCGACGCCGTGGTCAACGAGATCGATGCGCTCAAGGTCGGCACCGACTACGCCGACGTCGCGCCCTGACTGCTGCTTTCGTCGGTATCTACCGGTCGCGCGGCTGGCTAGGTTCTTCGCATGAAAATGCGTTGGTTAGCCGGGGTGCTCGGCATCATGCTCACCGCGGTCACGATGGGCGCCGCGGAGGCCCAGCCGCAGCAGTGGTCGAGTCCGCGCACGATGTGCGAGTACATCCCGACACCGGAGAACCCGGCCGCGCGACCGGTCCGGCCGCCGCATCCCGCGGCCAAGAACGAGGGCACGGTCCGCGCCACGATCCGGACCAACCACGGCGACGTGGTCGTCGAGCTCGACCGCGCGAACGCGCCGTGCGCGGTGCACAACCTCGTGCACCTGGCCCGCAAGGACTTCTACGGCGACTCCCGCTGCTGGCGGCTGACCAACTCGGCGCGGCTCGGCGTGCTGCAGTGCGGCGACATCTACTCGGTGGAGAAGGGCGGCCCGGGCTACCGCTTCGCCGACGAGGTCACCGGCGCCGAGACCTACCCGCGCGGCACCATCGCGATGGGCAACCAGGGGCCGGACACCAACGGCAGCCAGTTCTTCATCGTGCACTCGCACGCCAACATCAAGCCCGCGTACACGGTGCTGGGCCGGGTCGTGGAGGGCATGGACGTGCTCGACGAGATCGTCGCGGGCGGCATCATCCCGGGCGAAGGCGGCGACCAGGACGGCGAACCGGTCCTGCCGGTGGAGATCGAGAACATCAAGATCCGCCGCTGACCAAGAGATTTTTCAGAACGGGGCTTGCGCGGCGGTGCGAGCTGAGTCCCACACCGCATGCGGCTCACGCCGCATTCCGAACCCCTAAGGCGAACCGGGGCCGAACCACGTGGTCAGGGCCTCGCGGAGGCTGCGTCGCTCCTGGGCGTCCGGTTGCGCCGAACTCGACGCCCAGGCGACGTAGCCGTCCGGCCGCAGGAGCATCGCGGTCGGCGAGGTTCCGGTGCGGCCGCTGACCACCTCCACCCGGTCGCTCCAGCCGGCGAGGTCTCCGGACAGCCCGGCGCCTTCGGTCATGTCCAGCAGGAGTGGCCGGGCGTTCGCGGTCAGCTCGGCGAGCCGGACGCTGCCGGTCCCGGTTTCGAGCACCAGGTCGGGTGCCCACCGGCCGATCAGCGGGTGCGTGGCGGAGGTTCCCATCTCGTAGCGGATGTCCGCGCCCGCCATCATGTCCGCGATGTGCTTGATGTTGCGCGGCTCGTGGAGGAGCTCGCCGAAGAGCTCCCGCAGCGCGGTGGTCTCGCCACCGGGCGCGAGCAGCGCCGACTGGGCCTGGGTGTGCATGACCACTCGCCGGGCCACCGGCCGCCGCTCGGCCTCGTAGCTGTCCAGCAAGCCGGGTGGCGCCCAGCCCTGCAGCTCGGCGGCGAGCTTCCAGCCCAGGTTCGCGGTGTCCTGCAGGCCCAGGTTCAGGCCGGGGCCGCCGATCGCCGAATGCACGTGGGCGGCATCGCCGACCAGTAGCACCCGCCGGTCCCGGTACCGGTCCGCGAGCCGGGTGTTGCCGCCCGTCAACCGGCGCGTGAGGTGCGGGCCGTCGCCTTCCGGCGGCTCGAGCGGCAGGTCCACCCCGAGCACCCGGCGGGCGCTCGCGCGCAGTTCGTCCAGCGTCAGCGCGGTTTCGTCCGCCCCGGCCGAGCCCCACTCCATTGTGGACACAGCCGTTCGGCCGTCGAGGAAAGGCGCGTACGCCAGCACTCCTCGCTCGGTGCGGTGGTGCATGAACGGCGGGATGACGCCGTAGCCGGGGACGTCCAGGCCGCCCGTCGCCAGATCGACCAGCGAGCTCGGAATGCTGACGTGCGCGAGGCGTGAGACGACGTTCTCCTTGGTGACGCCGGAGAAACCGATGCCGGAGAGCTTGCGCGTCGGACTGTGCCCACCGTCTGCGCCGACCAGGTAGCGGGCGCGCAGCCGGTAGTGGCCGTCCGGGCCGGCGACGTCGATGGCGACCGCATCGTCGTCCTGGGCCAGTCCGACGAGTTCGTGCCCCCAGCGGATTTCCACGCCGAGCTCGACGGCGCGTTCTTCCAGGGCCTGCTCGATGCGGCGTTGCGGCATCTGCATCAGGTACATCGGGTTGTCCTCGATGGCGCTCAGGTCCAGCGGCATCGCGCCGAACACGAACACCGGAGCGGGCTGCGGCGGCTCGGGGCTCCCGCTGAAGCGCTGGTGCAGACCCCGGCGGTCGAGCATCCGCACCACCTGCCCGACCAGGCCGTTGGCCCGCTGCGTGGCCGCGCGCTCCGGGAGGCGTTCGAGCACCAGCGGCTTCGTTCCGGCCAGGCTCAGCTCGCAGGCCAGCATCAGCCCGTTCGGGCCGGCGCCCGCGATCACGACATCGGCGATCACGACTTTTCTCCTTTCTGTGGCGGAAAAAGGCATGGTCGATCGACCCGGCGGCGCCGGGTCGTCCGGTTGTGGGGTTGTCAGGGGACGGGCAGCCCATTGGCGAGCTGCCGGAACGCGTCGCGCAGCACCGGAGCCATCGGGGTGGGTTCTTCGGCGCTCAGCCAGTGCTCGATGGATGCGGCGATCGCGACTCCGACCGCGCCGGCCACCAATCGCGGGTAGATGTCGCGCGCCGGGTCGGTGCCGGTGCGCTCGGCGATGGCGGCGGCGAGCTCGGCCTCGGCCGTGGCGTTGGCCCTGACGAACTCGCCCTGGAGCGCCGGTTCGGAAACCATCAGCCGAACGCCGTCGACCCACTGCCGGTCCGGTTGGTCCTCGCCGGTGCCCTGCCCGAGCGCGAAGCGGGCCATCGCGGCGTTGGTGATGGCCTCCCACAGCGGCTCGGATTCCGGTCGCGCGCGCAGCTCTACCGAGATCTGTCGGGCCCGTTCCAGGTGTCGTGCGGCGATGGCCTCGCCCTTGCCCGCGAAGTAGTTGTTGAAGGTGCGCGGGGATACGCCGACCTCGGCGGCGATGTCCTCGACGCGCACGTTGTCGAATCCCCGCTCCACGGCGAGGCGGATGGCCGCCCAGCTCAGGGCGAGGCGGGTCTCCTGCTTCTTGCGTTCCCGCAAGCCCGGCCGCTCGCGCTCCTCGGCACCCATGACGACCACGCTACTGGAATTTTGCGGACCACGCAAAAATGCGTGATCAGAAATAATCTTTCCGGCCATCCCGGGTGCTCGGAGGTGGCGTTTTCGCGCGAAAACGCCGCCCGGCGAGGTGCCGGGCGGCGGATGGGGCCTGGGACTGCGGATCGGGTCCGCAGTCCCAGGGTGTCAGGATCGGACGGCTTCCTCGGCGGGCGCGGGTTCGGCCGCCTCGGCCCTCTTCGTCTGGTCGAACAGCGCGCCCACGCCGATGAACAGCGCCCCGGCGACGAACAGCAGCGAGACTCCCCAGGTGGCGTGCGTGGGCGACGCCGTCACCAGCGCCAGCGCTGCGAGCGGGGCGAGGCCGCCGGAGAAGGCCCCGCCGACCTCCCGGCCGGTGCCGAGGCCGGACACCCGCACCTTGGTGGGGAACTGCTGGGAGAGGAACGCGCCCTGCGCGGCCAGCATCGCGGGCACCACCACGCCGGTGGCGAGGATCAGCGCGATCCAGATGTAGAGGCTCTGGCCCGAGTCGAGCAGCCAGAAGAACGGGAACGCCAGCGCCGCCGTGGCGATCGCGCCGGTGATGATCACCTTCTTGGCGCCCACCGAGTCGCAGATCCGGCCCGCGATGGGCACGGTGAGGATCGCGCACGCGCTGGCCAGCGAGATGCCGAACGCGCCGACGTTGGCCGCGACGTCGCGGAATTCGCTGAGGTAGGACAGCGAGAACGTCTTGAAGATGTAGCTGACGCCGTTGTAGCCGATGGTGATCGCCATGACCACGGCCAGGCCGCGCCAGTCCGACTTGATCAGCGAGCGCAGCGGCTTGGCCTTCTTGCGGGCCGAGGTGTCGCGCGCGATCTTCTCGAACTCCGGCGTCTCGGGCATCTGGCGGCGCACCCAGAAGCCGAGCGCGACGAGCAGGAAGCTGGCGATGAACGGGATGCGCCAGCCCCAGTCGTAGAGGAACTCGTTGCCGAAGCTCGTCAGCACCGTCACGGTGAGCGACGAGACGAACAACCCGATGTTGACGCCCAGCGCCGGCCACGAGCCCAGCCTGCCGCGCGACTTCTCGTCGGCGTGCTCGTAGGCCACCGCGATCGCGCTGCCCAGCTCGGCGCCCGCGCCGAGGCCCTGCAGCAGGCGCAGGACCACCAGCAGGATCGGCGCGACGATGCCCGCCGAGGAGTAGGTCGGCAGCAGGCCGATCAGCCCGGAGGAGATGCCCATCAGCAGGAACGTCGCCGACAGCACGATCTTGCGCCCGTACTTGTCGCCGAGGATCCCGAAGACGATGCCGCCGAACGGGCGGGCGAGGAAGCCGACCGCGAAGGTCGCCATCGCCGCCAGGGTGGCGGTGGTGGGGTTGCTCGCCGGGAAGAACAGGCGCCCGAACACCAGGGCGGCCATCGAGGCGTAGAGGTAGAAGTCGAACCACTCGAGGGCGGATCCGATCACTACGGCGGGTCCGACGGCCTTGCGGGAGGACGGCTCGGGGCGAGCCGTCGCGCCATTGTGCAGCGTCATTGCTTGGGTCCCTCTTGACGGGTGGTCGTCGATGCGTGGTCGATCGCGATGTGCGATTGTTCGGATATAGGAACTGCGGCGAATCTAGGAAGTGAACCGGGTCACTGTCAAGCGGTTCGCCGCGGGTAGTCGGCCGACTCCTGATTTGTGCTGGTTTTCGTCGATCTTCGTGCGCCTCAGGGCTGCGATCCGACGGTTGACAGACCGGGTGCCGGTCGATCATCGTGTCCCGATAGCTGGATTCGTTGTTCGTATTTAGGAACAGATCGATCGCGTGGCCGATCCGCGGCCCGGGTCGGTCGACGTGTCGCCGCTGGTACGGGCACCAGGCACGCCGGAAAGGAAAGCGCCATGCACTTCGAACTGACCCCGGACCAGCAGTCCCTGCGGGCGGGCGCGCGCGAACTGGCGCGCAGCTTCCCCGACGAGTACTGGGCCGAGCGCGACGTGAACAACGAGTTCCCGTGGGACTTCTACAACGCCTTCGCCGAGGGCGGCTGGCTGGGCATCGCCATCCCCGAGGAGTACGGCGGCGGCGGGCTCGGCATCCTCGAAGCGGCGCTGCTGCTGGAAGAGGTGGCCGCCTCGGGCGCCGGGATGAACGGCTGCAGCACCATGCACCTGACGATCTTCGGCCTCAACACCATCGTCAAGCACGGCAGCGAGGAACTGCGCAAGGAGGTCCTCCCGGCGGCGGCCGACGGTTCGCTGCACGTCTGCTTCGGCGTCACCGAGCCCGACGCGGGCACCGACACGACCCGGATCTCCACGTTCGCCAAGCCGGTGCCCGGCGGCTACGTCATCAACGGCCGCAAGGTGTGGATCACCAAGGCGGGCGACTCGCAGAAGATGGTGCTGATCGCCCGCACCACCCGGCGCGAGGAGGTCGAACGCGCGACCGACGGGATGTCGCTGTTCCTCATCGACATCGACCCCGAGCACGTGCACCTGAGCCCGATCCCCAAGCTGGGCCGCAACGCGGTCTCCTCCTACGAGGTCGTCATCGACGACCTGTTCGTGCCCGAGAGCGCCCGCGTCGGCGCCGAGGGCCAGGGCTTCAAGTACCTGCTCGACGGCCTCAACCCGGAGCGGATCCTGCTGGCCCACGAGGCGCTGGGCATCGGCCGGGCCGCGCTCGACCGGGCGGTGCGCTACGCGAAGGAACGCGTCGTCTTCGACCGGCCCATCGGCCAGAACCAGGGCATCGCGTTCCCGCTCGCCGAGGCGGCGACCCGGCTCGACGCGGCCGAGCTGATGGCCCGCAACGCGGCGTGGCGGTACGACCAGGGCCTGTCCTGCGGGCGCGAGGCGAACATGGCCAAGTGGCTGTGCGCCGACGCCGGCTTCCAGGCGGCCGACCAGGCGATCCAGACCCACGGCGGCATGGGCTACGCCCGCGAGTACCACGTGGAGCGGTACTTCCGGGAGTCGCGCATCCTCCGCCTCGCCCCGGTCAGCCAGGAAATGGTCCTGAACTACGTGTCCAACCACGTCCTCGGCCTGCCCAAGTCCTACTGAGGTTTTTCCAATCTCAGTTTGGGTGGCGGTGTGGGTGGCGGAACCTCAGAGGCTCCCTGGTCTGTGGGTGCCCCTCCTGATGTATGTCCAATACACGGCGGAGGGGGGCCGTCCTCGCCAGGAAGCCTCTGAGAACCCGCGGCGGTGCGAGTGTCGTAGGTGGGTTATGCGCATGCGGCACCCCATCGACGTGCAGCTTTGCGACCCGCGGCTGCGGGCCGACCAGGATGAAAAACGCTCACTGAGAACGTGCTTGGGCCGCCTTGTGCGCAGGACGTTCCGCAACCACTGATCGAAACGGGGATCTTCGCCCATGACCGCACCGAACGGCAGCCTCCGCGGCGTTCGCGTCCTCGACCTGTCGCGCATCCTCGCCGGTCCGCTGTGCACCCAGATGCTGGCCGACCACGGCGCCGAGGTGATCAAGGTCGAGCCGCCCGCGGGCGACGACACGCGCACCTGGGGGCCGCCGTTCGTCAGCGAGACCATGAGCGCCTACCACACGGGGATCAACCGCAACAAGAACAACATCTGCCTGGACTTCGCCTCGCCGGGCGGGCAGCGGGTGCTCGACGAGCTGCTGCGGGACGCGGACGTCGTGGTGGAGAACTTCAAGGCGGGCACGCTGTCCAAGTGGGGCTTCTCCGACGAGGCGATCGCGGAGCGCTACCCCCGCCTGATCCACTGCCGCATCACCGGTTTCGGCGTCGACGGGCCGATGGGCGGCATGCCCGGCTACGACGCGATCCTGCAGGCCTACGGCGGGCTGATGAGCATCAACGGCGAGCCGTCCGGGCCGCCGCTGCGCGTCGGAGTGCCCATTGTGGACATGGTGACCGGGATCTACGCGTTCTCCGGCGTGCTGCTCGCGCTCCACGACCGGCACGCCACCGGGCGCGGCCAGCTGGTGGACTGCACGCTGCTCGACACGGCGATTTCGTTGCTGCACCCGCATTCCCCGGGTTGGCTGGTCTCCGGGAAGCTCCCGCAGCGCACCGGATCGGCGCACCCCTCCATCGCCCCGTACGACACCTTCGAGGCCGAGGACGGCCAGATCTTCATCGGGGTCGGCAACGACCGCCAGTTCCGCCACTTCGCGAAGCTGCTCGGCATCCCGGACATCGCCGACGAAGCGCGGTTCGCGACGAACGCCGACCGGGTCCGCAACGTCGCGGAGCTGCGCCCGCTGATCATCGAGCGGATCGCCGCCCACCGCCGCCACGACCTGGCCCGCAAGCTGCTGGACCGCGGCGTGCCGGCGACGCCGGTGCACGACGTGGGCGAAGCGCTGACCGATCCGCAGGTGCTGCACCGGAACATGGTGGTGGAGCGGGACGGCTACCGGGGCACCGGAATCCCGATCAAACTCGGCCGAACGCCCGGCGAGGTCCGCACCGCGCCGCGCGAGAAAGGTGCGGACACCCGCCGGATCCTCGTCTCCCTGGGCTACACGCCCGACCAGATCGCGGAGCTGATCGAGGCCGACATCGCCCGAAGCACCGACGCCTAGTTGACGGCCCTCAAGGGGCGGTCGCGCGTGCCACCGGGCTAGTCCGCTCGTGCGGTGGCAACGCGTTGGCGGATGTGTTCGAGCGCCTGCTCGAGCGCGGCCCGGTTCTGCGGGTTGAACCACCTCTCGCGTAGGGCCTCGTTGTTGCCTCCGGGAGTTTCGTGTGCTCGACCGAGCTCGGGCAGGTCCGTGCGTTCATCGGCGAGGGCCGCGTTGACGCCCGAGAACATGCTGCGCACGTAGCCCTCCGCCGCGCGGGAATCCATGCCATGCCGCGTGATCCAGCCGGCGATGGTGTCCAGGTAGTGCAGGTAGCTGGAGATCGACGCCGTTGCGGCGGAAAGCACGTCGAAGACGGCGGGGTCCTGGGTCACGAGGGTGCCGCCGAGGCGGTTGAAAAGCTCTTCCACGACCGGATGTGCCGGATGCAGGGCGGTGATGCCTCGTTGTTGCCGCACGGCCGGTAGCGGGATCGAGCGGACTATCGTCACGTCGGCGTCGAGCTGCGCCCTCAGCGCCTCGATGGACCATCCCGCGACGGCGCTGATGAGAACTCGATCATCGGGTACGTGGAGTCCGGCGAGGGCCTCGCCCACATCATCGGGGCGGACGGTGAGGAGGATCAGCGGCGCCGCATCGATGACCGACTGGTTGTCCGCGCACACGCGAACGTTGGGGTGGCGACGTGCCAAGGCGTTCGCCGTCCGGGCGTTGCGCGGGGAGAGGTGGATCGCCGGGCTCTCCTCGGTCGTGGCGCTCAGCCCGTCCACGATGTCCTTCGCGATGGCTCCCGTGCCGATGATGCCGATGGGGCTGGTCATGGACGCTCCAGGTTCAGGTGGTCGTGCAGGGCTGCCACGACCGCGGGTTGGGGATTGGCTCCGGTGATGAGCGTTGCGACTCTGCCGTGCGGGACCTGACCACCGGCTATCGCCGCGATCCCGGCCGCTCCGGCCGGCTCCGCGATCACGGAGAGATGCCGCGCGACAAGGCCCATCGCGTCGCGGAGTGCACGCTCGTCGACCAGGACGATGTCGTCGACGAGGGCTCGCACGCGAGCGAGCGACTCGGGGTGGGGCTGGGGGATCGTGATGCCTTCGGCGAAGTCGCTCGCCGGTGCGACGGCGATCGGCCGGCCGGCCTGGACGCTGCGTCGCATCGCGGGTGCGTCGGCCGGGTTGACGCCGATGATGCGAGTGCGGGGCGCATGCTCGCGCATCCAGAGCGCGAGTCCGCTGATCAGGCTGCCATCGCCGATGGGCGCGACAACCGCGTCGAACTCGCCTTCGCGCGCCAACTCCTCGGCGATCGTGCCCGCGCCTTCGGCGATCGCCGGCAGAACGCCGTCGACGATCAGGTGAGCGTCCGGCTCCGCGGCCGAGGATGCCGCGGCGCGTCTCGCCCCCTCCATGCCGCCGCCGACTTCGACCACCCGCGCGCCGAAGGCTGTCATGCGTTCACGCTTGACCGGATTGATGGCAGTGGACGTGTAGACCACGACGTGCAAGCCACGAGAGCGGCCGACGTAGGCCACCGCCTGGCCGAAGTTGCCCGATGAAGCACAGACGACGGTGGCGCCGGCGGGCACGCCGGTGAGGGCGAAGCCGACGCCTCGTCCCTTGAAGCTGCGGATGGGATTCGCCGTCTCCACCTTGACGGTGACGCGTCGTCCCAAGGCCGCGTTGAGCAGTTCGTCCTCGTACTGCGGGGTGTCGAGGAAGCATGGGGGAATGACGGCTCTCGCCTGCGCGATGTTGCCCAGCGCGAGATCGGTGGCCGCGGCGGTTCGTCGTCGATCGTTGGACTGGATCACGGCGTGGACGCTACGCAACCGAATCCGGCATGCGCTTGCTTTGTTTGCGCTCCCGCGCAATATTTTTGCGCATGGGCCCCCGGAAGAGACCGCTGGACGAAATCGACACGCGACTGCTGGACCTGCTGCAGCACGACGCGGACCAAACCCTCCGCGAGCTCGGGGACCAGGTCGGCCTGTCGCCCAGCGCGGTCCAGCGCCGCATCACGAGCTACAAGTCCGCCGGGCTGCTGCGCACCGTCGCCGTCGTCAACATCGAGCACGCCCCGTCCTTGGCGCAGGCACTCGTCATGCTGACCCTGGTCGAGGAATCCCTCGATCACCACCGGCGCATCGCGGACCGGCTCCGGGCGCAGCCGGAGGTCCAGCAGTGCTACGCCCTCTCGGGCCGATGGGACTACGCCGTGCTGCTCACGGCCGCATCGATCCGAGACCTCAGGGACCTGAGCAACGACCTGTTCAAGAGCGACGACAACATCCGCCGGTACGACACGATGTTCATCCTCGACACGGTGCAGAGCGGCTCCGCGCTGCCGGGCGCGTTCCTGCTCCCCTGACCCCTCCGATAGCAGGGGCGGTTGCGTGAATCGATCACGGGATATCGCGACGGGGATCGCGGTTCGCGAACGGGCTTTTCCGGGGCTAGCCTGGTTCTCGTCTTCGTTCGACTGCCGGTGATCGGTTTTCGCCGGGACGCGCCGGAAATTCGGGGGATGATTCGGAAATGGCCAGGAAGAACAGGATTCTCATCGTCGTCACGAATGTTCCGGAGTATCGGAAGGTCGGGATGCGGACCGGTTTGTGGCTCGGGGAGCTGACGCATTTCTGGGACGTCGCCGAACGGGCCGGTTTCGAGATGGACATCGCCAGTCCGGCGGGCGGGATGGTTCCGCTGGATCCGGAAAGCCTGTCGCACGAAGTCCTGTCCGAACTCGGCACCGAGCGGCACTACCGGGACCGGGAGTTCATGGATCTCCTGGAGGACACGAAGCGGATTTCCGAGGTCGATCTCGACGACTACGACGCGATCTACCTGACCGGCGGGCACGGCGTCATGTTCGACTTCCCGCAGAGCGCCGACCTGGAGGGCCTGATGGCCCGGTTCTACGAGGCGGGCAAGGTGGTCTCCACCGTCTGCCACGGCGCGACGGGCCTGCTCAACGTCCAGCTCTCCAGCGGCGAACCGCTGATCAAGGGCAAGCGCGTCACCGGCTTCTCGTGGCCGGAAGAGGAATTGGCGAACCGCGCCGACGCCGTGCCGTACAACCTCCAGGAAGAACTCGCGAAGCTCGGCGCCGATTACCGCACCGCGGACGAACCGTTCGAGGCCTACGTCGTCGAGGACGGCCGGCTGATCACCGGCCAGAACCCCGGCAGCGCCAAAGCCGTCGGCGAGGCGGTGGTCCGGCAACTGGCCGCGGTCTGACGCGCCGGTGACCTCGGTCACCGATACTTCCGGGCCGAATATCACGATTTGACCCGTCATTCGGCTTCCGGAAATGATGTGCGTCGTGCCCAGCGCTTATCTGCTGCCGATCAAAACTGCGGTGATCGTCTTCCCACTGCTCGCCCTGGTGTTGTTCGTGCCCGCGGCGGTGGTGACCTACCGCAGGCACGGCGTCATGACCAGTTGGCGATCGTTGTCCTTCTACAGCTTCCTGTTCTACTCGCTCACCGCGTTCTTCATGACCGTCGTGCCGCTGCCCGGCCCGTCGGTCGACGTGTGCGCGAAGTACCCCAGGGTCGCGCATCCGCAGCTGGTGCCCGGCAACACCTTCGCCGACATCTGGAAGGAGGCGGAGGGGCAGGTCACCCTGAGCGCGCTGGTGATCCACAACCCGGCGGTGCTGGAGACCCTGCTGAACCTGCTCCTGCTGCTCCCGCTGGCCGTCTACCTGCGCTTCCACTTCCGGCTGAACTTCGTCGCCGCCTCGGCGATCGGGCTCGGCGCCTCGCTGTTCTTCGAGTTCACCCAGCTTTCCGGCCTGTGGGGCGTCTACGAGTGCCCGTACCGGCTGTTCGATGTGGACGATCTCATCGCCAACACCGGCGGGGCCATGATCGGCTGGGCCATCGCGGGGCCGCTGACCCGCTGGCTGCCGACCCTGGACAACCTGGACGACGCGGCACTGGCACGGCGTCCGGTGCCGCTGGGCAGGCGGTTCCTGGCGCTGCTGATCGACCTGTGCGCGCTGCCGTTCGTCATGCTGTTCACGACCCTGCTCTGCGTGGTGGTCTTCGACTCGTCCAGCTGGCTGCTCGGCATGGTGCTGGCCGTGGCGCTCTGGTTCGTGCTGCTGCCCTGGTGGCTGGGCGGCACGCCGGGCAAGAAGCTGCTGCTGCTCGAGATGGTCGGCCCGGACGGGAAGCGGCCCGAGCTGTGGCGACTGGTGCTGCGGGCAGTGGTGCTGGCCATCCCGCTGCTGCCGATCCCGGTGGTCATGGGCATGGCGGTGCTGGTCACCGTCGCGGCGCTGCTCCGCGTGATGGGGGCCGGCCTGGACCGCCTGTCCGAGGTGCCGTCGTTGGCGCTGGACCTGATCAGCGGGGATCACGTGGTGGAACTGCTGGTGGCCGCCGCGATGTTCGGGCTGGTCTGCCTGCTGCCCGTCGTGTTCTTCATCGCCTTGTGGCGCCACCCCAAACACCACGGCCTGCACGAGCGGTTCTCCGGGGTCAGCAACGTCGCCCTGCCGCACAAGCGCGCACGCACTCCGCAGCCCGACACCGACGCCAGCACCGATGCCGAAGCCGAGGAGACCACGGCGATCGAGCGCTGACAGCCGTCCGCGGGCGGTTTGGTGCCGCCGCGCCGGCGGGTAGGCCGAGGTCGGAACGCACGTGTTGTGGGGAGGGATCGGCATGGCTGAGCGGATGCCCGCCCGGCGCGGCGAACGCCGGGAGTGGGGTGGGGCACCGGATGCGTGGCAGGAGCCGTTCCGCGAGCTGGAGGAGCTCTGGGACCGCATGGGGCAGCTCTTCGACCCCGGGTGGGCCATGACGCGGACCGGCGTCGCGTGGCAGCCGATGGTCGACGTGGAGGAGACCGAGAACGCCTACCTGTTCGAGGTGGACCTGCCCGGCGTGGCGCGGGACGACATCACGGTCGAGGTCCGCGGCCAGGAGTTGTGGATCACGGGCGAACTGAAGGAGAAGGAGCGCACCGGTGTGCTGCGGCGCAAGACGCGGCGCACCGGGAGCTTCTCGTTCCGCGGCAGCCTGCCCGGCGAGGTCGACGCGGACGAGATCGAGGCCAACCTCATGGACGGCGTGCTCTCGGTGAAGGTGCCCAAGAGCAAGACCAGCACCTCGCGCCGCATCGAGATCAAGTGATTCGACGTCTACATCGGACTGAATCCGGTCGCCGCAAGGTGCTGGCTTCACGATTTCGCGCGAAATCGTCGTGACCCAAGGCGACTTCGCGGCGGAACGGGGCTCACCGGTTGCTGGAATCCGGACCGGGACCTCAGGACGTCGAGGACAGCATCGGTTCAAGCGCGGCGGTCCTGTATGGACACCCGTTGGCCGGTTCGCCGTGGGGCTGTTGCCGGGTCATGCCTCCATGCGTTGCGGGTCGACCTGCGCGGACGCGGCGGGAGGCGCCGACCTGCGGGGCATCAGCAGTAGCGCGATCAGCGAGATGACCGAGCAGAGCACGATGTACCAGCTGATCCCGGTGCTGGAGCCGGTGGACTGCAGGAGCGCCGCGGCGATCAGCGGTGCGGGGCCGCCCGCGATGACCGAGGCGAGCTGGTAGCCGAGACCGGCGCCGCTGTAGCGGATGTTGGTGCCGAAGCTCTCCGCGATCAGCGCCGCCTGCGGGCCGTACATGACGTCGTGCACGATCAGCGACACGACGATGGCCAGCAACACCAGGCCGGAGGACCGGGTGTCCAGCAGCGCGAAGTACGGGAAGGCGTACAGGCCGGTGCACACGATGCCGATGCCGTAGATGAGCCGGCGGCCGAAGCGGTCCGACAGGTGGCCGAACAGCGGAACGCTGATCAGGCCGACCGCGGCGGCGACCAGCGTGGCGTTGAGCAGCTCGCCGCGCGGCATCTCCAGGTGCTTCGTGCCGTAGGTCAGCACGAACGTGATGAACAGGTAGAACGGCGCCTGCTCGGCCAGCCGCACGAACGCGGAGGTGAGGATCTCCCTCGGGTGCTTGCGGATCGCGGCCCACACCGGCTGCCGTTCGACCGCCTGCTGCCGCTTCACCTCGGCGAAGTCGGGGCTCTCCAGCACCCGCATCCGCACCCACAGGCCGATCGCGATCAGGACGACGCTGAGCAGGAACGGTACCCGCCAGCCCCAGGTCTCGAATGCGTCGCCGCTCGCCGCGCTGGCCACCCCCACCGCGGCGGTGGACAGCAGCAGGCCGAGCGGCACGCCGAGGTGCGGCAGGCTCGCCATCAGGCCGCGGCGGGACTCGGAGCCCCACTCCATGGCCATCAGCACCGAACCGCCCCACTCGCCGCCGACGCCGATGCCCTGCCCGATGCGCAGCACCACCAGCAGCACGGGCGCGGCGAAGCCGAGCGTGGCGTACCCGGGAAGCACGCCGATGAGCACCGTGGCGATGCCCATGAGCAGCAGCGTGGTGACCAGGGTGGCCTTGCGGCCGATCCGGTCGCCGTAGTGCCCGAAGATCGCGGCGCCGACCGGGCGCGCGGCGAAGCCCACGAACAAGGTGCTGAACGATTCGAGCACGCCGGCGCTGGGGGAGCTGCCCGGGAAGAAGATCTTGGGGAACACCAGGGCGGCGACGGTTCCGTAGAGGAAGAAGTCGTACCACTCGATCGTCGTGCCGACCGTGCTGGCGATGACGGCGCGGCGGCGGTGCGTCCGATGGGAATCGGTGCCGTTCGACATGGCGAGCCTCCATTGGCCGAGCCACTCAACCAACTTTGGATCGAAAGCCTGCAATCCCGCACCCGGGCTGTCAAGTACGCCGAAGACCCGTATCCGACTCGTTGCGATCGGGGATCCCCGCACCGGCGGCGCGGAGGCGCATAAGTGTCCTTAGTGGACTGTTGGCGTGTCAGCCCCCGGCCAGGCGTTCGCGGAGCACGTCCAGCTGCTCCCGGAGGGTGCGGGGGAGCTTCTCGCCGATGGTGGCGAACCACTCTTCGATCAGCGGGAGTTCGGCCCGCCACTCCGCCTCGTCGACCGCGAGCGCCGCCTCCACGTCGGCCGGGTCGGTGGAGAGCCCGGTCAGGTCGAGGTCGGTCGACGCCGGGACCAGGCCGACCGGGGTCTCCGCGGCGTTCGCGGTGCCCTCGACGCGGCCGACGATCCACGCCAGGACCCGCGAGTTCTCCCGGAACCCCGGCCACAGGAAGCGGCGGTCCGCGCCGCGGCGGAACCAGTTGACGTGGAAGATCTTGGGCAGCTTCGCCGGTTCGGCCCGTGTGCCGGTGGTCAGCCAGTGCCCGAGGTAGTCGCCGGCGTGGTAGCCCATGAACGGCAGCATCGCCATCGGGTCGCGGCGGACGACGCCGACCTCGCCGGTGGCGGCGGCCGTGGTCTCCGAGGACAGGGTGGCGCCCATGAACACCCCGTGCGCCCAGTCGCGCGACTCGGTGACCAGCGGAATCGTGGTGGCCCGGCGGCCGCCGAAGAGGATCGCCGAGATCGGCACACCCTCGGGGTCGTTCCACTCCGGGGCGACGATCGGGCACTGCTCGATGGGGGTGCAGAACCGGGAGTTGGGGTGGGCGGCCGGCTCGCCGCCGCCCGGCGTCCAGTCGCGGCGCCGCCAGTCGGTCAGGTGCGCCGGGGGCTGCTCGGTCATGCCCTCCCACCAGACGTCGCCGTCGTCGGTGAGCGCGACGTTGGTGAAGATGGTGTTGCCCTGCTCGATGGTCCGCATGGCCACCGGATTGGTGCGGTAGCCGGTGCCCGGGGCGACGCCGAAGAACCCGAACTCGGGGTTGACCGCGCGGAGCCGGCCGTCGTCGCCGAAGCGCATCCAGGCGATGTCGTCGCCGAGCGTTTCGGCCGTCCAGCCGGGCACGGTGGGCTGCAGCATCGCCAGGTTCGTCTTGCCGCACGCACTGGGGAACGCCGCGGCGATGTAGTGGACGGTGCCGTGCGGCGACGTCAGCTTGAGGATGAGCATGTGCTCGGCCAGCCAGCCCTCGTCGCGGGCCATCGCCGAGGCGATGCGCAGCGAGTAGCACTTCTTGCCCAGCAGCGAGTTCCCGCCGTAGCCGGAGCCGAAGCTCCAGATCACTCGCTCCTCGGGGAAGTGGCTGATGTACTTCGTCGGGTTGCAGGGCCACGGCACGTCGGCCCGGCCCGGGTCCAGCGGAGCCCCGACGGAGTGCAGGGCCTTGACGAACTCGCGTTCGCCGCCGTCGCGGCCGATGAACTTCTCCAGCGCCCCGGTGCCCATCCGGGTCATCACGCGCATCGACAGCACCACGTAGGCGGAGTCGGTGATCTCCACGCCCAGCTTGGGGGCCTCGGCGTCCAGCGGGCCCATGCAGAACGGGATCACGTACAGGGTGCGACCGCGCATGCAGCCCCGGTAGAGCTCCGTCATGGTCGACTTCATCGCCGCAGGGTCCATCCAGTTGTTGGTGGGCCCGGCGTCCTCCTCGCGCCGCGAGCAGATGAAGGTGCGGTCCTCCACGCGCGCGACGTCGCCGGGGTCGGAGGCGGCCCAGAACGAGTTCGGCTTCGCCGCCAGCCGCACCAGGGTGCCCGCCGCGACGAGCTCGGTGGTCAGCCGGCGCCACTCCTCGTCGCTGCCGTCGCACCACACCGCCTGCTGCGGGGTCGTCAGTTCGGCCACTTCCCGCACCCACGCCACGAGGGCCCGGTGGGTGGTCGGTGCCTGGTCCAGGCCGGGGATCGCGGTGGTGGTCATCGTGGTTCTCCTTGCGGCGGCGCGATAGTGCACTGTGGACGATGGCGCCCGCCGTCGGTGCCCAGGTCGTCCAGCGGTCGACGCCACCGGTTCCGGGCCTTCGCGGTCATCGTCCCCACAGCTCGTCGAAGCTCCGCGGAACGGCGCTTTCATCATCTGCGCGCTCGACGAACATCGCAAATGCTCCGTCGCACCCGCGTTCGCCTCGTCAGCCGCACCCGTCACGGTCGTGCGTCTGATCGTTTCCCCTTGCGCAGCAATGCGTTTCCGCTCCTCGGATCGGCTTACGAAAGCCGCTGCGGCAGAGCTATCCTGCACCTGCAATGGGATCCACGCGACGGGGAGGTGTCGGGTGGCCCAGGCGAGGCCTGCGCATGCCGGTTGCGCGAGGCAACCGGTGTCGAAGCCCCTGCGGCATTTCCCGGCCGTCCCGTTCGTCCGGCGCGCCCTCGCGCCTTCCGGGAACTTGTCGACGGCGGTCGATCCTGCGCTGGGGGTCCGCCACCGTGAACCGGGTGCACGGGCGCTGCCTCGGGGCTAGGAGGTGAATGCGATGGCGACCGCCTCAGGGGAGCTGTCGGCACTGGTGAGCGAGCTCGGGCTGGACAAGCAGAACGGGGCGTCGCTGGGGCGGCTGGTCGCCCACGGCGGCCTCGGACACGCGGAGGAGGACGCCGACGGCCGCATGCACGCGCGGGTCCGGATCCCGATCGACGAACTGGTCTGGGATCCGTCGATCCTCGTCCTGCCGCACGGCGGTGACCTCGAACTGGAGCTCGTCAACGACGACCAGAACACGCACTGCGCGCTGCTGCCGAGCAACGGCGACCGGCAGTTCATCTGGTTGCCGATCCAGTCGCGCGGCACGGCGAGCCTCAACCTCGATGGCCCGGGCTACTACTGGTACACGTCCCCCATCGGCAACGACGAGGGCCGCGGCCTGGTCGGCGTGATCGCCGTCCTCGGCGACGTTCCGGAGCACGCCCGCCTCGACCGCCCGGCCCAGCCACGACCCTAGGGCTCTGTTCGAAGGCGGCGGTAGCCGCTTGCGGTGTGGGATTGGACTTGCGCCGCCGCGGGTTCTCAGGCTGTGCCGACCCCGTCGGGGTTCTCGGCGAGAAGACGGCCGCAATCCCCGCAGGAGCCCGCTACCCGCACTGCCACGCGAACCACTCTTGAAACACGATCCAGGAAGGAGCGGGTGATGGCGGAATACGTGCAGGCAGGGCATGCCGTGAGCCAGGCGTCGCTGAGCGGCCTGGCCGGGACTGCGCCGCCGGTGGTCCAGAACGTCACGTACGAACGCATTCTCGAGGCCCGCTCGGAGCCGCAGAACTGGCTCACCTACTACGGCGCCTACGACGGCCAGCGGTACAGCCCGCTGGACCAGATCAACACGGAGAACGTCCGGCGCCTCGTCCCGGCCTGGGTCTTCCAGTCCGGCTCGGCCGGGATGCACGCGGGTGCGTCAACCTACTCCTTCGAGGCCGCTCCGATCGTCGTGGACGGCGTCATGTTCGTCTCCGGCTGGGACGGCTGGGCCTGGGCGCTGGACGCCCGGACGGGGCGGGAGGTGTGGCGGTACAAGCACGAGGTCCCGTACGACACGTCGCTGTGCTGCGGCAACGTGAACCGCGGGGTCGCGGTCGCGAAGGGGAAGGTCTTCTTGGTGACCCCGAACGCCCACCTGCTCGCGCTCGACGCCACCAACGGCAGGTGCGTCTGGGACGCGATCTACGGCGACGTGCGAGCGGGGGAGAGCGCGACGCTCGCTCCGCTGGTGGTGAAGGACCTGGTCATCGTCGGCAGCTCCGGCGGAGAGTTCGGCGTGCGCGGCCACATCGACGCCTTCGACCTGGAGACCGGGCGGCACGTCTGGCGGACCTACACGGTGCCGAAGCCGGGCGAGCCGGGCTCCGAGACCTGGCCGGACGGCCCGGCGTGGACGCGCGGCGGCGGGAACTGCTGGGTCACCGGCACCTACGACCCGGAGCTGAACCTCATGTACTGGGGGACCGGCAACCCGGCGCCGGACTTCGACGGCGCCGTCCGCGAGGGCGACAACCTCTACACCGACAGCGTCATCGCGGTGAACCCGGACAACGGCGAGATCCGCTGGCACTACCAGTACAACCCGCACGACCTGTGGGACTACGACAGCACGATGGAGCACATCCTTTTCGAGCTGGAAGGCCGGAAGCTGCTGGCCCACTTCGACAAGAACGGGTACTTCTTCGTCCTCGACCGCACGAACGGCGAACTGGTCCGGGTGGCGCCGTTCGTGGACCGGATCACCTGGGGCGAGATCGACCCCGACGGCAAGGTGACCCCGAAGGTCTACCCGGACGAGGAGGGGGTGGAGGTCCGCTTCTGGCCGGGACCGGCCGGCGGCAAGGAATGGACGCACGCGGCCTACAGCCCGCGGACGGAGCTGTTCTACGTGCCGGTGCAGGACGTCGGAGCCATGGTCACGCGGCGGCGCAGGGAGTTCAAGGAGAGCATCCCCTACTGGGGCGCGAGCGTCACGGTGGATTCCGGTGACATGGCGGGCTCGGTGTCGGCCTTCGACCCGGCCACCGGCCGGGAGGCGTGGCGCTGGCGCAACGAGGTGCCGATGTGCGGATCCGTGCTGGCCACCGCCGGTGACCTGGTGTTCGCCGGGGAACCGACCGGGGAGTTCAACGCGTTCGACGCGCGCAGCGGCGAGCTGCTGTGGCAGTTCCAGACGGGCAGCGGCCACCACAGCAACCCGACGACCTACAGCGTCGACGGCAGGCAGTACGTCGCGGTGCCGGTCGGCTGGGGCGCGTGGGTCGAGGGATTCCTGCCGGGGATGCTGGGAGCTCCGCACGGCGACGCACTCTTCGCCTTCGCGCTACCGCAGGACTAGCCGGAAGCGCCGTGACCGCGGACGCCGACGACTTCACCGCCGCGCTGCGCGCCCAGGCGCAGCGCTACCACGACCAGCACCCGTTCCACATCAGGATGAACGCGGGGCTGCTGGGGCGGCAGCAGATCCGGGGATGGGTGGCGAACCGCTACTACTACCAGCAGAACATCCCCCGCAAGGACGCCGCCATCCTCGCCAACTGCCCTGACCGCGAGGTCCGGCGCCGCTGGGTCCGGCGCATCCTCGACCACGACGGCACGGTGGGCGGGGAAGGCGGCATCGAGGCGTGGCTGCGCCTGGCCGAGGCGGTGGGGCTGAGCCGTGAGGAGGTGCGATCCGAGCGCCACCTCGTCCCCGGGGTGCGGTTCGCCGTCGATGCGTACGTCACCTTCGCCCGCACGCGGCCGTGGACCGAGGCGGTGGCGTCCTCGCTGACCGAGCTCTTCGCGCCCGATCTGATGTCCGAGCGCCTCGCCGCGTTCGAGCGCTGCTACCCCTGGATCGACCGCGACGGCCTCGGCTACTTCCGCGACCGCCTGACCCAGGCCCCGCGCGACGCCGAACACGCCCTGCGGGTGGTGGTCGAACGCTGCCGGTCGGCCGACGAGCAGGCGCGCGCCGTGGCGGCCCTTTCGTTCAAGTGCGACGTGCTCTGGAGCATCCTCGACGCCATCGACCACGCCTACCCGGACTGACCGTCACGACTCGACCGGAACGCCACCGAACACGGCGAAGCTGACGGCCCAGTAGGCGACGTAGCAACCGAGCAGCGCGAAACCGTGCCATCGCTTCAACCGGCCGGTGTGCAGGAAGTACGCGGCGAGGACGGTCATGGCGACGAGCACCGGCAGGTGCCACCGGACCACGTCCGGGCCGACCGTGATGGTGCCGCCCGAGAGCACGATGACGCCGAGCTTCGCCGTGACCGAGAAGACGAGGCTCCCGATGACGTTCCCGATCCCGATCGCCGGCACGCCCTTGCGGATCGGCTCCACGGTGAGGAAGACGTCCTCGATGGTCAGCACGACGGTGACGATGGTCGCGCCGAACACGGTGCCCGCGATCCCGTAGTCCTGGAGGATGTCCTTGGTACCGGTGCTCATCGCCGCGGCGCCGACGACGAGGCCGGCGAGAGCGAGCACCGCCAGCCCGAGATTGGCCCAGCCGGGCCGTTTGCGGGCCGCGGCGAACGGGATTTCGGCGGAGAAGGATTCCCCGCCCGGCCGGGCGTTTCCTTCCGCCGTTTCGCCGCACACCTCGGTGTTGCGGAACGTCGGTGTTTCCCGCCGGAATTCCTGCACGAGGATGTAGCCGAGGAACAGCGCGAAGAGCCCGAGCAGCAGCACTCCCTGGACGGCGGTGAGCGGCGCTGTCAGCGCGAACGCGGCCAGCACCAGCGGCGCAGCCGCGAAGATGGCGAGGTAGTCGCGCGGGACGCGCACCGCGGCGGGAGTGATGATCGCGGCGAGCGCGAGCACGATTCCGGTGAACGAGATCGCGGTCCCGAGCACGAGCCCGAGCGAAACGTCCTCGAGGTCTTCGAGGTTCAGCGCGACGCCGAGCACGATGTCGTCGAACTCGATGCCGGTGAAGACGACGGCGAGGAAGAACACCGAGATGCTGAGCCGGGAGGCGGCGCCGGCGAGGTAGCCGATGAGCTTCTCGGCGCTGCAGATCAGCAACACCGCCCCGGCGACGAAGAGGAATGTCGAGGCCATGACGGAAAGCGCCTCCTCACCCCACCGGAGTTGCCGCGTCACCCGCCGAATCCAGTCCAACACGTCCGCCTGCACCTCGAAAGTCGGGCGGACTCGAACTGCCGGTCGAGGAGTGCACGTCGCCGATCGACCGCACGTACTCGTCCAGGGGCAGGCGCTGCGAGCTGCACATGATCTCCACCTCCGGCCAGATCTTCCTGGCCGTCGCGAACGCTCGTCGCTGTTGGGACGGGCGCGACACCAGCAGCAGCGACTCGCACCGGATTCCCTTGGCCGCCAGGAGTTCTCGCGTGTACTCGATGTTCTCGGCCGTGTTCGTCGCTCGCGGCTCCACCGCGATCGCCGAGTCCGGCACACCGCGTTCCAGCGCGCGTTCGCGGTAGTGCACGGCCTCGCCCCTCGGGAAGCGCTCCACCGTACGTCCGCTCGGATGCGTTCGGGGATGGCCGGCGTCGGTGCGTTCATGGCCGCCTTTCGCGCCTTCGGCTCGGTCAGGGATCTCGCCTTCAGAAGGCTGGGCGGCGGCCGCGCACGGTGTTGCCGACCGCCCCGGGAGCGCAAGATCGAGGATCAGCACGGTTCGCAAAGCGCGGAAAAGGTCCGGAGACGATCTCCCCCGCCTCCCCCGCGGTGTTCCACCAGGCGTTTTGGTGGCGCAGGTCGTGTACCCCATTGGGTGATGTTCATGTTGGTGGCCAACGGTGTCGCCGCGCCGGGCGTGGGTGAATGGCGGGTCCGGAAGGGCCGGACACCGGCAGTATGTGAAGGGGATTGCTCATGAGATTCACCGGACGGGCAGCGCGAGGCGGAGTCGCTGTCGCCGCCGCCACTGCGTTGGTGCTGGCCGCGCCGGCCGCGGCGAGCACGAGCGGAGCCACTGCGCAGGAAGGCGCCTGCGCCATGGGGCAAACGCTGTGCAACACCACCTACGGCACCGGCAACAGCGTCAAGCAGATCGTGGCTTGGCGGAACACGAATGTGACAGCAGAGATCGGATTCTTCGAGATCTTCGGACCGGGCACTTACAAGGTGACCGGTCCCACCAACCGGGAACAGGACCACACCTTCCAGGTCAACGCGAGTTTCCCTCGCGGCTCGCTGCTCTGCGTGACCTTCTGGGGGAAGAACGCCAACGGCTCCTTTACCAAATATGGCGGCAAGAAAGGCAACGCCTGCACTTCAACCCCCATCGGCTGACCGCGGCCGGATCCGGGAACAGGCGGCTTGAGCGTTCCCGGCCGCCACGGACCTCGGCCGGCCTCGGCACCGTGGCTGCCGCACACCAGTGCGGCAGCCACGGTGCGGGCCGCGCTGACCGAAACGGCATTGCGGGTGTTCCACAGTCGGCTCACCTCAGTCTTGCACCGACGTGAGCGGCGAATTCGACGGCTCCGAGGTCGACGAGACGAGCGGCCTTGCGCCCGAAACGCTTCGGCTTCACCGTGCCGTGGCCGCCGGTCGACTTCGCCGCGCCGGCCTGGCCTTTCTTGCTCCGCTTGGGGCGAATTCCATCGGATGCGAATCCGACCCGAGTTGGACCGATGAGGACGGTCCGCTCCAACCCCTACCGTCCAACCCGCGAAGACGGCTTTCGAAGGCACACCTGGTCGCGCTGCGACCACCTCGTCTCGTCTCCGCGCTGCGGCGCCTCTTTCGGCGAATGAGCTGCGGGGATATGGCCCAGCTGCATCAGATGCGAGATTCTCGCGCTCACTGCGAGTGATCAAAGGCGGTGGTTCGTGGGGGCCACGACGCAGATTCCCGGGTCGGCGAAGCTGCACCTGGTCGACGGCGTGGCGCTGTTGCGCCCGAGGTAGCTGGATGGGCTCAGGGAGAGGGGGTGGGCGCGTCCTGTCCTTGTCCGCTCGTGCGTCGGCGGTAGTAGGCGTACGCAACCGATCCCAGAAGCGGCCCCCAGGCGAGCAGTGGCAGGTAGCAGACCGTCAAGATGACCTCTTCAGCGGTCGTGTGTCCGGGGGGAAATCCTGCGAACAGGATGGAGAGGAAGAAGTAATACACGACCCCCGTGCAGGCGAGCGCGCCCAGTGCGGCCGGTACCACCGCGGCGTGAGGGGGGATGCGGCGTCCGCCCAGCAGCGGTATCCAGCGCGGCACCGACTCGCCCCATGACTGGACCAATCCCAGGGTGAGCAGCCCGAGCGCCTCGGAGACCGCGAAGAGCAGGAGCAGATACAGATCGAGCCCGACGCCGTGGTCGCGGGCCTCGGCTGTGCCGAAACCGGGGATGGCCAGCATCACTCCCATGCGCCACAGTCCCGAGGGCAGGATCACGAAGGGCACTGCGTGCGCGGCGATCCGCGCCCAGCGGGGCACTGGGGAAACGGGGACAGGGCCGGCGCCCCGAGTGGTGCGCAGGTACCCGTTCACCGGAGGAGTTTCGGGGCGGAGGTTGGGCATCACTGCTCCTTCGATTCGTCAGGCATCGTTCGCGTGACGCATTTCGAAGATCGCAGCCCGTCCCGACCTCTGGCATCCTCCGCCCGGTGCTGGGATGGTCCTCCTCGTGGAGGAGGCCTTCGTCCAACTCGAGGATGACCGCGAGCAGTGCTCTCCGGGCGGGTGCGGGGTAGTGGATGATCTTCGCCCATGCGTGCGGCTCCCGGCCGGCGACATTGTCCACTGTGGAGGACGAAGTGTGCCGATCCGGTGCCGCGCAGGTCTCCGGCTGCGGTGCGGACATGAGGCGCTGGGATCCGGGTACTCCGAAGGGCGATGGGTTGTCGAGGAGGGAGCATCCGATGGGCACCGCACACCGCATTCCCGGCTACACGTACGGCGAGCCGCAGGTCGAGCACTCGCCGGTCACGATCGCCGAGCTGGACGCGCTGAAGGAGGCGCTGCTGTGGACCGACTCCGACGACGAGGCGCTGCGCATGGCCGGTGACGTCCTCGCCGACCAGGTCGGCGACGTCGTGGCCACCTGGTACGACTACGTCGCCGCGCATCCGCACCTGGTCGCCTACTTCGGGCCTCCCGGCGGCGCGCCGGACTCGGAGTACCTGGAGCGGGTCCGCGCGCGGTTCGAGCAATGGATCCTCGACACCTGCAGGCGCCCGTACAACGACGTCTGGCTCGACTACCAGCAAGAGATCGCGCTGCGCCACACCCGGGCGAAGAAGGACCAGACCGACCACGTCGATGCGGTCGACCGGGTGCCGCTTCACTACATCATCGCCTTCATCTACCCGATCACGGCAACGATCCGGCCGTTCTTGAGCGCGAAGGGGCACGGCGAAGAAGACGTCGAACGCATGTACCAGGCCTGGTTCAAGGCAGTGACGCTGCAGGTCGCGTTGTGGAGCCGTCCGTACGCGCGCGAAGGCGACTGGTGAAGCTCCGGATCTTCCTGAGCCTGCACGTGCCGGATCGGCCGCCGCCGAGCAGGTTCGGCCACCACGCGCGGGCTCGCGCAACGCGGTATGACGTGCCGGCCTACATCTTCGTGGTGCTGACGGCCAATTTCATCGGCGCGACCCTCGTCGAAGGTCACTGACTGCTGACCGGGCGCGGTGCCGGCGCGTCATCCCGCGGAGGCGTGGCCGGGCGGGGCGATGATGTAGGCGATGCCGCCGGGGGCGTCGGCGACCTTGCCCGCGGCGTCGCGGCGTTTCGTGCGTTGCCAGACGTTCTCGAACTGGGCGCGTGGGTAGATCGTGCGGACCGCCGAATTGTCGGAGGAGGCGGGATCGTTGGCGATGACGTCCCCGTCGGCGGTGAACCCGACGATGACCATGATGTGGCCGTCGGTGTCGTAGCCGGCACCGTCGAGCTCGTCGGCGCGGAAGGATTGCGACGTGATCACGGGGATGCCGTTGCGGATGTACCGTTCCGCGTCGGCCAGCGAGGGCAGCCGGGTGATGTGCGCCTCCAGCCCGTAGGTGGCCGCGTACGCGGTGTTGAACGGCCAGTTCCCGGTGCCGTCGTAGGCGTAGTCGTACGTCTGGCGCGCGGCGTGCTCGACGGCGGGATCGGGGTGCTGCGGATCGACCCAGGCCAGCTCCTGCGCGGACGGTCGCTTTCCCCAGTACTCGATGACCATCTCCGTCGACGTGGGGCTGCACCACGCCTCGCCGCCGCCGCCGTACTGCGGATAGTGTCCACTGTGGATGTTCTGGGAATAGCGCGGCACCGGGAGTTCGACGCCCCAGGCGCCGCCGGGGCCGGAGGTGGGCACCCCGAACCGGTCCGGGATCTTCGAGGCCATCGCGCCGACCATCGACAACACCGGCGAGGCCGGAGTGCCGGTGGCGCGGTAGAGCGTGGCGCGGAGCTGGTACTCGGACAGCGTCGTCCCAGGGCTGGCGGTGAAGGTGTCGACGTTGACGGTGCCGTCGGGGTCGGACTGGCCGTCGACGCTCGTGCGGTGGATGTCGGCATCGCCGGACGCCCACTGACCCAGCACGTACCAGCCGGTTTGCGCGCCCGTGCCGGTCCGGCCCCGCATCTCCACCTGCAGCCAGGTCCCGGGCGGGGTGGTCGCGTTCCAGGACGCGACCAGTTGGGTCGCGGCGAAGCCGATGCGGTGCGGCGGGGACGTCCACCGCGCGTACTCGTACTCGCGCGTCGTGCCGCCTTCGGCGGCGGGATGCCCGACGCTGCCGATCGGGTGATCGATGCGGATGCCCGCCCCGTCGTCGCGGATGCCTTCGGCGTTGCCGGACTGGAAGTCCGCCGCGGAACGCCATCGGTGGAAGTCGATGGCGGACCGCTCGTCGACCGGCGCGGGTTGCGAGCAGGAGACCGCGGTCGACGCCAGCACGCCGACGAGCCAGATCTTTCCCGGATTTCGCATCGGACACCTCAAATCGGCACCGCCCGCGCGGTTCGCTTCGATCCTTCGGAGTGTAGGTTTCCGGCGCGGCGCCGACCATGAGACGTTCGGTGGTGGGGCGAACGCGGAGCGTGATCGCGGTTTGTTAGGGTGCGAACCGCCGGTGAGGGCGGGATAGGCCGGAAAGTGCACCTGGGGATTCTCGAGCCCGCTAGTCCGGGCCCCGGCCGAATCCGACTGCTGTGGTCAACGGTGCTCAACCGTGTCGGTGTGGGGTTGCGGCGACATGGCCTGGAAAGTGCTGGGGAGAGCGACGCGCGCCGTTCGCGGAACTGACCAGCGGAATCATCGTCACCACCGGTCGTGCGGAACGTCCTTGTCCGGCCTGGAGAACAGGGGCGGAAGGCGCTCGCGCGCGATGCGGCGGAGACGAGATCTCCAAGCCCTGCCACGACGCGGAATTCCGGAATCGAAGAGATGGAGCTGCCGGCCTGGCCGGGCGACGGCGCAGGCGCGGCTGCGGAGGTGGGTTCGATGGACGCGATGGACTACGACGTTGTGGTGATCGGGGGCGGCGCGGCCGGTTTGACCGGCGGGATGGTGCTCGCGCGGTCCCGTCGGCGGGTGGCCGTCGTCGATGGCGGTGAGCCCCGCAATGCACCGGCCGATCACCTGCACGGGTTCCTGTCGCGGGACGGCATGCCCCCGGCGGAGCTGTACTCGGTCGGCCGGGAAGAGGTGGCGCGCTACGGGGGAGACGTCATCGGCGACCGGGTGCAGGGCGTCGAACGCGGTGCGGAGCGCGGATTCGTGGTGCGCACCTCCGACGGTCGGGAACTGACGACCCGGTCGGTCCTGATGGCCACCGGCCTGCGGGACGAATTGCCCGACATCCCGGGGCTTCGCGAGCGGTGGGGCCACGACGTGCTGCATTGTCCGTACTGCCACGGCTTCGAGGTGCGGGATCTGCCGCTGGGAGTCGTCGGCGGTGAGAACCGGCCGTTCACCTTGCACCAGGCGCAATTGGTGCGGCAGTGGTCGTCCGACGTGGTGTTCTTCCCGAACCGGATCGTCCTGGCGGACGAGGAGCGGGAGCGGCTGGCCGCCCGTGGTGTGCGGGTCGTGGAGGCCGACGTGGTGGGTGTTCTCGCCGACGACAACGGCGTGTGGGGCGTGGAGCTGGCCGATGGCGAGGTCGTGCCGCGGGCGGTGGTGTTCGTCGGTCCCCGGTTCGTGCCGCAGGACGGGTTGCTGAAGGGCTTGGGCTGCGAGCTGGGGGAGAACGGCTGGGTCTCCGTCGATCCCTCCGGGCGCACGAGCGTGCCGGGAGTGTGGGCGGCGGGCAACGTCATCGACAACCCGGCTCAACTGCTCAACGCCGCCGGGGCGGGCACGAGCGCCGCCATCGCGCTGAACCACTACCTGCTGGCGGAGGACGTCGAACGGGCCGTCGTGGCGCACCGTTCGAACCGTCCGTGACGATCCTTCTCGGCTGTCGGCGGGCGTGATCGAGGATTGCCGGGCCGCGTGCCGGAAATCGGTGCGCCGGCCCGCAATTCCGCCGCGAGGCGGAGAGCGCATCGTCGGGAATCGGTAAATATGAGTCGGTTTTGCGATTGTTGGTGACCTGCCGGGTGTTACTCGATGGAGGCTTGTTCGGCGAATCAGGTTGCTGCTCGATTACCGCCTGGATACACATGGATCCGGCGAAATTCGAGAAAAGGGCAGCATGGACGACTTTCTGTCAGCTACCGAAGAACTCCTGGCCGGCGGCGTCGAACCCGCCGGAGTGGCCGCGCTCTTCTCCGGCGAGCCCCCGGACATCACCGAGCTGCGAGAGCGCGTGGCCGAGCGCTGGGGCCCGTTCTCCCGGCTGCACTGGGTGCTTCCGGCCGAGGAGAGCCGCCTGCGGCGCCGGCGCTGGACCGCGCTCGACCGGTTCGACCCGCGGCAGCAGGTCGTCGAAGGTGACGACCTGGAACTCGAAGCCCTCCTCGGCTCCCTCGTGATCCAGCCGCTGCCGCGGGACATCCCGCCCTGGCGGCTGCACCTGGTGCGCCGGCCGTCGCGCGACGGATTCGCCCTGGTCCTGATCGCGCACCACGCGGTGCTCGACATGGAATCCTGCAAGATCTTGTTCTGCCACCTGCTGGACGGTCCCGCGCCCCGCGCTCGGATCAGAACCGGCGCCGCGCCCGAATCGGAATCCTTCCGGCGAACCGCGATGAGCACCTTGCGCAACGTGCTGGTCGGCGGGCGAAGCCTGCCCGCCGCCGATGCCGAACCGGAACTGGCCTGCGCGTCGGTGGACGCGGGACAACTGCGCGCCGTTCGCAGCGCACTGCCCGGCGAAGGCGTGACCCCGACGGAAGTCCTGCTCGCCAGCACGTCCGGTGCCGTCCGCAGCGTGTTCGGCCGGCCGTACAACTGGCCGGGGAAGCCGGGCGAGCTGTACGCCGTGGTGCCCAAGAACCGCCGAACCGGGCAGAACGCGCAGGAACTCGGCAACATCCTCACGGGCGTGCGCGTTCCGCTGCCCGTCGCGGAGGACCGCCCGGAAGAGCGCCTGGCAGCGTGCCGGGGAGTGCTCGGTCGCGCGGACTCCGTGGACGGGGCCGCGCGGCTGCTCGACGCCGCGCTGACCCTCGGGCCCTGGGCGCTCCGCGCCGCCACCGCGCTCCTCACCTCGGCCAACTTCGCGTCGGTGCAATGCACCACGCTCCGGTGGACACCGGGCGCTTGGGCCCTCGGCGGCGCGCCCCTGCGACGCGTGGTCGCGATGCCGGACATTCCCGCGCCGGGGGCGATCAGCGTTTCACTCGTGGGCTTCGCCGACGCCCTGAGCCTCAGCGTGCTCAGCAACACCCGCCCCGGCGACGCCCGGTCGCTGGCGGACGCCGTCGAGCGGGAGATCGCGCTGCTGGCCGACCTCGCGGCGCAGGTCGGACCGGACAGGTGACCGGAAACCCTTCGGAACAGGAGTTGGACATGCGGAACGAGGCTGCCCTGCACGAGATCCTGCAGGGACTCGGCGTGGCGGACGAGGAGATCCAGGCGGACACGCGGCTGCAAGCGGATCTGGGCCTCGACTCCACCGAGATCACCACGCTCGAACTGGAGCTGGAGCGCCGGTTCGGCGTGCGGATCGACCTGTGGAGCGCGACGGACTTCTCCGTGGCCGACCTCGACGTCCTCATCGAAGGGCGTTGAAGTGCCCGGCATCCCCGAAGAACGCGCGCGGAGCTATCGCGAGGCCGGGTGGTGGCGGCCCGAGACGGTGCACGAACTCGTTCTGCGCCAAGGGAAAAGACTTCCGCGCAAGTGCGCGCTGGTGTCCGGCGACCGGCGGATGACCTACGGGGAGCTGGCAGCCGCCGTCGATCGCGCGGCCGGAGGGCTCTCGGCGCGAGGCTTGCGGCGCGGTGACACGGTTGCGGTGCAGCTGCCCAACGGCATCGAGTTCGTCGTACTCCTGCTCGCCCTGCTGCGGATCGGCGGGCTGCCGATGCTCCTCCTCCCGACGCTGCGGTCGTACGAGGTCGAGCGCATCCTGAAGTTGACCGGCAGCCGCGCAATGGCCCTGCCGCACCGGACGCGGCGGTTCGACCACCTAGCGATGGTCCGAGACCTCCGCCCCAGGCACCCGAACCTCGAGATGCTGCTGCTCACGGGCGAAGAACTGCCGCCCGGAAGCGACATCGTCGACCTGTCCGAACTGTGCAGGCCAAGCGCTTCCGGCCGCGACGCGGCACCCGTCGACCGGCCAAGGCCGCAGCACGCGGCTGTGCTGCTGCTCTCCAGCGGGACTTCCGGGCCGCCCAAGGTGATCGCCCGCACGCACGAGTCCCTCAACCACATCATCCGGACCACCTCGGCGGTGGCCCGGATCGACGCGAGCACCGTGTACCTCGCGGTCATGCCCGTCGCGCACGGGTTCGCCTTGTCCTGCCCGGGAATTCTGGGCGTCCTCACCGCCGGCGGGACGGTCGTGCTCGACAGCGCGGAGGACCCGCGCCGTGCGCTGCGCCTGATCGAGCAGGAGCGGGTGACCCATTTCGCGGCGGTGCCGGGGTTGTTCGGTCAGTGGTTGGCGGTGCTCGACGGGGAGCGCTTCGATACCTCCAGCCTCGTCGCGGCCCAGATCGGGGGCGCCAAGCTGGAACCCGATGCGGCGGCGCGGGCGCGTTCGGTGCTGGGGCCCGTCGTGCAGCAGGTCTACGGCATGACGGAAGGCTTGATCAACGCGACCAGGCTCGACGATCCGGCGGACGTGGTGTCCTCCACGCAGGGGCGGCCGGTCTCGGCCGCCGAGGAGGTGCTGGTCGTCGACGACGGGGGCGCACCCGTTCCGCCTGGGCAGCCCGGGCAGCTGCTGACGCGAGGCCCGGCGACGATCGGCGGCTACTACCGGGACGCGGCGGCCACCGAAAAAGCCTTCACCGCAGACGGTTTCTACCGGACCGGCGACCTCGTCCGGCAGTTGCCGAGCGGTGATCTCCAGGTCGTCGGGCGGATCAAGAACGTGATCAACCGCGGCGGCGAGAAGATCTGCGCCGAGGAGCTGGAACAGCTCGTCCGGGAGCTGGACAACGTCGCCGAGGTCGCGGCCGTCGCCGGCCCGCACCCGATGCACGGCGAGATCGTGTGCCTCTACGTGGTGCCGGTCGGCGACGTGGTCCCGGAACTGCGGGAAGTGCGCCTGCACCTGGAATCCCGCGGCGTTGCCCGGTACAAGATGCCCGAGCGGCTGGAGCTCGTCGACGCGATGCCGCTGATCGGGATGGGCAAGCTCGACCGCGCCGCGCTGCGCGAAACCGCGGCGGGGCGGTCATAGCCCGTTCGCGGCGGTGATCTCCAGGAGCTGGAAGGTGACCGGGGCGTTCCCGGCCCGGTTCGTCGCCCGCTGCATCTCGGTGGCGCGCAGGCCCATCAGCGCCGCGAGGGCTCGCAGCCGGGAGATGTCACCGAGGCTGTTGAAGCCGAGGAACAGCCGCCCTTTCTCGGTCAGCCGCGCCAGTCCTTCCCGGAGGTAGCGGTCGTGCGCCGCGTAACCGGCGTCGAAGATCGCTCGCTGCGTGGGAATGGTGTAGTCGAAGTCCGCCGGTGCCGGGACCACATTGGAGTTCCAGAACACCATGTCGAAGCGCTCGTCGGGGTCCAAGGCGTCGAAGATGTCGCTGCCGAGCACCCGGACCCGGTCCGCCACCCCGTGGCGGGCGGCGTTCAGCCCGGTGTTGCGCACCGCCGCCGGGACGATGTCCACTGCGGACACCGAGGCGCATCCGCGCAAGGCCGCGTTCACCGCGATCACCCCTGCGCCGCAACCGATTTCGAGGAAGCTCCCGCCGTTCGGGTAAGGCAGCCACCGGGCGAACAGCTCGGTGGACGCGGTGTGGATCGGCGCGAAGACCTCCGGCAGCAGATCCCACCGGAGCCCGAGCAGGTCGAACTCCGCCGGCCGGCCTTCGAGTTCGCCGTGCCGCTGCACCAGCCGCATGCCCACGTCGAACGACGATTGCTGAACGACCCCGGGCACCCGGGGCAATTCTCCCGTGGACATCTGGGAATTCTCCTAACGCACTACGGCGATCGCGATTGTTTTTTGCGTTTCTTGCCCGCATCGGGCAGGAGGGGGTCGAGTGGTACTCATCCTTGAGGACCACCCGGCCCGCTTCAATCATCCGAGAGCATGAAAATCATTCCCAGCTGGCGGATTCGAGCCGCCATGCGTCGCGATCAGGAGGTGTGCGCGAGGATCGCCCGGGCTAGGGCTTCGTGCACCTGCGACGGCAACGTGTGGCCCATGCCCTCGACCAGCAGCAGCTCGGCGCCCGGGATCTCCTCGGCGATCAGCGCGCCGTGGCCCGGCTTCACCGGTTCGTGCGTGCCCTCGATGACCAGCGTCGGGGCCTCGATCCGGGCGAGCGCGCCGACCGGTTCGAAGGCGGAGTCGGTCATCGCGGCCAGCCGGTGGTTGGCGACCGTCGCGGGATCGCGGTCCCGGTCGAAGATGCGCTCCTCCAACCGCCGCTGCTCGTCCTCGTCGAACGGGATCGCCGGGCCGTGCAGCACCCGCGCGGTCTCGATCGCGAAGTCGATCTGGGACCGCCGGTCGGGCGCCGGCGGGTTCACCGCGGCCTTGCCGAAGTGCTCGATGAACTCCCGGGTGGGGCGGGGGAGCTCGCCCGGCTGCGGGTCCTCGCCCATCAGGGCGCGCACCAGCGTGGCGCCTTCTCCGCGGCCGAGCGGTGAGGACGCGATCACGGTGAGGGACAGCACCCGCTCCGGCCGCTCGGCCGCGATCCACTGACCGAGCAGCCCGCCGGCGGAATGGCCGACGATGTGCGCCCGGTCGATCCCGTACGCGTCGAGCACCGCCAGGACGTCGTCCTTGATGTCGGCCCAGGTGTAGGGATCGGCCTCGAAGTCGATGGCGCTGGACTTCCCGGTGTCGCGGTGGTCGTACCGGATGACCCGGCGCCCCGCGGCGGCGAGCCGGCCGACGAGCCCGTCCGGCCAGAGCACGCCCTGCGACATCGAGCCCATCACCAGCAGCACCGGCGGGTGGCCCGGGTCGCCGAACTCCTCGGTCCACAGCTCGACGTTCCCGTTGGTGATCATGCGTTCGGTCATGCGCGGCTCCTTCGCGTTCTCGGTGAGGAGAAGCTTGGCCCAGCGCTCCACCGGTGCCATCCGTAGGACCACTGGGCATGTGCCGGCCAGTACCGGGATCGGCTCACCGGGCGGCGTTGACCAGGCGCGACAGCTCCGTGCGGGAGGCGACGCCGAGCTTCGGGTAGACCTTGTAGAGGTGGTACTCGACGGTGCGGGGGCTCAAGAAGAGGCGGGCCGCCACCTCCTTGTTGGACACGCCGTCCGCGACCAACCGCGCGATGCGCAGCTCCTGCGGGGTGAGCGTGCTCAGAGCGTCGGACTCGTGCCGGGCGGCGGACTCGCCGGCGGCGCGCAGCTCACCGTGCGCGCGAACTGCCCACGGTTCGGCGCCGAGCCGCTGGAATGTCTCCACAGCGGTGCGCAGCGGCAAGCGCGCGTCGCCTCCCCGATGCGCGCGGCGCAAGCGTTCCCCGTAGAGGAGCGAGGTTCGGGCTTCCTCGAACGGCGAACCGCCGTCCCCCGCGTGCAGGCGCAGCGCCTCCTCGTACAGCGGAAGTCCCTCGTCAGCGTCCTCGGTGACGAGCGCACGGCAGCGCGCGAGCAGCGCCTGCGACTCCGAAGTGCGCGCATTCGCGATCCAGCGCTCGTACGCCTCCAGCGCGGTGCGTGCGGCGGCCGGCTCGCCGCAACCGATCGCGGCCTCGACGCGGTCAGGAGTGGAGCGCAGGGTCGTGACCGGATGACCCGCCCCAGGCCCGGCGCCCGCCATCGACTCGAAACGGCCGTGCGCCGCCGCGAAACGCCCCAGGCCGAGGTCGAGGAGTCCCAAGGCGTAGGCCGCGACGCTCGCCTGCAGCCCGACCCGGTGCGGGACGGCGATGGCCAGGGCCTCCCGCGCGTAGTGCGCGCAGTCGGCTTCCCGGCCGCGGACGGCCGCGACCACCGCGAGGTTGGCCAGATGACCGGCGGTGGAGTTGGTGTACCCGGCGTCGCGCGCGAGCGCGAGCCCTTCCTCGGAGATCGCGGCACCGAGGGCGAAGCGGCCGCTGATGCGCTCGGCCCGGGCCACGAACTCCAGGACCACCGGCAGCTGCCCGGTCATGCCGGAGACGCGGGCCACCTGCCCGGCGCGGATGATGTACTCGGCCGCGCTGTCGATCTCGCCCAGCTCGCCGGCCGCGACGGAGGCCCACAGCAGCCGGTCCGCACGGCCGAGCCCATCGGTGCCCGCGAGCGCGCCGCGCAGCAGCGGCACGCCCCGCTCGGCGTCGCCGGTGTGCATCGCCGCCATGCCGACGAGGATGGCCCGCAGGAACGGATCGGTGTCCTGATAGGACTCCGCGAACCGGCCGATCTGCACGGTCGCGGCGACGTCACCGACGTTGGCGGCGGCCTCGGCGGCATCGCCCAGCATCTGAAGAGCGCGGGCGGGATCGGAGTCCTTGGCGCGCTGCGCGCCTTCGGTGAACACGCGCTGCGCCGCGGCGGCGTCGCCCGAGCTGAGCTCGAAACGGCCGTGCAGCTGCGCGAGTTCGGCGAGCAGGCGCGGGTCGTCGGTCAGCTCACGCGCTTCGGCCAGGCAGCTTTCCGCCCGCCCCGGCAGCCCACCCAGCCAGGCCGCCGTCGCCGCATCGGTGAGCCGCCGGGCCCGCACCGGAGGTTCGGGCGTGAGCTCCGCCGACCGCGCCAGCGCGGCCGCCGCGTCGGCGAAACCGCCACGCGCCCTTGCCCTTTCGCCTGCCTCGGCGAGCCGGTCGGCGACCTGCGCGTCCCGCCCGGCCGTCGCGGTGGCCCGGTGCCAGGCCTGCCGATCGAGCTCTCCGGCCTCCGCCAACGCCTCCGCCAGCGCCGCGTGCACGGCCTGCCGCTGCGCGAAGGTCGCCGCCGCGTACACGGCGGACCGGACGAGCGGATGCCGGAACCGGACCGACGAACCCCCGACGGTGATCAGCCCGGCGGTCTCGGCGGCCTCCAGCGCAGCCGTCGAGTCGTTGCCGAGCCGGGCCGCCGCACCGAGCACCCAGCCGAGCTCGCCGGAACCTTCGGCGGCCGCGACCAGGAGCACGAGCCGCGTCGACTCGGGCAGTTCCGCCACCTGGCGGCCGAACAGCTCGACCCCAGCGCCGACCGGCAGCGGATCGGGGAGCGGCACGCGCCCGGCGAGCTGGTCGGGCGTCAGCGCCCCGGCCGCCTCCCGCAGCGCCAGCGGATTGCCGCCGGTCAACGCGACCAGGCGCTCTTTCACGGCCGCTGCGGGAACAGCGGCGGAACACCCGGCGAGCAGCTCGCCGGAGCTCTTCTCGTCGAGGCCGCCGACGCGCAGTTCGGGGATGTCGCGCACGACCGGTCCAGCGCTGTCGCGGGCGGCGATCAGCACCGCCACGCCGTGGGTGTGCAGCCGCCGGACCGCGAAGAGGATCGCGTCGGCCGATGCCCGGTCGAACCACTGGAAGTCGTCGATGAGGCAGAGCAGGCCACTGTCGGCGGCGGCCTCGGCCAGCAGCGAGAGAACTCCGGCGGAGACGAGGAACCGTGCGTCCTCGGCGGGCGGCGCCGCCAGTCCGAGCGCGCCCCGGACGGCATCGCGCTGCGGCTCGGGCAGGGCATCCAGCAGATCGGTCACCGGAAGCAGCAGCTGGTGCAGGGCGGCGAAGGCCAGATCGGCCTCCGGCTCGGCCCCGGTGGCCCGGAGCACGCGCATCGGCGCAGCGGCCGCGTAGTCCAGCAACGCCGACTTCCCGGCGCCGGCCTCGCCGCGCAGGACCAGAGCCCGGCCGGTGCCGCCCCGAGCCGCGCTGGTCAGCTCGTCGATAGCGGCCTGCTCCACCGCGCGCCCGTACAACATGGGGCGATTTTCCAGCAGGTGATGGACCTGGAGGCACCGGAGGGTCGGCTCGGCCGTTCACTGCGGCGACCGGCGCAGAGCCCGCTGACCAGCGTCGCTGGTCGAACGGCTTGTCGAATGCGGATCACCGGGGGAGTGCGCCGCCCGTTGACCTGCGCCCGAGCTCCGGTCAACGGGCGCTTTCGGCCGTCGGGACAACAGGATTCGAACCCGAACCGCCGCTCCACCCCGCCGGCTGACTGGGCTCGGCTCCAGCCCGGCACGAGCAAGATCGCTATCGTCTGTCCAGGGGCCGCCCGCTGGGGCAACGGGGAGACGTCCGATCCGAGGAGGAGCATGGCTGGGAGTTCCGAGGCGCGCAGCCGCCTCACCGCCTTCGGCAACCAGTTGATCGAGGTGCACATCTGGCTGCGCGAGCAACTGGAAGACCTCCGGGACGACGTCGACGACTACTTCGACGGCAAGGGCCTGCCGTCCCGTGATCTGCGGGCCCACTGCCTCTCCTTCTGCTCGGCCCTCACGCGCCACCACACCGGCGAGGACCGCGGCGCGTTCCCGGTGATCGCCGACGAGCACCCCGAACTCCGCAAGGTGATCTCGGAGCTGAAGACGGACCACAACCGGATCGACTGGATCCTGGGCAACCTGGAGAAGCTGCTCGGAAACCTCCCGGAGACCCCGGACCCGGCGACCGCGGCGAACGTGCGCGCGGAGCTGGAGGGCCTGTCGGCGATCATGGAAACGCACTTCATCTACGAGGAGAAGAAGCTGATCTCCGTCCTGAACTCGATGAACGTCCCAGGATGGCGAGCAGACAAACCAGACTTCCTGCTCACCGAAGACGACGAGTAGCAGCGATGTCCAGCTCTGGGACGCCATCGGGCGGCTTCGGGATGAGTAGAACGCCGGATGCAACTGCGGAAACGGCCCTCGAGAGATGGTCACTCAGGAGCTCGCCGAGCACCTCGAGATTCCACCCAGCATGCCTGACCTGAAGAAGCTCCTGGACAACGAGTTGTACGACCACGCGGTCCGCGAGGTCGGCATCGCCGTCGAAGAGGAGCTGCGGCTCGTGGTGGGCAACGATTGCGAATTCGGGCAGCGGCTCGTCGGCGAGTTCATCAAGCACCTGGACGAAGAGTTCTTCGTCTACAACACGTTCCTCAAGATCTACCGCCTGCGGCTCCGCACGTTCTTCAAATTCACCCGGAATCCGCACGCCCATCGCAAGATCACCCTCGCGCGACCTCACGCGCTTGCCTTGATGACACATGCTCTGGGACTGCTGAGCGACATCCAGGAGTTCCGCCGAGGGAAAGGCGAACCGGTCAGGAGTTGACCGAGGGCTGATCGACAACGCAGGGAATGCTGCCGACCAGGGAAGACAAGCCAAGCCTGGTTCCACGATTGTGTCGATGCCCAAGCGCGACACCTTTTCCCCGCAACGGTTGCGGCCACTTGGCGGGGGTGTGGGCCCGGTGATCAGGTCCCTGCGGCGGATCGACGCGATCCGGCGCTGCTGCCAGGCTTGGCGGGACGTCGCGGTCCAGGGGAGTGGTTCCTATGCGCCGGGCACCCGGATGGATGGTCGTGTTGTGCGCTGCCGTGGTTATCGGCAGCACCGCGAGCGCCACGGCGAGCGAGGATTCGGGTAGCGGTCGAGGCGACTGGCCGAGCTGGCAGGGCGATCTCGCCGGGTCGCGGTTCAGCCGCGCGGAGCACCAGATCACGCCGGACACCGTCGGTGGGCTGAAGCTCAAGTGGGCGTTCGCGTATCCGAAGACCGAGGCGTGGGTGAAGAGCCAGCCCGCCGTGGTCGGCGATGATGTGTTCTTCGGCGGGCCGGACCAGCAGTTCTACGCGGTCGATGCCCGCAGCGGGAAGCTGAAGTGGCGGTTCGACCTGACCTCGGTGGCCCCGGGCCCGGTGGACGGGGTCGCGTTCAACGGGGCGACGGGACCGGCCGTCGCCGAGGGCAAGGTCTTCTTCGGCGACAGCCGGGGCTACGTGTACGCGCTGGACCAGCACACCGGGAAGCTGATCTGGGCGGTGGACACCGAAGACCACCCGCGTGGTTGGCACACCGGTTCGCCGCTGTACTACCAGGGCCGGATCTACCTCGGTGCCGCCAGCGCCGAGCACGGCGTCGGCCCGGACTACCCGTGCTGCACCTTCCGCGGGCACATCGACTCGCTCGACGCCGCGACCGGGGCGCTGATGTGGCGCTACCACACCGTTCCCGAACCGCAGGCCGTCGGAACCTGGCCCAGCGGCGCGACCCGGTACGAGCCCTCCGGGGCGGGTGTGTGGGGTTCGCCGGTGATCGACGAGGCGACCGGCACGCTGTACGTGGGCACCGGGCAGAACTACTCGGGGAACGGCGGCGATTTCGACACCCTGCTCGCATTGGACGCCCTCGACGGCGAACTGCGGTGGAAGCAGCAGGTCACCGACGCGGACAGCTGGCGGGATCTGTGCAACGTCCCCGATTCGGAGGGCTACTGCCCCGGCCTGAAGGACAACACGGCACTGGACTTCGACCTGGGTGCGGCGCCGAACCTCTTCCCGGTGCAGGGGCGGATGCTGGTGAGCGTCGGCCAGAAGAGCGGCGTCTACCACGCATTCGACGCGCAGACCGGTGAGGTGCGCTGGCGGCGGCAGTTGTCGGTCCCCTCGCCGCTCGGCGGGGCCACCGGCATTCAGTGGGGGAGCAGCTACGATGGCCAGAACCTTTACGTGGCAACCTATTTCGCCGAACCCGGCACCCTGAACGCGCTGGACCCGGCCACCGGAGAGGTCGTGTGGACAACGCCCAACCCGGCCAACGGCTGCGATTGGGGCGGCGCGGCGGCGCATCCCGACCAGTGCGTGCTGGCGCACACGCCGGCCGTCACGTCCAGCCCGGGACTCGTCTACGAAGGCAGCACCGACGGCAAGATGCGGGTGTACGCGGCAGGCACGGGCGAAGTGCTGTGGGAGTACGACACCGTCCGGGATTTCGTCGGCACCAACGGGTTGATCGGACGCGGGGGCTCGATTTCCGGCAATGGTGGCGCGGTCGTCGCCAACGGAACGCTCTACGTCCAGGCCGGGTACTACCCGATGTACCCCAGCGACCACGGCAACGTGCTACTGGCATTCGACGTGCCCTAGGGATCGTGCCGCCGATGCATGCCGAGATGCCGACCGCGAGCCGCAGCCCGGGAATCGAGGCATCGGAACTCCTCGCGGAGTAGATGGGTGAGCCTCCCACAACGTCAATTGCGGAAGTGGCACAGTCCTCACCGTGTCGTTGGGTGATCTGCCGACGTGGTTGCCGGCCTGGTGCGTGGACCAGTTGGGCGACGAGCCGGTCAGCGTTCTGTTCGAGGTGCGCTCGATCTCGGCGGTGTTCGGACTGCGGTTGGCCGGCGGGCGTGACGTCGTGGTGAAGACGCGGGAGGACGACGGCCGCGCCGCGTCGTGCGTTGCCGCGCAGGCCCGGTTGGCGGAGCGGGGATTTCCGTGCGCTCGGCCGCTCACGCCCGCGGTCGGCGTCGGTGCGCTGGCCGTTCACGCCGAGGAGTCCCTGCCCGGCGGGGAAATGCTGCGCGGCGATTCGGAGGACGTCGCCATCCGCTGCGCGGCGGTGTTCACCCGGCTGATGGCCGAGCTGGCCGACGTGACCGTCGCGCCGCCGCTGCCGAACCCGCGCTGGGTGCGTTGGGACCACACGGATTCCGGGCTGTGGCCGGCGATCGAGTTCCTCGACGAGCGAGACCAGAGCGCCGTGCCCGCGTACGTCGTCGACGCGGCCGAGCGGGCCCGCAAGCGGATGCTGGCCACCGACCTGCCGTGCGTGCTGGGCCACGCCGACTTCGAAGCGCAGAACCTCCGCTGGCGCGACGGCCACGTGTGGGCCGTGCACGACTGGGACAGCCTGGCGTGGCAGCCGGAGGCGGCACTGGCGGGCGCGGCGTCCGGGGCGTTCGCCAGCGCCTCGCCGCCGACCCTGGCCCCGATCGAGAGCTCCGCCGCGTTCCTGGCGGCTTACCAGGACCTTCGGGGGCGCCGGTTCACCGCGGAGGAGCGGGAGATCGCGTGGGCGGCCAGCCTGTGGCCGGCAGCGCACAACGCCCGCTGGGAGGCCCTGCACGGCGACCCCCCGGTGTCTTGTGACGCCGTCCGCGCCCAGTCAGCGGAACGCCTCCGCCGAGCGAACGCCTGATCACGCCGAGCTCGTGGTGCTCCGTGCAGCCTGGTCGCGGAAAGCATCGTGCCGCTCAGCCGCGGTGTGCTGTGATGTGGCTGCCAGTGGCCGATGAGGGGAGCGGGAATGCGCTGGGGCGAGTCCGACGTCAACGGCAGGCGGGCGTGCGACGAGTGCGGGCACGCGCGCAGCGAGCACAGCACGCAGGGCTGCATGGCGGACGTGCCGTACACCAGGGTCGACGGTGTGGGCCGGGTGGACTGCCGGTGCGGGCTGTACTGGACGAACGACTACACCAGCGTGGTGGAGTGGCCCTGCGGCTGCGGGCACCGCAAGCACAACGGCGAGTGCCGGTACCCGAGCTGCCGATGCGGCCACGAACAGCCGGTGTGGCAGATCGACCCCGGCCAGGGGATATGACTGCGGCATGGCGAGGAACGCCAGGTCCTTATGGGGGGCGTTCGCCGTTCGGATGATCACTTCGGACTCTTGCGGCCGTCGCGCGTTTCGACCAGGACTGCCGTGGCGTCGTCGCGAGCTTTGTTCCGCGGCACCCGAGCACCGAGCGGATCACCGTCCTCAGCGGCTCGGACTTGCTCGACCAACCCACCGGGCCCGGCCTCTCGCAGCACGCGCAGAACGCCGGCGGTCGTATCGATCGGGGTGAGGTCGAGCGCGCGCATGGCGCCGTCGCTGCACACCGCGACTCGCTCGACCTGGTCGACCGGGGCCGAGCCGGTGAGGGAGTGCGCGGCGGCGTCGGGGTCGCTCGATGCGATCCAGTAGCCGCCCTCCCGGTTCCGGGAAGCCAGCTCGACCTCCTTCATCGCCAGGATCGCCGTCATCTTCTCGTCGGTGCCGATCAGGAACCTGTCGCACTCCCGGCGTTCGTCCCAGCCGGTGCGGCTGACGCGGTCGTCGCAGGTCGCAACGACACCGTCGGCGGTGGTCCCGACGATGACCGTGATGTCCCCGAGGACGATCCATCCACGGCCTCGGACGTCCAGCGCACCAAACCGACCGCCGCGGACGGGGTTCCACGGTGTTCCAGGTCGCAGGAACCGGAGTGCGCCGCAATGACCTGCCGGATCGAATCGGCCAGCACGCCTCGCAAGTCCCTGGCGTGGTCGGCGGCGTTCGCGACCAAGGACGCGCCGAGAGTGCGGACGTACCACGGAAGTCCGTGGACGCAGCCGGTGTCGGTGCGGATGGTCGCCCCGTCGAGAACGACGACAAGACCGTCCGCGGCGGCGAACCAATCCTCGTTCGGCTTGTCGCCACTGGGCTGGGTGTGCGCGGTGATGTGCACCGATGGCCTCCCTGAAACGATCAGCTCGCAGCCCAGTCCACGGCGAACACGCGCCAACCACCAGCGCCCAGACGGATCAAACACGGCCCAGCACTGCGTGAGGGGAAGCCGAGCGCGTCGCATCGCCGGTCGCCGTCCGAGGTGGTTTGCTGGAGCCATGTCCCGGCAGAAAGCGGCACCGGGCCGGCTGCGCCGCAGGCCTGGCCGGGCCGGGACGCTGGTCATCACCTGGATCATCCAGCTCGCCATCGCGGTTACCGGAATCGTCTCGCTGTTCGACCCGACGCTGGTGGTGCTGCTGATCTGGTGCGTGATCGGCTCGCTCTACGCGGCAGCCACCGTGATCACGCTGGCGTTGCGCGCGCGGACCAACCCGAAGTCGCCCGCGCCGGACGAAAGCATGCCGAGGTGGTTCGGCGGATTCCGCGTCGTGATCGAGTTGCTCCTCACCATCGTCCCGACCGCGATCGGCGTCACCGCCGCGCTGCAGGTCATCGTGTTCGGGAAGGACGTGGCCGTCAGCTCGCTCGTCAAGCTCCTCGGCGTCTGGGCGATGCTGCTCGCATGGGTGTTCCTGCACTGGGGATACGCCCAGGTCTACGCCTCCCGGTCGGAATCGGCACGGGCCGAGCGCATCTTCGAGTTCCCGGGCACCGATCGCCCCAACCTCATCGACCACGTGTACTTCGCGTTCACCGTGGGCACCACGTTCGCGACATCCGACGTCAACGTGCTGACGACCCGCACACGATGGCTCGCGACCGTGCACTCCGTGCTGAGCTTCTTCATGAACGCCCTCATCATCGTGCTCTCCTTCAACACGATCATGAATGCCGGCCAGGGCTGACGTCGGTTCGCTCGGCTGCGGAAGGCTCCGCAAACGCCTGACATCTGTCATGGGTGGCCGGTGCGAATGGCACGGAGAGCTCGTGCGGCCGACCGCTGGTTACCGCGTTCCGATCGCGACAGGTTCGAAGCATGAACTCGACCACCCCCGTACCCAGACCACAAGGGCACCCGCAACCGGGCCCGGAGGCGTCGGACGGCTTCGCCCGAAGCGCTCGTCGCAGAGGCAGACGCAGTATTCCCGCGGGGCTCGAGTATCAACAGGTCGTTGCCGCAACGAACCCTGCGTGGTGGCGCGGCGTCATTGCGATCCTGCTGATCATCGCCGGGTTGTTCGTCCTCGCGGTTCCAGTGCAGATTCTCGGCGCGCTGCTCAACACATCGCTCGGCCTCGTAGACCCGTCGGCCCCACCGGCGTTCACGCCGATCACGCATCTCACCAATCTCGTCGGAGTCGCGCTTCTCATCCCGTGGAGCATGCTCGTGCACCGGTGGCTCCTCGGCGTACGCCCCAGATCGCTCCACTCCGTGACCTCGAACTTCCGCTTCGACGTGTTCGGTCGTCCGATGTTCTTCCTGCTGCCGGTCTACGCGATCTACATGGGCGTCATGTCCCTAGGCGGAGCCAAGACAACGACATGGGCACTGACCGGCATCGTGGCGGCCATCGTCGTCACCATCCTCTTCGCCCCGCTCCAGGCGGCGGCTGAGGAGTACGGATTCCGCGGTGTGGTGTTCCGTGCCGCTGCCGGCTGGGGCCCCGCATGCGTCTTGCAATCGGGGTGGTGGTCTCGGCGGCGCTGTTCGCCATGATCCACGCAGCAGCCGACCCGTGGCTCAACCTCTACTACTTCACGCTGGGAGCCAGCCTCGCGGTCATCACATGGCGAACGGGCGGAATCGAAACGGCGGTCGTCATCCACGCGGTGAACAACACGCTGTGGTTCCTCTTCCTGATCGCACAGCACGGCGACTTCTTCGCGGGAGCCGACCGGTCGGCGGGCTCGTCGAGCGCGATCATGCTCGTACCATCCGCCCTCGCGGTGACGGTCGCGGCGGTCGTGTGGTTCGCCACCCGACGCAACGGCCCAGCTGTCACCCCGAAGACCGTCTAGAACAACCCGGAAACTGCGCACGCACCCGCAAAACAGCGACCAAGGAACGACGAATTGAGCTGCGCCGAGCGCGCCATCCATTGAGGACATTTAGCGCTAGTCCGCTCCGGCTGCCAAGTGCCCCCGACGCCCGTCGCGGTCCGAAAGGCTTTGCTGGGGAAGGATGTTCTGCCAATGTCCCCGTGTTATCGCGGTCGACTGTGGGGTTGCTTCAGATCGGCGGTCGTCGAGGGCGCCGCAGTGCCCGCGACCCCGCCCCGAAACCCTCCGCGTGTTCCGGGGCGGGGTCGTGTCGCCGGGGTGGTCGCCGTCCGGCCATCGCGTTCGGAGCAGATGCCTATCGAGCGGGTCCGCTCATCGCTGCGATGGCTGCGTGCCTTCGGCGTTCACGGTGAGGGAGGCATGGAGGAACTGGAGGATCTCCGCCCGCGCGGCCTTCGCCTGCTGCTCCACGCCCGGCATGCTGAGGAACGCGTGCTTCGCTCCGGGGTATTCGGTCAGCCGCGTGGGTGTCCCGGCCGCGTGCAGTCGTTCGGCGTAGCGGCGGCCGTGATCGGCCACTGCGTCTTCGGTCGGCACCACCACCAGTGCCGGGGCCAGCCCGTTCAGGTTGTCGGCGTACAGCGGCGAGAGCGTGCGAGGGTCGGTTCCCGCTGGAACGGCGAGCCGCTGGAAGAATTGCAGCTGCGGAAGGGCGCGGGTCGGGCTGTAGGCGTACTGGGTGATCGAGGCGTGGTCGTACATCGTCTCGGTCACATCGACAGCGGGGTTGACCAGAACCTGCGCCCGGAGGTGCAGGCCGGCCTCTCTGGCCCGGATCGCGGCCAGGGCGCTGATCAACGCGCCGCAGCTCTCGCCGAAGACGGCGGTCCGTGCCGGGTCGATGCCCCACTGCGCGGCGTGCTGCACCACGTGCTGGAGCACGTCCCAGCCGTCGTCGACGGCTGCCGACAACGGATTTTGCGGGTCAACGAGGCGGTGCTCGACCGAGACGACGACCGCGGGCAGCTGGGCGGCGAGGTGGCTGTTCACCCAGTCGCTCTGCACCGCTGTGCCCACGAAGCCGCCTCCGTGCACGTGGAGCACTAGTGGCAGGTCGGCCCGGTCGGCGCCCGTGCCGTCGCGCCCGGGCAGCGGCCGGTACACGCGGACCGGGAGCTCGCGGCCGGGCAGCGCCACCTCCTGCCACCGGATCGCGGCGCCGGGATCCGGATCTCCGGTGATCGCCCGCGCCGTGCTGGATGCCCGAAAGCGGTTCTCCGCCTCGCGATAAACGACCAACTCCTCGACCGTCGTCGTCGGCCAGTCCGGCTCCGGCGGCCGCTCCGCGGCAGTGACCTCACGCATGCCCACTCCTCGCCCAGAGATTTTCGCAACTTCGAGTATCGAAACCTACGGTAGCGAAATTTGATCCCGACTGCACACCCGCGTCAGCGCGGTGGCCTTTCCCGTCATGCTCAGCACGGTCCACGAGCTCGGCCACGCGCGCGCCACCATCGACCGCACCGCCGCCGAGGTCGGCGTCGCCAGGCCGACGATCTGCCGCAGTCGGCGGCCCAAAGGGGGCGGACGACCTCCACATGCGTACAGGGCGCGAACTCAACCCATCCGGCCATCCGAGAAGCTTCGGATCTTGATGTGCTCGCTGGTCGGGCGCCTGCACGCCTGTTTTCGCGAGGTTCGCAAACCGTGGATGGACAACGGTTTTCGTCGGCCAGAGTGGCGCGGGAGGTGATGTTGACAGTGCTCACATCCCGAGGCTAGCCTCATGTGAGCACTGTACACATTTGGGTGAGGGAGCTGCGCCGATGTCGTCGATCCACCAGGACGCGGTCGAGGTCGATCTGGGTGGCCGCACGGTCGCGGTCCCGAAAGGCGGCCTGTACGACCGGTACCGGATGAACACCGATCTCGACGAAGTCGCCCGCGATCCGCGCGTCAGCAGCGTGGACTTCTTCCGGCGGTTGCCCAAGACCAGGGTCGATTCCCCGATCGGTGCCACGCTCACCCCGAACTTCTACTACCGCATCTCGACCGCCCGGCTCACGATGCTCGCGCGGTCCCGCGCGATCCGCGCCCGCCTGCCCGGGGAGTTGGCGCCGCTGGAGGTCGCGCCGGGTCTCGGGCTGATCTCGATCATGTTCTTCCGCTACGACGTGTGCGACATCGACTTCTACACCGAAGCCGCGGTCGGGATCGCGGTCCGGCCGGCACGGCACGGCCGGCTCGGATTCGTCGACCTCGTCGCCGCCCTCAAGAACGACCACCTCGATTCGTACGTGCTGTCCCTGCCGGTGAGCACTGATATCGCCCAGGTTCGAGGCCACGACGGCTACGGCTTCCCCAAATGGGTCACCGAGCTCGATGTCGACATCGACGACAGCCGAACCGCCGCGCGCGTGGCCAACGACGCCGGCGGGACGGACCTGTCGTTCTCGGTCGTCACCCCCGCCCAGACCGCATATCCCACCGGCGAGCGCGTTTCGACGCTCACCTCGTACACGTCGATCAACGGCGCGTGGCACTCGACCCTGAGCCAGACCAACGTGCTCTCCGCCGGAAGTGCGCGCTTCCCGCGCAACGTCGCCCTCCAGGTCGGGGATGGCCGCATGGCGGACGATCTGCGATCGCTCAAGCCGCTCAAGGCCGTTCAGCTCGACGTCACGACCGAAGGCCAACTCGCCCTGCACATGCCGGTCCCGACCTCGGTCAAGAGCCGGGACTAGGAACACGGGAGCAGAAGGGACAAGCGGCCTGCGATCGAGCACTTCAGCCGCAGCGAGGCCGATTTCCGCCCTCCGGCCCGCCGCCCGCGACAACACCGCGGAGCCCGGCCATGCCCACTGACCACGCCCCCCTTCTCGGCCTGCCCCCATCGCTGAACGCGCCCCTGATCGAGCGGCTGACCGCGCGAGTCGCGGCCGCGGCAGACGCCGTGCAGGTCACCACCAACGCCCCGTACACCGGTGCCCCGCTCGCCGACCTGCCGGTCTCGACGCCTGCGGACGTCGACGCGGCGTTCGCGCGCGCCCGCGACGCCCAGGCAGCCTGGGCCGTCACGTCCATGCGGGAGCGGAAGAAGATCCTGCTGCGTTTCCACGACCTCGTTCTCGAGCGCCAGAACGAGGTGTTGGACCTGATGCAGGCGGAAAGCGGCAAGACGCGCCGCGACGCGTTCCTCGAAGTCACCGACATCGCGATCACCGCCCGGTACTACGCGCGCAGCGCGCCGGGACTTCTCGCGCCCCAACGCCGCCGCGGTGCGATCCCGCTGCTGACCCGCACCACGGAACTGCGCCACCCCAAGGGATTCGTCGCCGTCGTCTCACCGTGGAACTACCCCCTGAGCATGGCCGCCGGCGATGCCATTCCCGCGCTCATGGCCGGGAATGCCGTCGTCCAGAAGCCCGACACCCAGACCGCGATCACCGCGCTGTGGGCGCTCGACCTGATGCACGAGGCCGGCTTGCCGACCGGTGTGTGGCAGATGGTGCTCGGCCGGGGCAGCTCCATCGGCGGCGCGCTGATGGACAACGCCGACTACATGATGTTCACCGGCTCCACCGCCAGCGGACGCCGGATCGCACGCGACGCCGGCGAACGCCTCATCGGCTCATCCCTCGAACTCGGCGGCAAGAACGCCATGCTCGTCCTCGACGATGCCGACATCGACCGCGCAGCCGATGGCGCGATCGCCGCGTGCTTCCCGTCGGCCGGCCAGCTCTGCGTCTCCATCGAGCGCATGTACGTGGCCGAAGCCGTCCACGACGAGTTCGTCGCCCGCACCGAGGAACTCCGGATAGGCGCCGCGTACGACTACAGCTGCGACGTCGGAAGCCTCACCAACCCGGCCCAACTGGACACCGTCACCGCGCACGTCGAAGACGCCGTCGCCAAGGGCGCAACCGTCCTTGCCGGTGGCAAGGCGCGACCGGACCTCGGGCCGCTGTTCTACGAACCGACCATCCTCGCCGACGTCACTCCCGACATGACGCTGTACGACAACGAGACCTTCGGTCCTGTCGTCTCGATCTTTCCCTTCCGCGACGTCGACGACGCGATCGCGCGGGCCAATGCCACCCCGTACGGCCTCAACGCCAGTGTCTGGTCCCGCAGCGGAGCCCGGGGCCGGGCCGTCGCAGCCCGCCTGCGCGCTGGAACGGTCAACGTCAACGAAGCCTTCGCCGCCGCTTGGGGAAGCATCGACGCGCCGATGGGCGGCATGGGCGACTCGGGACTTGGCCGACGCCACGGTGCCGACGGCATCCTCAAGTACACCGAGCCCCAAACGGTTGCCCACCAACGCGTTCAGGGGTTCGACCCGCCGGCTGGCGTCTCGCATCGGGCCTGGCCGCCATCCTGACCGCCGCGCTGAAGGTCCTGAAGGGAGTCGGCGCTCGCTGAGGCGCAGCGGGCAGGCGGACGCTTCGTTCGAGGTTCGCCTTCCAGGTAGCGGTTCGCCGCCTTCGGTACGTCCTTTTTGGACGGACGCGTGCCGGTACCGCCCCGCTACGTCCGCTGGGACATCGCCTGGGAAGCGGTGAACAGCGCGTGGACGGCGGCGCGGACCTGCTCGGCGACCGCCTCGGGGGTGGAGGCGTCGAGCTTGCCGTCGAGGTGCAGGAATGCCAGGCCGTGGACGAGGGCCCAGACCGCGGTCGACAGCGCATCCGCATCGACGCCGGGGAAGATGCCGTGGACGATCCCGTTGACGTATTCCGAGATGGCGGCGGTCGCGGTGACGCGTTCCTCGTTGCCCGGATCGCAGGGCTCCACGAACATCGCCCGGAACAAGGCCGGGTGCTCGAGCGCGAAACGAACGTAGGCGACGGCGACCGCGGCGAGGTCGTCAGCGGTTTCCGGCGAGGGATGCGCGGCGGCCAGGTATCCCGCGAGCTCGCGGTAGCCCTCCGCGGCGACCGCGGAGACCAGCGCGTCGCGGTCCGCGAAGTGGCGGTAGGGGGCCGTCGCCGACACGCCGGCCCGCCGCGCCGCCGCCCGCATCGACAGTCCGGTATCGCCGTTCTCTTCAAGCAGTTCCCGTGCTGCGCGCAGACAGGCTGCGCGCAGGTCGCCGTGGTGGTACTGGGCACTCGTTTGCGGCACGGATCACGCTCCCTCATGTTTACAGTGCTCACATTGCCCCGTAATGTGAGCGCTGCACACATCATAGGCGATGAAGACTTGGGAGGGGAACTCGGATGACTAGCGAGCTGTTCTCGCCGCTGCGCCTGCGCTCCGGTTCGGTGCTGGGCAACCGGATCGCGAAGGCGGCCATGGAGGAGAACATGGCCGGCGACGGCCAGCTGCCCGACCGGCAGTTGCTGGAGCTGTACCGGCGCTGGGCCGCCGGCGGCGCCGGATTGCTGATCACCGGCAACGTCATGGTCCACGCCGAGGCGCTGACCGGTCCTGCCGGCGTCGTGCTCGACGAGGCCGCGCCGCTGGAGCCGTTCATCGAGTGGGCCAAGGCCGGCAAGGCCGGCGGCGGGGCGCTGTGGATGCAGATCAACCACCCCGGCCGCCAGGTCCAGGCCGACATGCCCGGCGTCGTGTGGGGGCCGTCCGCGGTGGGCGTCGACCTCGGTCGGCACAGCAGCCGCTTCGGGCGCCCCGTCGCCATGACCCCCGAGCAGATCGAGGCCACCGTGGCCCGGTTCGCGGTCACGGCCGCGCGCGCCGAACAGGCGGGGTTCGACGGTGTGGAGGTCCATGCCGCGCACGGCTACCTGCTGTCGCAGTTCCTGTCCCCGCTGGCCAACCAGCGCACCGACGCGTGGGGCGGCTCATTGGAGAACCGGGCCCGGATGCTGCTGGACGTCGTCCGCGCCGTCCGCGCCGCCGTGTCACCGGAGGGCTACGACAACATGCGCCGCGCCCGACCGGTTGGCCTGTGCTCTGTGCCGACCGGGCCGCCGCTACCGCTACCCTTCCGCGGTGATCGATCTTCGGCGGGTCCCGTAGTGGTGGCGCCGGTGGGACGTCACGGTCCGGGATTTCCCGCTCGCGCCGCTGCTGATCACCTTCGTGTCCCGCATCCTCACCGAACTCGACCTCCGCGACCGCGTCCAAGCGGTCGTCTTCGCCTACCGCCAAGGCCTGGTGGCCTGATCCCAGCCCGTCCCGGGCCGGAGGAGCCGGAAGATCCGGTGGGACCGCAACGCGCTCCGCGTGCGACGACTTTCAGCCGGGATCTGGGAAGTCTGCGTCGGCATGCCATCCGAGCTTTGCCGCCGGGCGGTGAAAACCGGGCCGCACACCGAAATGGACCAGAAACGCGCTAGCTGCGTCCCGGCGCGGTGGGCGACAGCGGGTAGTCGTCGACGGTCATGGAGTTGTGGACGCGTGCGCTCTTGGTGGCAAGGCGGAGGAGGGTGCGGCTGGGACCCGCGGGCAGGGCGGAGACCAGGCGGTTCCGGCGCTTGCCAACGGTGCATTCTCGAAGGCAGGACGTGTCAAGGCGTCTTCGCACTGAAGGTGATTCCGCTGCGTCGGATCTGAATGAGACCGCCGCAGCGGTCCTTCAAGCGCGAGCCCGTGCTGAGGTCGGTTTGCTGGCCTAACTGTTTGGTGAGGGTTTCGCGAAAGTTGTGCCGTGCCTTCGTTTCGGTGGTGCCGGTGTGCTCCACCGCCGGGTGTGGCCGTCGCTTCCGCTGAGTGGTCATGATCTTCGCGCCCGTGAGGATCGATGTCTTTGGGGATCCACTTGCCTACTCGGCCGTAGGTGCGGATCGTGCCCTAGGTTCCGAGAGTGGCCGTGTCGGACGCGGTGGGTTCGGCGTCGGCACGGCTGCCTCCACGGCGTCGGCGTTGAGGCGGCAGTGCGCCGCTGGCGCGGAGCCCGAACTTCGGGGATCTGAAGTCGGCGTAACCGGGCGCTCTTTCCACTCCGCACTCGTACTGGTGAACGAGCGCTTGTTGGGTTACGCTTCAGCTCCATTCCGCCATTCAAGATGACTATTCCGTATCACGGAATCATTCGTTGGGTTCAATCCTGTCGCTGGCCGTCTGCGGACGGCCCTCATCATGCGACGACGCATCGGAGGTAGCGCTGTGGAAACGGCATCCGGCCGGTCTCAACGATCGCCTGACGGCAAGGTCACGTTCTCCGATCAGATCGAGAACGCTTACGACCGAATCGGCGTCACCAGTGCGCACAAGCAGATCTTGGTCATGGTCCTCCTCGGCATCTGGTTCGACGCCCTGGAGCAGAACGCGGTCGGCCTCACCGGTCCCGTGTTGAAGGAGTCCTGGGGACTCGGCGGGGCCGAGATCGGCTTCCTCAACACGATGACCTTCACCGCGACCGCCCTGGGGCGGCTGGTCACGGGCGTGATCATCGACCGGTTGGGCCGGCGCACCATGCTGATGGTCAACCTGATCATCTTCGCCTGCGGTTCGTTGCTGTGCGCCCTGGCGCCGAACTACGCGGTGCTGGCGGCGGGCCGCTTCATCGTCGGTTTCGGGCTCGGCGGTGAGATCTCGGTGGCGGTCATCATGATGGCGGAGTTCTTCGCCGCCCGGCACCGCGGCACCGCGGTCGGACTGATCAACGTGACCGCGGCCGGTCTCGGGAACATGCTGGCGCCGCTCTTCGGCATCCTGGTGTTCGCGGTCTTCGATGGTCCGGACAAGTGGCGCTGGGTCTTCGGTCTGCTGTTCCTGCCGGCCATCCTGATCATGTTCTTCCGTCGCTACGTGCCGGAGACTCCCCGGTTCCTGGCCGCCAGCGGGCGGATCGACGAAGCCAACATCGTGATCAACCGGCTGGCCCGGGGCCGGCTGAGCGGGCCGATCGAGAACCCGGAGCAGTTCCTGACCCGAACCGGCGCGCAGGAGCCGGGGCAGCAGCCTCGCTCGGACTGGCGCGCCGTGCTGCAGGGCCGGCTGCTGCGCCGAACGTTGCTGCTCATCGTGGCCGTGTGCATGTCCTACGCCGCACAGATCTCGATGCTGACCCTGATGCCCACGATCCTGGTGGCCACCGGCTACAACCTCACCTCCAGCCTGGGCTTCACCCTGCTGATGCAGTCCGGTTCGCTGGCCGGCGCGATCGTCGCGGCACTCGCCGCCAGCCGGCTGCCCCGCAAGAAGGTGCTCACCGGCGGTGCCGTCCTCGGCTGCCTGGCCGGTCTGTCGATCGCCCTGTTCTCCAGCAACATCGTGCTGGTGCTCGTTTTCGGGTTCCTGTTCAACTTCGCGTTGATCATCCTGAACACCACGATCTGGTTGTTCGCCCCGGAGCTCTACCCGACCCGGGTCCGGGGCATCGGAACCTCGATCATCCTGGCGATGGGATCGTTGTCCGGCGGCCTGTTCCCCCTGGTGTCCGGCTTCGTCTTCGACGCCAGCGGCCTGACCGGCATGTTCGCGATGCTGGCCGCGCTGTTCGTGATTCTCGGCATCGCGGTCCAGTTCCCGCCGGAGACCTTCGGCAAGCCGATGGAGGAGGACGAGCAGATTGTCCACGCCTGAGACCGGACGGATACTCCTGGTCAATCCGAACACCAACCGGGCCACCACCGAGATGATGCGCGCGCTCGCCGCGAGATCGCTGCGCGGCAGCGGGCTTGACGTGGACGGGATCACGGCGGCAGCCGGCCCGTCGATGATCGTCGACCCGGTGGCGTTGAAGGAGTCCGAGAGCCATGTTCATGATGCCGTGCTGCGGGCGCTGGATGCCGCCGAGGAGGGAGGGCGCCGGTATCTCGCCGTGATCGTCGCCGCGATCGGGGACCCGGGCCGCGGTCGGCTCGACGAGGAGCTCGACCTGCCGGTCGTCGGTATCGGCCAGGCCGCCATCCGCGCCGCGGGCCAAGCGGGACGCCGGTTCGGCATGGCCACCAGCACACCCCTGCTGGTGGACTCCCTCGCCGCTCAGGTCGCCGAACACGGGATGTCCGAGGGGTTCACCGGGGTCCGGTTGACCGAGTCGGAGCCACTGGTGCTGGCGGCCGACCCCGAGCGGCAGTTCGCCGAACTGGCCGCGGCGGTCGACCAGTGCACGGCGGCGGACGGCGCCGACGCGGTGATCATCGCCGGTGGGCCGCTCAGCGAGACGGCCCGCCGGATCGCCGACTCCCGCACCTGCGAGATCGTGGAACCCATCCCGAGCGCGGCCAGGCAGGTGTTGCAGGAGCTGGGACTGTCCGGGGTCTGAACGGGCCCGGCCAACCGCGGTTGAGCGGAGGCGGTCGTCTCCCGCCGTCCTTCGGTGGGAGACGACCGCCTCCTCGCTCGCCGGTTCGGGGCCGAGTCATCAAGCGTCCCGCCGCACCTGGTTCGAGCGCGGAGTCCAGTGTGGCGCACCCGTCCTACGGCTAGTCCTAGATGGACAGTCCTGTTCGGACTCTGTCGTCGGACGGGGGCGTGGCCAGGCGGGGTGAGGTTGATCGGACCCCGGCTCTACCGGTCTGGGCCACCGTCTTGGGCGGCCGCGGCAACCGATCGAGGAGCAGGCGATTATTCGCCGCCCTGCGACGCGCCGGCACCAGTGGCGTGGTGCGCCAGGCCATCGAGCAGCCCGTTGAGTCCGCGGGAGAAGCTGGTGTCCCAGTCGGTGTTCGCGGTGGCGAGGTGCGCTGCGAGCGTGGGGTAGGTGTCGCGGTTGGCGATGATGTGGCTCGCGGCGTTGTCGCGGGCCGCGTCGCCCTGGGTGTGCCAGGAGAGTTGCATGATGGTGGAGCCGATCACGTAGTTCGAGAGGGCGTAAGCCGCGTCGGTCAGGTATGGGGAGTTGAAGCCGCCCCGTGCCAGGACCGCGTGGAGGCATTCGTTTCGCGCGAGCATGCTGGGGCCGAGCAGGGGCCGTCCCAGCAGCTGCGCTGACCACGGGTGGCGCAGCAATGCCGCACGCCACGCCGTCATGAGGTCGGAGACCGCTGTCTTCCAGTCGGTGTCCTCTCCGGTGGGCATGGGCGCCTCGGCGTAGACCGCGTCGAGGGCGAGATCGAGCACGTCGTCCTTGGTCGCGACATGTCCGTACAGCGTCGTCGATCCCGTGTCGAGGCGTTCGGCCAGCCGCCGCATGGTGAGTCGATCGGCGCCTTCCTCGTCCAGCAGCGCCACTGCGGCTTCCACGATGCGGTCCCTGCTCAGTCGCTCCTTTCGCGGAGTCTCGTGGCGCAACCACACCTGGCCGGCCGTGGCCGCACCTCGCTGGCTCGTCGACGACTGCGTTCTCGCCGGCCGCTTGCCGGCGCCTTTCCCGCTCATGTCGCCCAGTGTAGTACGTTGATCCCATACCCGACCAATGGTCGGGTTTGCGACCAACGATCGTATCTGCTGCTGGGAGGCACGATGGATCAACGCGAACCGAGCCGTGCGACGACGCCGGAGAGGGACGTTTCCGCGCAGGCGCGGCGCTGGTGGGCATTGGGGGTCATCGGGCTGGTTCAGCTCATGGTGGTGCTCGACGCCACGATCGTGAACATCGCGCTTCCCTCTGCGCAGAGCGGTCTGGGGCTGTCCGATGGAGACCGGCACTGGGTGATCACCGGGTACGTGCTGGCTTTCGGCGGGCTTCTCCTGCTGGGCGGGCGCATCGGGGACCGACTGGGCACGCGGCGGGTTCTGCTCGCCGGGCTCTTCGGATTCGCCGTGGCGTCCATCATCGGAGGCGCAGCGATCAACGGACCGATGCTGTTCGCGGCTCGGGCGTTCCAGGGGCTGTTCGCCGCGCTGATCGCGCCGGCTGCGTTGTCCTTGCTGAGCACCATGTTCAGCGATCCCAAAGAACGTGGAATCGCCTTCGGCGTCTATGGCGCGCTGTCCAGCGGAGGCGCTGCGGTAGGACTGCTCGCCGGAGGCCTGCTCACCGAATACCTCGACTGGCGGTGGTGCCTGTACGTCAACGTGCCGATCGCGGTGGTCGCCCTCGTCGGAGCCGTTGTCACGATTCCGGCGGTTCGCCCCGCTCCGGCGGGACGACTTGATCTTCCCGGCGCCCTGCTGAGTTGTGCCGGATTCGCTGCGATCGTCCTCGGATTCGCGCAAGCCGAGTCCCGCGGCTGGAGTGATCCGATCGTCCTGGGCCTTCTCGCCGGGGGAGCGTTGTTGCTCGCGGCGCTCGTCCGGGTCGAGGCCACGGTGAGCAGCCCGCTGCTGCCGCTGCGGGTCATCGCGCACCGCGGACGTGGCGCATCCCTTGCTGCGGTTGCGCTTTCCCAGGTGTCGCTGTTCGGGTTCTTCTTGTTCATCACCTATTACATGCAGGTGGTCCTCGATTGGTCGCCGGTGCGGGCCGGGGTGGCGTTCCTGCCGCTCACGGCGGCAATAGCGATCGGAGCCAGCGTCATCGCGGTGCGGGCGATGCCTCGAACGGGGCCCCGTCCACTGATCGTCGGTGGCCTGCTGCTCGCGGCCGGTGGCATGGCGGCGTTGACGCAGCTCGACGGCGGGGTGAACGCCGTCTACCTGACCTTCCTCCTGCCCGCGCAGCTCGCGATCGGGTTGGGGCTAGGCCTGGTGATGATGCCCGCGATGAACACGGCCACTGCGGGCGTGGATCCGCAGGATGCGGGTGTGGCCTCGGCAACGGTCAACGCCGCTCAGCAGATCGGTGGTGCGATGGGCACCGCGCTGCTCAACACCGTTGCTGCCATCGTCACCGCCGGCTACCTCCACGACCACGGACCCGCCGACCACATGGCCGCGACCGTCGAGGGATACACGACCGCCATCGCGGTGGGGGCGGCGATCCTCGCCGCGACAGCGATCCTCACGGCAGTGACCATGCCGGGTCCTCTTCGGACCGCTGCGCCGCAACCGAGGTGAAACCGCGCCGTCGGGAGCCGCGCTGGCGGACGTGGCTCGCGGCGCGAGGCGCCGATACCTCGTCCGAGTTGCCGGAGAGCCCGAAAAGCGTTCGTGCCACGGTGAAATCGACTGTCTGCGCGTTCACAGTGTTGTCACGACCTGCGTAAAGGGAGTCCCGCGTGGGCCTGGCGAGGAGTCGGGGCCTTGCCGGGATCGGGGAAGGTGGGGTGGCTGTCGGGTGTCGCCCGCACCGCGAAGTTCACCCGCGGCGAGCCGCCCGCGCACCTGTGGTGCGAGGGCGGCTCGTTGCGTTGTCCCACCGCCCCTACGCCCTCGACGGAGCGCAAGCGGAACAACCGCAGGACTCACCATGTCGAGCCCTGTTGACGTCCTGGACGGGGGAGGAGTCCAGGACGTACCGCGAGGATGGAACGTCACTGAGATCCTCGCTTGGGGGAAGCTAGACCTGTCGGGGGTAAATTGCACATTTGCGTTACCCACGACGGTGGTGGTATTGGGGGCGGGTTTCGGGCTTCTGCCAAGTCCGTCAGCACGCAGAATCCATCCTCGCCCACCTTGACCGGGCGGTGCTCGCCGTGAACTGCTACGTCTGCTCGACGCTGAAGGTGTCGGCGAAGGAACTCGGCACCACGCTCACCGGTCGAGGCCTTCTGGCCGGTTTGCATGGTCGCAACTGCCGAGATGCCGGCATCAAGGCGGGAACTTCGACCGGGCCGGCAATCGGGGCCGTGCGAGGTTGTGCTTCAACAGTCGAACACCGACCAGCAGATGTCGTTGCGCAGTCGCTGGTCATCGAGTACGAGCTCGCGGATCGCCTCCGGGAGCTGATCGCGCTGCCACTGGCATTCGAGTCGTCTTGCGGCGTCGCTCAGGCCTTCCGGTGCCGCTGCACGTGCCGCTTTGATCGCGTAGGCGGCTGCGCCGAGTTCGTGTGCGGCGACGTGTGCGACGACCCCGGCCTGGCCGGCGGCGTACGCGGCATGGCGTGCTGCCCCGCGCAGGTCTCTGGCTGCCCCCATCGCATGGCCGCCCGCCGCGCGGGCCTGCATCATCTTGACCTCGCCACGCACCCAGGCCCGGGCATGCTCGATCGCCTGGCGCGGTCGCGGGTCCCCAGGCCGGGCCGACTCGAAGAGGTCGAGGACGTGCTCTGCACACGAGGCAGCCCACAGGGCGAGGAGATGGTGATCCGCATCGGTGAGAGTCCCGCCACGGCGGATCGTCACGAAGCGAGGGTCCCGGACCTTCGGGAGGATCATGCCTCGCGCTCCTTCCCGCGCGCATCGGCGCGACTCCCCGCGGTGTGCCCTGGCGACCGGTCAGCCGCCTGGCGCAGGGAACGATCCAGAGTGCTCATCAGCCGGGCGACACGATTTCTGCCGATCGCCGCGGGCGGGTAGCGGCGGAGCACGTCGATGAGCACCGGTGTCGCACGCTGCCGCGACCGTTCCAGCAGGGCATCCCCGATCGCGGGGTCACCGCCCGCCTCCAGCTCCCCGATGCGCGCAGCGCTCGCGGAGGCGCGCAGGATGTGGCCGATCTGACTGGCTTGGGCGATGGGGTGCAGGTATGCGGCCGATGCGGCGTCTCCGGCGGATCGCGCGGCCAGTCGCGCGGCTTCGGACGGTGCGGACCGGGCGGCTCGATGGGCGTCGAGGGAAGTGACGCGCTGCAATTTCGTCCTGTTCGCACCGTTGATGAACGCCCAGGCAGCGTCGATCGCTGCGCGGGGGCGCGGGTCGTCGGGAACGGCTTGCTCAAAGACCGGCAGGACGTCCTCTGCGTGCCGAACCACGTAACGCGCCACGAGGCGCAGCTCGTCCATCGTCAGGTCGAAGTCTCCGGACACGGTGTGCGTGCTCTGTGCCATGTCCCTGAATCATATCCTTGAAAGCTCGGTTGAAACTCTGCGACGAATCCTCCGCGAAAGTGCGCCCGAAACCCTCAACCAGAGATCACCTGCGGCTGGTGGCCCCGGCTCGTCGCTGATGGGTGCCCCGGTGCGGCTCGTACAGCATCCACCTGTGGGGCGTGGCTGGTCGGCGACGTTGGTGGACGGGAAAGTGCCTGGTTGCGTCCGCCTCCGTCAGACGACCGAGCGCGTCGTACTGGCGCCCGACCGAAGACTCGAAGCGACTGAGCGCGCACAGGGCCAGCGGCAGCACGCCGATCGCACCCTGTTCTCGGCAGTGCTGAACCAGCCTGTCCGCCAGTTCGAGGCCGCCGACGTCGTCGCCGAGCGCCCAGTACCAGGACGGAACCAGGGCCGTCTCCCGCAACTTCAGCGCGCCGACTTCCCTTTCGGTGATGTCGATCAGCTCGCGGAGCGCGCGCACGCCATCGGCGATCTCGTCGCTCGCCTCGCTGCCGAACCCGGTAGCCATCCGTGCCAGCGCAAGCGCCCGCCGGCCTTCAGGACGCTGGGCCGTGCGCTCCGCCGTTTCGTGAACGAACGCCAGATCACCCGCGACAATCGCGGAATCCACCGCGCGGAAGAGCAGGTAGCCGGCCGTGCCCGGGTTTCCGTCAGCGGCTAGCCCGGCATCGGTCAGGATCCGATGAGCCGACCTCGGGCGGTGCTGTTCGTCGGCGACCGTGGCTCGAACGGACGCGACTCGCGCGAGCGCCACAGGGTCGGTGATGAAATCGGCGGCGCGTGCGGCTTGGTCGCCTGCGTCATCGAGCCGGCCCGCATCCGCAGCCGCGAGCAGCCGGCGGCCACGGTGCTCCGGGTCCGGACTGAGCGTGGCGGCACGTTCGCAGGCGGCGGCCATCGCCGCGAAACCGCCTCGCGCCCGGACGCGTTCGGCGCTGTCCGCCAGCATCGCGGCAACGTGTTCGTCCGGCCCGGCGCTGATCGTGGCCAGGTGCCATGCGCGCCGATCGGCGTCGGCCGCGCTGTCGAAGGTCTCGGCAAGCGCCCGGTGTGCCTCCACTCGCAGGGCCAACGGAGCGCAACGCCTTCGGCATGCAGCCGGCGGGCGACGAACAGCAGTACCTCGGCGGAAGCGTGGTCCAGCCAATGCGCGACATCGACCAGGCACAGCACGGGGCCTTGTTCCGCCAGGTCCGCGAGAAGCGTCAGCACCGCGAGTCCCACGAGGAACCGGTCGCCCCCGAAACCGGTCGCCATTCCGAGCGCCGCGCGCAGCGCGCTTGCCTGCTGCGCGGGCAGCCTGTCGATGCCGTCGAGGTGCTCGCGCAGCAGGAGGCGCAAACCGGCGAAGGGCAACTCGCTTTCCGATTCGATCCCGTACCCGCGAAGAACCCGCAGATCGGCCGCGATGGTGCGGGCGTGCTCCAGCAGGGCCGACTTCCCGATACCCGCCTCGCCGCGCAGGATCAGAGCTCCGCTGTGCCCGAGTCGGGCGTCGGCCACGAGTTGCTCGATCGCAGCGGACTCGCCAGTCCTTCCACGGAGCATGCCCAGAACCTACTGCCCAATGCGACGGCGACGGGGAGAGGACGGCCACGCTCTTGACCCCGGGCGGCGGCGCAACAAGCCGAAGTCAGGGCGCGGGAGCTGGTGCTGCGCGGGCCGGCGGAGGAGTAGGGGATTTCTTCAGGGGCCGGTGTGATTCCTTCACCTGCCAGGGGGCAAACGCGCATTGTTCGCCTTCGACCAGGTCCGTAGCGTTCCGATATCGAGCTGGCTGTGTGCGCGGTCACCCGCGCATCCGCAGCGGATCCGCTAAGGAGCTGCGCGACCGCGGTTGACCAGAAGGAGAGCGGCCATGCCGTTGGAGCACTCGCATCCCCCCGCGCCAAGTGCGCCCGTCCCAGAACCGTCCATGGTGGACACCCTCGCCCGGCGCCGGATGCGCCTGGTGGCCGTGTTGTCCGTGTTGATCTGCGTAGTGTTCTTCCCGCTGCCGGTGCTCGGTCAGTTCACCGGCGCGCTCGACGGCTTGACCGGCGGGGGACTGACCTGGGCCTGGATCTACGCCTTCGCGCAGTTCCCCGCCGCACTCGCCGTCGCCGCGTGGTACGCCGCGCGGGCACGGCGGCTCGACCAGGCCGTGGAGCTCGTCCGGGAGGGCCGGTCGTGAACATCTACACCGCCACGATCTTCACAGCCCTGGTCGTGCTCACCCTGGTCATCACCTACGTCGCGGCGCGGCGCAGCAAGTCGGCCGCCGACCACTTCGTCGCCGGCGGCCAGCTCACCGGCAGGCAGAACGGTGTTGCCATCGCGGGCGACTACATCTCGGCGGCGTCGTTCCTCGGGGTCACCGGGGCGATCGCGCTCACCGGGTTCAACGGCTTCTACCTCGCGGTGTTCGTCCCGGTCGCTTACGTGCTCGCACTGCTCCTGGTCGCCGAACCGCTGCGCAACCTGGGACGTTTCACCTTGGCCGACGTGTTGGCCGCTCGCTTCGGCGGCAGGGACGTCCGGGCCGTCATGGCCACCAGCACGGTGGTGGTGAGCACCCTCTACCTCGTGTCGCAGTTCGTCGGAGCCGCCCTGCTCGTGCGGTTGCTGTTCGGCCTGGACTACACCGTCGCCGTGCTCGTCATCGGTGGCCTCACCACCGTGTACACGATGCTCGGCGGCATGCTCGCCACCAGCTGGATCCAGATCGTGAAGACCACCCTCATGATGGGCTGCGCCGTCGCGCTGTTCGTGCTCGTCCTGGTCCGCTACGGCGGCAACCCGCTGGGGGTCTTCCAGGACGCGCTGGACACCTTCGGCACTGCGGCGGTCGCGCCGAACCGCAGTTCCGCCCTCGCCGGTTTCGACCAGCTGTCCCAGGTGTTCGGCCTGGTGTTCGGGGTGCTCGGGCTGCCGCACGTGATGATCCGGTTCCTCACCGTGCCGGATGCTCGCGCCGCACGGTCGTCGGCGATCACGGCGATCTGGGTGTTCACCGTCTTCTACCTGATGATCCCGGTGATCGGCTACGGCGCCGCCAAGCTCGTCGGGCGGGACGAGATCACGGCGCAGAGCCCCGCGGGCAACCTGGCGGTGGCGCAGCTGGCCGAAACGTTGGGCGGTGGCCTCCTGCTGGCACTGGTCGCCGCTGTCTCCTTCGTGACCATCCTCGCCGTGCTGTCCGGGCTGGTGATCGCCACGTCCGGGGCGATCGCGCACGACCTCTACACCCAGGTGATCAAGCGGGGTGCGGTGAGCCCGCGCGGCCAGCTGACATCGGCGCGCATCGCGACGCTCGCGACCTCCGCGACCGGTGTGGTCCTCGCTCTGGCGGCGGAGAAGCAGAACGTGGCGTTCCTCGCGTCGCTGGCGTTCGCCGTCGCCGCCAGCGCGAACCTGCCGGCGTTGCTGCTGACCATCTACTGGCGACGGATGACCGCCCGCGCGGTGCTGTCCGGCATGGTCGTCGGGCTCGTGGCGTCGGTCGCGATCATCTTGCTCAGCCCGGCCGTGCACGGGCCATCTGCGCCCCTCGGGTTCAGCAACCCCGCGCTGGTGACCGTTCCGCTGAGCCTGCTCGTCTCGGTCGTCGTGGCCCTGGCCGCGCCTGCCCGGGGTGAAACGGCGGCCCGCGACCGGGCCACGTTCGGCGCGTTGCGCACGAAGGCCCTGACCGGCCGCAGCACTGCGGACCTTCCTGCGGCCACCGGGCAACCGACCTGAGACGTGCACGGCCGAAGGGATAGCGGGGCCACGCAGCTGCTGCGGCGAGGGCCGGAGTCCAGCGGCCGGCAACTCGGCTACGAGGGCGTTCTCGCCAATACCGTCATCACTATGTGAACCGCAGGGAGTGGGGAGTTCATGACCAGCGATGCCACTGTCGCCGCCTTGACGCGGCGGATCGAGGAACTGGAGGCCGAGTCGGAGATTCGCCGCCTCCAGGCCCGCTACATGTTCCTGTGCGACACGCCGAACCCGGAGTTCGGCGTGCGCGACGACGCGCACCGCATCGATCTGATCATGGAGCTCTACAGCGAGGACGCGGTCTGGGAAGGCGTGGGCGAGTACTACGACGGCCAGTTCGGGCGGGCCGAGGGCGCCGCGGCGATTCGCGAGCACTTCGAGCGGTTCTGGAGCGAGGAGCAGGCCCCCGCGTTGGTGCTGAACGCCCACTACCTGACTTCGGAGCAGATCCACGTCGACGGGCACGAGGCGACCGGCCAGTGGATCCACGTGCAGCCGTGGCTGTTCTCCGACGGGAAGGCCCTGCTGCGGTCGAGCCGCCTGAACAACTCCTTCCGAAAGGTCTCGGGAACCTGGAAGATCACCCGTACGCGCACCGAGAACGTGTTCGTCGCGCCGCTGGCACCCGGCTGGGCGAGCGACTACCCGTCGACATCGGTGCTGATGAAACCGTAAGGGAGGCGGTGGCGGTCATGACAGCCTCGGACCCCGTGGTCCACATCGTCGACGATGACGAGGACCTGCGGCAGTCGCTGATCTTCCTGCTCGAAAGCGTGGGAATCCAGGCGCTGAGCTACCCGGACGCGAGCTCGTTCCTGGCCGAGTTCGACCCGGACGAGTCGGCGGTGGTCATCGTCGACATCCGGATGCCCGGGGTCAGCGGCTTCGAGCTGCAGGAGCGACTGCTGCAGCTGGGCTATCCGGCGCCCGTCATCTTCTGCTCGGCGCACGGCGACATCCCGATGTCGGTGCGGGCGATGTCGCAGGGCGCGGTCGACTTCCTGGAGAAGCCCTACGAGCCGCAGAAGATGCTGGAGATCGTGCAGAAACAGCTGCTGGAGGCGAAACGGCGGTTCGCCGATCACACCTGCCGTCGTGACGTCCTCCGACGGCTGGACGTGCTGACGCAACGCGAACGAGAGGTGCTTCGGCTGGTCATCGACGGGTTGCCCAGCCAGCTCATCGCCCGCCGGCTGGGCACCAGCGTCAAGACCGTGGACGTCCACCGCGCCCGGATCAAGGCCAAGACCGAAGCGGACACGCTCGGCGCCCTGGTGCGGGACATCCTGCTGCACCAGATCACCGTCTGAAGCCTGTTTCCAGGCGCGTTTCGCGTGGCGGTGCGGGTGGCGGCCCTGCGGAAGTCACGGCCGCCGCCTGGACTCCGTCCTCCGCAATTTCCATTGAAATCGAACCTTCGATTTCAATGAGGTGATCTCAGTGGATTCGGTTGTGTTCGTGGTGGGTGAGGGTGAGTGCGGCGCGGGCGATCGCGGTGATTTTGCGTGGGCTGGCGGTGATGCGTTTGAGTGTGCGCCAGCGTTCGGTGAGGAGCGCAAAGCCGCGTTCTCCTTGGGCGCGTAGGCCTCTGAGCAGGGCGTTGTAGGTGCGGTTGTCGGCCTCGAGTGGGTGGCCTGTGAAGGATTTGTGGTGTTTGATCGGTGTGTGGACACCGATGCCGGCGCCCTGGAAACCGCCGTCGGCCAGCGTCGGTAGATCGAGCCGGGAAGCCGCCCAATAGAGGGCGCCGAGAACGTGGTTTTCGGCGGTGGTGAGGTCGTGGACGCTGCCGGGCTCGACCGGTGAGGACCAGAGCGGGAATCCGGTCGGGTC